>CAILJO010000112.1 GCA_903834635.1 uncultured Micrococcales bacterium | reverse complement strand
TGAACCGGAACCAACTGAAGACTCATTGATGACAGAAACCAAGCCAATTTGAGACGAACGACTTACGTGCGTGCCACCACAAAGCTCGCGAGACCAAGGGCCGCCAACTTCTATAACGCGAACGCTTTCGTCGTAGGTTTCACCGAAGAGTGCAACGGCACCCCACTGTTTTGCCTCTGGAAGTGACATGAACTGGGCGCTGACCGCAAGATCACCCCGAATCGCCAAGTTTGCAACTTCTTCGATTTCGGATCTAGTTTCTAGAGTCAACGCCTGCTGCCAAGCGAAGTCTAGGCGCAAGTAGCCAGGCTTGTTATACGATCCCGATTGCAGAGCGTTAGGCCCTAGAACTTGACGAAGGGCCGCGTGAAGGACGTGTGTTGCAGAGTGAGCCTGACATGCCCCGACCCGCCAATCAAAATCGACTAACGTTCTTGCCTTTTGGCCAACAGCAAGTTCGCCTTTTCGCACTTGAACCTTGTGTGTAACCAAACCCTTAACGGGTTTTTGAACGTCAAGAATCTCAAGCTCAAACCCGTCTCCAAGAATCAGACCGCTGTCTGCTTCCTGCCCTCCAGATTCCGCGTACATTGAGGTTTCGTCCAAAATGACTTCGGCGATGTCCCCAGCCAAAATCGACTTGGTCGAGACTCCGTCACGAATAAGGCCAAGAACTCTGCCCTCTGTTTCAAGCGTGTCGTAGCCAGAGAATTTGGTTACACCCAAAGCTCTAAATTCCGAATAAACGCTTAGGTCGTTGCCACCCAGCTTCTTCTCGCGAGCATCAGCCTTTGCGCGGTCTCTCTGTTGGTTCATGAGAGCCTTGAAACCATCACGATCAACAGTCAAACCTTGCTCTTCAGCAACTTCGAGAGTTAGGTCAATAGGAAAACCGAATGTATCGTGCAACAAGAAAGCAGAATCGCCAGACAATACTTTTGAACCGGTTGCTTGAGTTGCGGCAACCGCCTCATCAAGAAAAATAGAACCTGCCACGAGAGTTCTAAGGAATGTCTCCTCTTCGGAAACCGCAATCGCCAAAATTCGCGTGAAATCCGACTCAAGTTCTGGATATGACTCCTTCATGGCATCTTTAGAAACTGTGAAGAGTTCGTTTGCGGTCGGAGAATCAACACCAAGCAGTTTCATCGCCCTGACCACTCGGCGCAACAGGCGACGAAGAACATATCCACGCCCATCATTTCCTGGGCTTACCCCGTCTCCAATAAGCATGAGCGCTGATCGCACATGGTCAGCTACCACGCGAAGTCGAACGTCATCTTCCGTGTTGGCGCCATAGGTTTTTGAAGCCAACTGTGCGGCTCGGTCGAGAACAGGTCGAACTTCGTCGATCTCATAAAGATTCTCGACGCCTTGCATCAAGAACGCGACTCTTTCTAGCCCCATTCCGGTGTCGATGTTTTTCTTCGGAAGGTCCCCAATTATTGGGTAACCTTCTTTTGCGTCTCCCGCGCCTCGTTCAAACTGCATGAAGACGAGATTCCAGATTTCTATGTAGCGGTCTTCATCGGCTTCTGGCCCGCCTTCAACCCCATATGCAGGACCACGGTCGAAGTAAATCTCCGAGCATGGACCAGACGGTCCCGGCTGACCAGTTGACCAGAAGTTATCCTTCATGCCGCGCTTCTGGATTCGCTCCAGTGGGATATCGGCGACTTCACGCCAAATGGCTATAGATTCTTCATCGTCTTTATAGACGGTAACCCAAAGGTCATCAGGATTGAAACCGAGGCCACCAGAGTCCTGGCTTGCAGTCAAGAATTCCCAAGCGAATCCGATGGCCTCACGCTTGAAATAATCGCCGAACGAAAAATTTCCGTTCATCTGAAAGAAAGTGCCGTGACGAGTTGTCTTGCCTACTTCTTCGATGTCTAGGGTTCTAACGCACTTTTGAACGCTTGTCGCACGTTTGAAAGGTGCAGGCACCAGACCGGACATATATGGAATGAATGGCACCATTCCGGCGACGGTGAAAAGTAGAGTGGGGTCTTCGCTGATCAACGAAGCAGATGGAACAACGGTGTGCCCGTTGCTCTCAAAGTAGGACAGCCAACGCCGCCTAATTTCAGCGGTTTTCATGACTACTTGCCAGCGGTTTTCGCTGAAGAGCGTTTTGCTGGTGAGCTCGGCTTGGACAGCTCCATCTCGCGCTCATTAAACCCGTCGGCAACTGCAGAACCGAATTCGCGAGCAGCCTTTTTAACGTCCTCAGCGATTGCTTTGGCTGCAGGGTTCTCTTCGATTCGCCTCGCGAGTACCAACCCAATTGAGATTCCAGAAATGAGCCAAAAAAGTTTACGCATGGTGTCCTATTTTTTATTTCCGCGGAGCAACTTAGAAAAGCTGACTCCTAGTCCGGCGAGCTTCATTAGCGGAGATCCAATTGCCTGAGCAAAGACAGCGCTGAGTGACGCTACGTTTAGTGAAACTTCTTCAACGTTTGTGGTGATGTGGTCAATTTTTGCCAACTGCTTATTAGCTTCGGTGATAGTTACGTTCAGACCATCAAGAACGGGCTCTAGGCCATCGGTGAGGTCACGGATTGAGTTCGTGACCTCATCGATGGTACGTCCAAGTTTGATGAGTGGAACAGCAGCAGCCAACGACAGAATGGCAAAGGCCACTGCTGCAATTAACGCGGCTATGTTTCCAATACTCATCAGAACTCCTAGATTTGGGTTTTAGCGGGCTGCGTAGTACTCGACTACGAGCTGAACTTCACAAGTAACTGGAACTTCGGCACGCTTTGGGCGGCGAACGAGAGTCGCGTGAAGCTTGTCGAGCTGAACGTCAAGGTAACCAGGCACTGGAGGCAACACATCTACGTGTCCGCCGGCGGCTGCGACCTGGAATGGCTCCATAGACTCACTCTTTGCGTGAACGTGGATCAGCTGTCCTGGCTTTACGCGGAAAGAAGGACGGTCAATACGCTCCCCGTTCACGAGGATGTGGCGGTGCACAACCATCTGACGGGCCTGAGAGATGGTACGAGCAAAGCCTGAACGCAAAACAAGAGCGTCAAGACGCATCTCAAGTAGTTCAACGAGGTTTTCACCGGTCATACCCTCGGCGCGCTTAGCCTCCTGGAATGTGTTACGAAGCTGAGCTTCGCGAATTCCATACTGAGCGCGTAGACGCTGCTTCTCGCGGAGACGGACGGCAAAGTCGCTGTCGGTCTTGCGCTTGGTGCGTCCGTGCTCACCTGGACCATAAGGGCGCTTTTCTAGGTATTTTGCAGCTTTCGGAGTTAGAGCCAGTCCGAGCGCACGAGACAAACGAGTCTTGCTGCGGGTACGTGATGTTTTAGACACAAGGTCCTTTCGAAATTAAGTAATAGCGGTTGGTCTTCACTTGAACAGAGGTCACAAGCGATTTGGGCCATGCAACACCCCGGCTATTAGGTGTCTCCGTCTGAGTTCTCTTGCAGCCGCGCTTGAGAACTCTGGATGGCAACTGGTTTAGTTTAGCGCACGAAATCTATGCAAGCCAAGAGGTTCTAGGCAGAATCTCCGCGGATAATCGCCCGAAGCTTCCTCCAGAGTTCCACATATTCCCGTTCTTTCCCGACCGATTTAGGCAAAAAATACTGCTTGTCGGCGACGCCATCGGGGGTGTAAACCTGTTGAACAACACCTTTTGAGTCGTCGTGTGGATAAACGTAGCCAATTCCAGATCCAAAGCCTTTGGCTGAACTGTATCCGGTGCCCCGAAGGTGTTTTGGAACACCTGGGGCGAGCCCTGACTCGACATCAGCAATAGCTGAATTGATCGCGTTATAAGCCGTGTTAGATTTCGGCGCCAGCGCTAAATAAATGGTGGCCTCAGCTAGTGGGATTCGGCCTTCGGGCATGCCGATAAGTTGTACCGCCTCGGCGGCCGAAGTGGCTACTCCTAAGGCTGTTGGGTCGGCTAGCCCCACATCTTCTGCGGCGAGAATAACCAACCTACGAGCGATGAAGCGCGGGTCCTCTCCCCCGAGAATCATCCTTGCCAGATAGTGAATCGCGGCATCTGCGTCTGAACCGCGTACCGATTTGATGAATGCAGATATCACGTCGTAGTGCTGGTCACCCGCTCTGTCGTATCTGGCAAAAGCAGTTGCAAAGCTTGCTTCAACATCGGCAGGCAGAACCGTAAGTGTTTTTGAGCTCGGTTCACGAACAAAGGCAGTATATGCGGCGGCATCCAGTGTCGTGAGCGCTCGCCTGGCATCGCCGTTCGCTCTCTGAAGAATACTCGCGAGTGCATCGTCTGTTAGGACAGCATGGTTATCCAAGCCGCGAGGATCAACGAGAGCACGCTGCAATAGCGCGGTAACGTCATCGGTGCTCAAAGGCTCAAGTTGAAGCACGACGGAACGGCTTAGCAACGGCGATATGACAGAAAATGCTGGATTCTCTGTCGTCGCTGCTACAAGTGTCACCCACCCAGCCTCGACGGCAGGCAAGAGGCTGTCCTGTTGCGCTTTGGAAAATCGGTGAATTTCGTCCAAGAACAAAACCGTGGCGAGTCCATACAAACCAGAATCAACTTTTGCCTGCTCTATAACTTCACGAACTTCCTTCACGCCGGCGCTTATTGCACTGAGTTGCTGAAATTTCTTATGACCCTTGAGCGCAATTACATTTGCTATAGATGTTTTTCCTGTGCCCGGTGGGCCCCAAAGAATTACTGAGCTGTTCGAACCAGATGCTGTCGCATCTAGCAAGCGATTTAGCGGTGATCCTGGTTTCAGGAAGTCTTTTTGGCCGACGATGTGTTCTATCGATTCAGGCCTCATACGCGCAGCAAGCGGCGTTGCACTGGCGAAAACCGACTCAATACTCATAAACAAAGGCTACCAATGGCTAACACCGTAGCCCGAGCATAGATAAACTTCTATGGTCAGTACATGGAGGATATTCGTGGCAAATAGCAAAAACAACCTTTCCAAGGCAGCAAAAGACCGTCTGAAGAACTACGAGGTCAAAAATGCCCTAGTTAGCGACACTAAATCTGTAAAGAAGCGCGACAACTCCGTTGCCATCGTGGTTTCGATCGCATCAATCGTGGTGGCTGTTGGTTTGCAGTTCGCCTATTTCAACTTCGGCCCCGGCACTCCAAAGCCTTCGGCAGGCCCAACATCCAGTGCCATCCAAACTAATTCACCGAATGTCCCTAAGCCTGCACTCGCCGAGAACCGCTTGTGGAGCGGCGACATGAAGATCGATAACTCAAACCTAAAATTCTCTTTGGACGGAAAACTAGCTCCTCAGGCGGTTGCTAACTTTGTGACTCTGGCCAAGAAGGGGTTTTTCAACAATACCCATTGCCACAGACTCGTAATTAGCGGAATTTATGTTCTTCAATGTGGTGACCCAACAGCTACAGGAAAAGTCAAATCAGGTGGAACTGGTGGTCCTGGCTACAGCTGGGGGCCGCTTGAAAACGTACCACTCGACGACATCTATAAAACCGGGTCGTTGGCAATGGCTCGAACCGGCAACAATGCCTACAGTATGGGAAGTCAGTTTTTCATTGTTTACGAAGATTCGACCATTCCACGAGACAACGTAGGTGGCTACACCGTCTTTGGCAAGGTCACCTCTGGTATCCGTTCGATCGTTGACATTGCTGCAAACGGTGTCAAAGACCTGCAGGCAGACGGAACGCACGCAACAGACGGAACACCGGTGTCGCCAGCGATTATCAAGTCTGTAGTGGTCAAGTAGTTCTTTTCACTAGAGTTGTATAAAACCCCAAACACTGGAGCAAAATTGTCTGCTGTCTCGTTCGGTCGTGTCGACGCCGATCTCAACGTTTACGTCATGGATAACGGAATCGAACGCCGAGTAGGCCAGGTTCCTGGTGCTTCGGAAGATGACGCTTTGGCCTTCTACGTTCGCAAGTTCGATGATCTGGCCGCTAACGTGCGCCTGCTCGAACAACGCGTTGCGGCAAAAGCCGATCCTGCATCATTGCTCAAGACGGTGGAGAAACTAAACGCAGACTTAGTCGAACCAAACGCCGTTGGCGACTTAGCTGCACTCCGAAGCCGCATTGCCGCTATCGAGCCCAAGCTTGCAGAAATTCGAGAAGCTAAAAAAGAGGCAAACAAAGAGGCCTCGGCGGCAGCACTCGCCGAACGCGAAACTATCGTCATCAAAGCTGAAACGCTGTCTTCAGATACTTCAAAGATCATATGGAAAAACGCCAGCGCAGAAATGACGGCGCTTTTTGAACACTGGCAAGCCCTGCAAAAAAACGGGGCACGAGCTCCTAAAGCAGAGGCGGATGCCCTATGGAAGCGCTTCTCCTCGGCGAGAACAAAGTTTGACTCGGCTAAGAGGGCATTCTTCGCGGCGCAAGACTCAGTTACTAAGGCTGCGAAGTCAAAGAAGCTCGAACTTGTTGCCAGTGCCGAGGCATTGGTTGCAGCAGGATCAGATTCAACAATCGAGTACAGGAAGCTTGTTGACGCTTGGAAGGCCGCTGGGCGAACCTCCGGAAAGGGCGATGACGCTCTGTGGGAGCGATTCAAAACAGCCGGCGACGCCATCTTTGCAAATAGAAGCGCGAAGACCGAGGAAATTTCAGCAAGCCAATCTGAGGCCCTAGCCGCCAAACTCGCGTTGCTAGATGAGGCCAAAAAGATTGATGCTGACAAGGATCTGAACGAAGCCAAACGAGTGCTTTTGGACATTCAAAAGCGTTGGGAAAAGGCTGGCCGCGTTGCGCGCGAGGCACTTCGCGAGACCGACGACAAGTTGAAGGCTATCGAGCGTAAAGTTCGAGAGGCTGAACAAGAGCATTGGCGTAAGAGCGACCCTGCCACCAAGGCGCGCACAAACGATGTTGTGAATAAGATCGAAGAGTCAATCGCCAAACTTCAGACCGAACTGTCCGCTGCAACCGCGTCAAAAGATGCCAAGAAGATCGCTGATGCAAAGTCTGCAATAGAAGCTCGTGAGGCTTGGCTAAAGGTAGTTATAGCTAGTTCTAACTAGTTATTGCTCACGCGATAGACGTCGTACACATTATCAATTCGTCTAACCGCGTTAATTAGATGCTCCAGCACCTGGGCGTCGCCCATTTCAAATACAAATCGACTCAGTGCTACTCGGTCTGCCCTTGTCGAAACCGAGGCCGACAAAATGTTGACATGGTGTTCAGACAAAACCCTTGTTACATCAGAAAGCAAGCCGCCTCGGTCTAAAGCTTCAATCTGAATTTGAACCAAGAAGAGGCTCTTGGCATTTGTCGCCCAAGCCACTTCCATCATGCGATCAGGCTGTTTCATCAATTCGTCGACGTTCTTGCAGTCTTCGCGGTGAACCGAAACGCCTGCACCTCGAGTTACGAAGCCAACAATCACATCACCTGGAACAGGAGTGCAGCACCTTGCCAACTTGGCCATGACGTCTGAGTCGCCTCGAACTAAGACTCCAGAGTTGTCTGCTCGAGACCTGTTCGCACTTGACGGACGAACAGGCAGCTGGAAGGCATCGTCGGAATCATCTTCGTCGCCTAACGACGAGGTGAGTCTCTCGATGACAGATTGGGCAGACGAATGACCATCTCCAACGGCAGCATAAAGCGACTCTAGGTCGGGGTACTTCATCTCCGAAGCCAACTTCACTAGAGAGTCGGCGGACATCAGTTTCTGTAGTGGAAGGTTTTGCTTTCGCATGGCTTTGGCAAGCAAATCTTTGCCGATTTCAATCGCGTCATCCCGCCTTTCGGCTGAGAACCAGGCCTTGATTTTTGATTTTGCTCTGGGAGATTTGACGAAGTTCATCCAGTCTTTGCTCGGACTGGCATCAGGGCTCTTAGAAGTGAAAATCTCAACCACGTCTCCTGAAACCAATTCGGTCTCTAACGGAACCAAGCGACCGTTGACTTTTGCCCCCATAGTGCGGTGGCCGACATCGGTGTGCACTGCGTAGGCAAAATCAACAGGTGTTGCCTGGCCAGGCAAGCCAATAACTTTGCCCTTTGGTGTGAAGACATAAACCTCCTTCGCACCGATCTCGTAGCGAAGAGAATCTAAGAACTCACGCGGATCCTGCGTGTCAGCCTGCCAGTCTGTGAGGTGCTTAACCCAGACCAGATCCTCATCAGGCGCTTCAGTCTTTCCGGCTTGCTCTTTGTATTTCCAATGCGCGGCCACACCATACTCAGCCCGCTGATGCATTTCTAGCGTACGAATCTGTATTTCGACAGGCCGCCCATTTGGCCCGATAACCGTTGTATGCAACGACTGATACAGGTTGAACTTAGGCATCGCGATGTAGTCTTTGAATCGACCTGGCACTGGATTCCAACGAGCGTGGATGGCGCCAAGGATTCCGTAACAGTCGCGAACGCTGTCAACAATTACGCGAATACCCACGAGATCATAGATGTCATCGAACTCTCGACCTCGCACGACCATTTTTTGATAGATCGAGTAATACTGTTTTGGACGACCGTCGATCTTGCCTTTGATTTTGTTGTCGCGTAAATCTTCGTTTATTGCAGAAATTACTGTCTGTATGAAATCGTCTCGCTTGGGTGCCCTCTGCGTCACCAGATTCACGATCTCCTCGTAAACCTTCGGGTAAAGCACAGAGAACGAAATGTCTTCTAGCTCCCATTTGAGCGTGTTGATACCCAGGCGATGGGCCAAAGGGGCATAAATCTCTAAGGTCTCTTGAGCCTTCCGGCGGGCTGATTCAATAGGCACGAATCCCCATGTACGCGCGTTGTGCAATCTATCGGCCAGCTTGATTACCAAAACACGAATGTCCTTGGACATGGCAACCACCATTTTGCGAACAGTTTCAGCCTGCGCGTGGTCACCGAACTTGACCTTGTCTAGCTTTGTGACGCCGTCAACTAGCATCGCGATTTCGTCACCGAAATCAGATCGAAGAGTTTCCAGGTCGTAGTCCGTGTCTTCGACGGTATCGTGCAAAAGTGCCGCAGCAATTGTGGTCGCACCAATTCCCAGCTTAGCCAGAATTTGGGCTACGGCAAGCGGGTGGGTTATGTAAGGTTCCCCAGACTTTCGAGTTTGGCCCGTGTGCGCCAAATCAGCCGCTACAAAGGCTCGCTCTATGAGCGCAGTGTCACCTTTTGGATGATTGGCCTTAACCACTCTTAGCAGTTCGCTGATCTCGTTTGAGTAAGCAGAGGACTTGTTGAAGAACCTAGAAATCCCAGAGCGGATTGCACTCACAGTTCCTGTGGGTGTTACATCGCTCATCGTGACCTCTCTTGCGTCTAGAGCCTAATGCGAAGCCCTCAAGTTCTGTACCTGAGGGCTTTGCAACATTCAGAACTAACGGGCTGCAAGAACCTTCGCAGCTGCCGATTTGTACTTCGGCTCTCCTTCTCGCAGGTGAGAGTAAATCGGCGCAGCAATGAATATTGTTGAATACGTTCCGACAATGATTCCAATAAATAGTGAAAGAGCGATGTCCTTTAGTGTTCCTGCTCCCAGGAACACCGCACCAATGAAAAGAATTGCAGCTACTGGCAAGACGGCCACGATTGAAGTGTTAATCGACCGAACCAAGGTTTGGTTGATTGCCAAGTTGACTCGCTCTGCAAAGGTAGCCGTTGCGCTGTGCTCAACTTCGAACGTGTTTTCACGAATCTTGTCGAACACGACCACCGTGTCGTATAGCGAGTAGCCGAGAATGGTAAGGAATCCGATTACGGCAGCGGGAGTTACCTCAAAACCTAGTGCTCCATAAATGCCTGCTGTCACGACAAGGTCATGTATCAATGCCGTTATAGCTGCGGCTGACATCTTGATGGTTCTGAAGTAAACAGCCATGAGGATAGCTGCTAGAAGAACGAACCAAAGCAATCCAGCGAGGGCCTTAGATGTCACGTCGGCACCCCACGAAGCACCAATAAATGACGAAGAAACCGCACTCGCATTGATGTGGTAGCCGGTGGCAAGTTGCTGACGAACCGCCTCTGACTGAGTTGCCGTTAACTGGTTGGTCTGGATGCGAAGATCGTTGGTTCCGATGACTGTGATCGAAGGGTCTTCAGCTGGCACAACGGCCTTAATGGCCGACTTAGCGATGTCTTGAGACTGGTTGGCTACCGAGCTGACTCGGAATTCAGAACCACCACGAAACTCGATACCGAACTTGAAGCCACCCTGCAGGATTGGCAATACAACGGCTAGTAGCACTACAACCGATGCGATTGAGTACCAAATCTTGCGTCTACCTACGAAATTGATTGAACGCTCGCCCGAGTAGAGCGCGTTGCCAAGATCAGAGAAACGACTCATTTAGTTGCCGCCTTCCTTGTTTGAATCGGAACCGCTTACGGCCGCAGCCTTGCGCTCGGCAATGGTTTGACGACGTGCAGACTCTTTAGATGACTTCTTCAGCCTTGCATCAGACACTGTTTCAGCAACTTTGAAATGACCTCGCCCGATATAGCCAGAACTTGCTGCCTTGAGATCGAAGCCAGAGAACCTTCCGCCACTCTGGAAGAACTTCCAGGTAGACACCACCTCGAGTATCGGGTGAGTGAAAAGAACAACCACTGCCAAGTCAATGACTGTGGTGAGGCCCAAGGTGAATGCGAAACCGCGAACGTTTCCGACAGTCAAAACATAGAGTGTGACAGCAGCCAGAAGGCTAACGCCATCTGATACCAAGATCGTTCTCCAAGCACGCTTCCAGCCCGCCTGAACTGCGGCAGAAAGAGGTTTTCCTTCTCGAATTTCATCGCGTACTCGCTCAAAATACACAATAAACGAGTCAGCGGTAATACCGATAGCCACGATTAAACCGGCAACTCCAGACAGCGATAGGCGGAATCCCTGTCGCCAAGACAAGACGCAAATCATGAGGTAAGTGATGACTGCGGCAATCGCCAATGACCCAATTGTGATCACTGCGAGACCCCTGTATTGGAAGAGGGAGTAGATGATTACAAGTAGCAGCCCAATAGCTCCTGCGAGAAGTCCGTTCGCTAGCTGCGCTGAACCCAAGGTCGCCGAAATGTTCTCTTGGCTCTGAACGGTGAAGCCGATTGGGAGTGAACCATATTTCAGCTGGTTAGACAGAGCCTTAGAGTCGGTCGACGTGAAGCCTCCAGTGATCTGAGCCGACCCGTTCGTGATTACAGCGTTTGTTTGAGGGGCCGTGATTACATAACCGTCAAGAGTGACTGCGAACTGGTTTCTAGGAGATGAGAGAGGGTAAAGGCGTTGAGTGATTTTGCCGAATTTAGCTGCGCCTTCAGTCTTGAAAGACAAGTTCACGGCCCACTCGTTTGTACTCGCACCGGTGCTGGTTGACGTGGTTCCGGCGGTTGCATCGGCGATGTCGGTTCCGCTGAGCTCGACGGGACCCAAAACAAACTTCACACTGCCATCTCGATTACAGGTAACCAAGGGCTTAGATGGGTCATCAACCTGACCTGGGTTACGGAAGTCAGCAACAATGCTCGTTGCAGTCTTACGACAAGACAAGGCGTCGTACTTGGACTGAGTAGCCTTATCGATCCAGTTAAGGTCGCTGGCGTTCGTTGGAGAGGCAGAACTCGTTGCAAGTGGAGCAGACGAAGGTGCTGGCGATGGACTAGCCGAAGCCGAGCCGCTTCCGCCGACTGCAGTGTTTGTGGCCGCAGACTCTGCAAGCACTGGGCGGAACTCGAGCAAAGCTGATGCTTCGATTAGTTTCAAAGTGTTGTCATCAGGCTTGCCAGGAATAGAAACAACGATGACTGCGGCGTCACCAGTTCCTTGAGTGGTGATTTGAGCCTCTGAAACACCGGTTGCGTCAACACGCTGGCGAATGATTGCAACAGCCTGTTCGAGCGTTCCGTCTTGAAGTTTGGAGCCGTTCACGAGGTTTGGCTGAAGAATGATCGAGGTTCCACCTTGCAAATCAAGTGCAAGTTGTGGGGTGAAGGATGCGTTTCGACCAGCAAGGTGATAGCCCTCGATAAGAGCCGCGAGCCCCAGAATAAGGATCATCAGCCAGGTAAGGCGCTTGCGTGCACCCCTCAGAGCGTTGTTTTTAGCCATTTTTAGTTCTTTGATTCCTTAACTGGAGCCTTCTTGGCTGCTGGTTTTGCTGGAGTGGCTTTCTTGACGGCCACCTTTCGGGTTGCAGAGCTGACCGAAACTGGCTTGTTGTCTGCCGCGGTCTTTGTGACGCGCACGACTGCACCTCGCGCAATCTCAATCTTGGTGGTGCCTGCTGTCGTGATGATTAGACGATCATCAGCGATGGCTTCTACGGTTGCGTAAATACCTGAAGTAAGAACTACTTCGCATCCTGGCTCAAGCGATTCCGACATGGCTGCCGCCTGCTTACGACGATTGCGCGACTGCACAAACAGCATTACAGCGAAAACGGCAATAAGTAGGACTGGAAGCAAGTTCTGTGGCATTTTGACCTTCGAAATAATGCACTCAGCAGAAGGCCAAGCGCTTATTCGATTATAGGTTATCTAGCCCCGAGAGCCTCGACGAATCCGGGGCAAGACCCAAGTGCAGATAGGCCTTCTCCGAGGCAACTCTCCCCCTTGGCGTTCTTGAAATCAATCCACAACGCACTAAAAACGGTTCAACTACTGCTTCGATGGTGTCTTGCTCCTCACCAACAGCGCTCGCTAGTGTACTCAAACCGACAGGTTTTCCGTTGAAGCGAACGACCAGAGCTTCAAGAATGGCGCGATCGAGGCGATCTAATCCAAGCGAATCCACTTCGTATAACTCCAAAGCCTGTGTT
The DNA here is from genome assembly GCA_903834635.1 of uncultured Micrococcales bacterium. GTDB lineage: Bacteria > Actinomycetota > Actinomycetes > Actinomycetales > Microbacteriaceae > Rhodoluna. Next base: position 26,296 of record CAILJO010000112.1, on the reverse strand, counting down.
GCCAAGTTGTTGGTGACCCTGCCGTCGACATGTACGAGTGCGAAATCGCGAACACGCCTCAACAGACGATTGGCAATTCTTGGAGTTCCACGACTTCTACCTGCAACCTCGCTTAGAGCGTCATGGTCTATTTCGACGCCAAGCTTCACCGCGGCGCGAGAAATTACGTCTGCAAGTTCGTGTGCTTCATAGAAATCTAGATGAGCCGTGAATCCAAATCGATCGCGAAGTGGATTTGGAAGCATTCCTGATCTTGTCGTGGCTCCAATTAGTGTGAATGGTGCGAGATCGAGCGATATTGAGTTCGCACCAGCCCCCTTGCCTACCATTACATCGACTCTGAAGTCCTCCATCGCGAGGTACAAGAGCTCCTCGGCGGGGCGGGCCATGCGATGAATCTCATCGATGAAAAGAATTTCACCAGGGACAAGGCTTGTAAGAATCGCGGCTAGATCGCCTGCATGTTGAATAGTGGGACCGCTGGTCAGCCTAAGCGGTCGCTGGCTCTCCTCGGCAATAATCATCGCTAGGGTAGTTTTGCCTAGACCTGGTGGACCAGCGAGAAGAATGTGATCCGCTGCCCGGTCTTGAATTTTGGCCGCAGCGATAAGTAGTTCAATTTGCTTGCGAACCTGAGGCTGACCCACAAACTCGGTAAGATTCTTGGGCCGAAGAGCCGACTCAAAAGCTAGTTCGGCGTCGACCGGACTCGGATCTGTTATGTCAGTCATTGTGGTTCTCTGCGGCTGGGGTTGCTTAGGAGGGCCAGGGCGTCCTTGATTATTTGCTGAGGTAGCGCATCGCCCTTAGCGACTTCTAGGATGGCTCCGCGCGCGCTGCGCTCTGAGTAGCCCAGGCCGACAAGTGCCTCGACTAAGCCATCGTGGTTCGATTTGGACTTCACCGCTCCCCCGCCAACTTTCAACTTTCCGGCGAGGCTTACAACGATCAGTTTGGCCGTTTTGGGACCGATGCCGCTGACCGCGCGGAACGCATCGTCGTTTTCAGTAGCGACCGAATCAAATATTTCATCGGTCGTTAGGGACCCAAGTATGGCCAGCGATGATTTGGGCCCTACACCCGTTACCGACCTAAGTAAGTCGAATAATTCACGCTCGTGAACACTTGAGAAACCAAACAGTGTGAGGGCATCTTCGCGAACGACTAGTGCCGTGTGGACAAGCCTTGATTCGCCGATGACGACTTGCTGCGTGAAACCCGAGGTTACGTGCAAGAAGTAACCCACACCCCCAACGTCTAAGACGATGGAACTGTTTTGGACAGACTGAACCACGCCAGTCAAAGAAGCAATCACGAGAAAAGCCTAACTAGCCGATGGGTTTTCGAACGGCGGCACGCTCTGCCTGAGCCCAAGCCTTTTGCGCTGGAGTCTGATTGCTGCCGCCAGTCACGGATGCCATGCCTCGCCATCCGTGGGTTATAGCAATGGCTAGTGCATCGGCAGCATCAGCAGGCTTTGGCACCTCGTTCAAACCCAATATTTTGGCCACCATTGCGCCAACCTGCTTTTTGTCTGCTCGTCCAGAACCTGAAACCGCTGCCTTCACTTCGGTCGGAGTATGCATGGCAACTTGAAGGTCATACTTGTTCGCTAAAAAGAGCACGACACCGCTTATTTGAGCTGTACCCATAACTGTTCGAAGGTTCGCCTGAGCAAAAACGCGCTCCAAGGCGATTACGTCTGGCTTGTAATCCTGAATAATTTGCTCAAGCCGATTGCCAAGTGCACCGATACGGTCAGTCAAGCCCTCGGTTGGGAGCGTCTTGATTACTTCGACGTGAACCAACTCGCATTTGCGTCTAGTGTCGACTTTGACGAGCCCGACACCGCACCGAGTCAAACCGGGGTCAATGCCGAGGACTAGGCTCACGCTAGTCGTTCTCTAGTTCAGCTAGAACTTCTGGTGTCATATCAAAGTTTGAATAAACATTCTGCACTTCGTCTGAGTCCTCGAGTGCGTCAATGAGTTTGATCACTTTTCTGGCAGTTTCGGCGTCTACTTGAATAGAAAGCGAAGAAACGAACTCGGCGTCTGCGCTTTCGTAGTCAATCCCAGCCGATTGCAAGGCAAGACGCACAGCGACCATGTCGCTTGGATCTGTCGTAATGACGAACTGCTCTCCATTGCCCTCGATGTTCTCGACATCAAAATCAATAACGGCCTCTAGCAGGGCATCTTCTGTGACTGTCTCACTCTTCAGGACAACTATTAATCCCTTGCGAGCAAACTGGTACGAAACAGACCCGGGGTCGGCAAGGGTTCCGTGGTTGCGGCTGAGAGCAAGTCTCACTTCGCTCGCGGCTCTGTTCTTGTTGTCGGTTAGACATTCGATCAAGACCGCAACACCATTTGGCCCATAACCCTCGTACATGATGGTTTCGTATTGAACGGCATCTGCCCCAACGCCTGAACCTCGCTTTATGGCTCGATCGATGTTGTCGTTCGGCAACGAAGATTTGCGGCCCTTTTGGACCGCATCGTAAAGAGTTGGGTTTCCGTCAATGTCAGGTCCGCCTAGGCGAGCAGCAACTTCGATGTTTTTGATCAACTTTGCGAAGAGCTTTGCTCTACGACCGTCGATGACGGCCTTCTTGTGCTTAGTTGTAGCCCATTTGGAGTGGCCGGACATGATTGCTCCCAGATTTGATGTATTTGTGCAATTCTAAACGAAACAGATTATTTGGATTCGACAAACTCGCGCACGAAATACTCGTGAACGCGAGTCTCGCCTGAAATCTCTGGGTGAAATGAGATGCCCAATAGGTTGTCCTGGCGAATAGCCACAACCTTTCCGTTTGGAAGACTCGATAGCACCTTGGCCTTGGGACCAACGCTTTCAATAACTGGGGCGCGAATGAAGGCTGCCTCCACCGGGCCTCCGTCAATTCCTTCAAAAGCCAACTCGGTCTCGAATGACTCGGTTTGCCCACCGAAGGCATTGCGACGAACGACGGCGTCGAGACCACCAAAAGTCTCTTGATCTGAAGTTCCATCGATTATTTTGTCAGCAAGCAATATCAACCCAGCACATGTGCCAAAGACCGGAAGCCCTTGCGAAATTGCAGCCTGCAACGGTTCAAACATGTCAAAGATGCGAGCGAGTTTCGAGATGGTTGTTGATTCGCCACCGGGCAGAATCAGACCGTCAACCCCTGCCAGTTCGCTTGGTGTGCGCACTTTAGAACTTGATACGCCAATGCGCTCGAGCATTTGAATGTGCTCTCGCACATCTCCTTGCAGGGCAAGAACACCAACGTGGATGGGCAAGTGCTACCAGCCACGCTCCGACAGACGGTGTGGTGCTGGCAAATCTGAGACATTGATTCCGACCATAGCTTCGCCCAATCCTCTGCTAACGCTCGCCAAGACATCTGGATCGTTGAAGAAAGTGGTCGCCTTAACGATTGCCTTCGCTCGCTCGATAGGGTTACCGGACTTGAAAATGCCAGAACCAACGAAAACACCGTCAGCCCCCAGCTGCATCATCAAAGCGGCATCGGCAGGTGTCGCTACGCCACCTGCGGTGAACATAACCACCGGTAGCTTGCCAGTTGTCGCAACCTCTTTAACAAGCTCATACGGGGCCTGAAGTTCTTTTGCTGCGACGAACAGTTCGTCTTCAGCCATGGATGATAGGGCCCGAATCTGACCCGAAATCGTTCGGATGTGCTTCATTGCCTCGGATACGTCTCCGGTTCCAGCCTCACCCTTAGAACGAATCATGGCCGCACCCTCGGTGATGCGTCTTAACGCTTCGCCAAGATTGGTTGCACCACAAACAAATGGCACATCGAACTTCCACTTATCAATGTGGTTTACGAAGTCAGCTGGGCTCAGCACCTCTGACTCATCGATGTAGTCAACCTTGAGAGACTGCAAGATTTGAGCCTCCACAAAGTGACCGATTCGGGCCTTTGCCATAACAGGAATTGAAACAGCAGCGATGATTCCGTCGATCATGTCAGGGTCGCTCATGCGCGAAACGCCGCCCTGCGCTCGAATATCAGCTGGCACGCGCTCGAGAGCCATAACGGCTACAGCACCGGCATCCTCGGCGATTTTTGCTTGGTCCGGAGTAACGACATCCATGATGACGCCGCCCTTAAGCATCTCTGCTAGGCCGCGCTTGACTCGTGAAGTTCCTGTGGTTGATTCGCTCATGCGACAAGTCTAAACCTTGGTTTGGTTACCTAAGAAATCTGAACCGATTGCTAGGCGGCATTCCAGTGAGCCGCTATCTCGTCGCGAACTTCGCCCAAGAGTCGAGGTAAAGCCTTGGTCTTAGCGATGATTGGAAAGAAGTTACTGTCATTGGCCCAACGCGGAACAATGTGCTGGTGAAGGTGTCCCGCAATGCCAGCACCGGCCAGCTCTCCCTGGTTCATGCCGATGTTGAAACCGGCCGCACCTGAGACCTTCGATAGAACTCGCATTGCCTGCTGCGTTAGCTCGCCAATCTCGGCGACTTCTTCTGGAGTCACCTTGTCGTAGGTGTCGATGTGCCGGTAAGGACAAACCAAAAGATGTCCGCTGTTGTAAGGAAAGAGGTTTAGCAAGACAAAAGACGTTTTGCCCCGGTGCACAATAAGGGACTCTTCGTCACTTCTTGTCGGCGCTAGGCAAAAAGGGCACTCATGATCGGCTGGTTGTTGCCCACTCTGGATGTATACCAAGCGATGCGGTGTCCAGAGTCGTTGAAACTCGTCAGGCACACCCCCAAAATCGCTGGATTGCTCCAAGGCTATACCTGCACCTTAGATTTGATTGCCTCCAGGATGCGATCAACTGCGCTCGCAACCGGAACACCGTTCTCTTGGCTTCCATCCCTGAATCTGAAGGAGACAGCGTTTGCATCTCGATCCTCTCCCCCGGCGATCAACATGAACGGAACCTTGTCTTTGGTGTGGTTTCGAATCTTCTTAGGGAAACGATCGTCCGACACGTCAACTTGTGCTCTGACACCGTGTTTCTTGAGCTCTGCAATGACCTCGTAAAGGTAATCGTTGAATTCATCTGCTACCGGGATTCCGACTACCTGAACTGGAGCAAGCCATGGCGGGAAAATCCCTGCGTAGTGCTCGGTCAGGACTCCAAAGAACCGTTCTATTGATCCGAAGAGCGCACGGTGAATCATCACGGGACGTTTGCGCGTGCCGTCGCTAGCCGTGTATTCGAGATCGAATCGCTCTGGAAGGTTGAAGTCCAACTGAATCGTTGACATCTGCCACGTACGACCGATGGCGTCTTTAGCCTGAACCGAAATCTTTGGTCCGTAGAACGCGGCGCCCCCTGGGTCTGGAACGAGTGTCAGGCCTGACTCGGTGGCTACCTTCTCAAGTGTTGCCGTCGCTGACTTCCAGATTGCGTCGTCGCCAACAAACTTCGGATTGCCGTCTTCCTTGGTTGACAGTTCGAGGTAAAAGTCTTCGAGACCGTAGTCGCGGAGCAACCCAAGAACAAACTCTAGAACGCTTCGTAGCTCGGTTTCGATGTCTTCTTGGGTGACGAAAAGGTGCGCGTCATCTTGAGTGAAGCCTCTTGCACGAGTTAAACCGTGTACGACACCAGATTTTTCATAACGATAAACCGTGCCGAACTCAAACATCCTTAGCGGCAGATCGCGATAGCTGCGCCCTTGAGATTTGAAAATCAGAATGTGGAACGGACAGTTCATCGGCTTCAGGTAATAATCCTGACCTTGCTTTTTAACGTGACCATGCTCGTCAACCTCTTCATCAAGTTGAAGTGGCGGAAACATTCCCTCGGCGTACCATTCAAGGTGTCCCGAAGTTTCGAACAAATTCGATTTCGTTACGTGAGGTGAATAGACGAAGTCATAGCCCGACTCTTCGTGGCGTTGACGAGAATAGTCCTCCATGGCCTTCCGAATGATGCCACCCCGTGGGTGGAATACAGCAAGACCAGAGCCAACCTCTTCGGGGAACGAGAACAAGTCGAGTTCTGTGCCAAGACGGCGGTGGTCACGCTTGGCAGCCTCTTCAAGACGTTCGAGGTGAGCGCGAAGTTGATCTTTGCTTGGCCATGCGGTTCCGTAAACACGCTGAAGTTGCTTGTTCTTCTCGCTTCCGCGCCAGTACGCTGCCGCGGAACGCATCAGCGCGAAACCGTTACCAATCATTCTCGTGTTCGGAAGGTGTGGGCCACGGCAAAGGTCACTCCAAACGACTTCACCGGTCTGAGGGTCAAAGTTGTCATAGATCGTGAGCTCGCCAGTTCCAACCTCAGCGGCTCCGTCGCCGACGGCATCCTTGTTGCCCTTAAGGCCAATCAGTTCGATTTTGTATGGCTCGTTTGAAAGCTCAACGGACGCTGCTGAGTCGTTGGTTACTCGGCGCACAAATCTTTGACCAGAGCGAATGATGCGCTCCATTGCTTTCTCGAGTGCTTTCAGGTCTTCGGGAGTGAAGGGCTCTGCGACATCAAAGTCGTAGTAGAACCCATCTTTGATCGGAGGGCCGATTCCAAGCTTTGCCTGAGGGTTGATGCTCTGAACCGCCTGTGCAAGAACGTGAGCGGTGCTGTGGCGCAGGATGTTTAGACCGTCCTCGGATTCAATCTCAACACCTTCGATGACGTCATCGGCCTGAATCTTGTGCGCTAGATCGCGGAGCTCACCGTTGACTCGCATCGCAACGATCGATTTCGAAGCAAACAGCTCAAATCCAGAGGTGCCTGGCTCAACGGTCAAATCCTGTCCGTCAACGCTTACTTTTAGGCTGCTCATCTTGAAAATCCAATCTTTCAAATGCAATCCTAGCCAACGGGTTAGGTGTGCCTTGCTAGGCGCTCGACGTTTTATGCGCTTGAGTAGAGCCATGACAAAAGCGGCAACCAAAATCCCTAAGGCCCAAAAACTCGACGAGGCGATTCTTGCTAAGAGCGAGTTTCAACGAAGCGACATGGCAGCGCGGCTCAACTGGCTTCGAGCTGGGGTTCTTGGCGGAAACGACGGCATCATGTCGACCTCGGGAATGGTATTGGGTGTTGCTGGTTCAAACGCATCGGCATCAGCCATTCTGGTCGCAGGTGTAGCCGCCGTTGTTGCGGGATCAATCTCGATGGCGGGCGGCGAATACACCTCGGTGAGCGCGCAAAAAGACTCCGAAAAAGCAGCACTAGCACTGGAGAAGAAAGAGCTCCGAGACAACCCAGAGCTGGAACTGCGCGAACTTGCCTGGTTCTACGAAGAAAAGGGTCTTTCGCCAGAGGTTGCCGCAAAAGTTGCAGAGGAGCTCACCGCCAAAGATGCCCTCAAGGCTCATGCCGAAGCCGAGTTCGGTATAGAACTAGGACACCATGTGAGCCCAGTTCAGGCGGCTCTTTCGTCGTTTGTGTCGTTTGCTGCCGGTGGCCTCTTGCCACTTTTTGCTGTTACCGGGCCTTGGGTCGCTCAACGAATCCCAGTGACGATCGCTGTAACAATTGCCTCTCTTGCCCTGACTGGCTATGTGGGCGCGAAACTTGGGGCAGCCAAAATCATGCCTGGCATTGTTCGAAACCTCGTAGTAAGCCTTTTGACTATGGGTATTACGTATGGGATCGGCTCTTTGGTGGGAACACACCTGGTCTAGACCGAAAAAGTAAAAGCCCAGCTACGGCTGGGCTTTTTCGTTTTTTTTTGGTGGACGATACTGGGATCGAACCAGTGACCCCTTCCATGTCAAGGAAGTGCGCTACCGCTGCGCCAATCGTCCGGGTCTAATGCTGTACTGCTTGAGGTGGAGACGGGATTTGAACCCGTGGTTTTACAGCTTTGCAGGCTGCTGCTTTGGGCCGCTCAGCCACTCCACCATGTCCACGAGGCCACTGCCCGCTTCGAGCGGATGACGAGATTCGAACTCGCGACCCTCACCTTGGCAAGGTGATGCTCTACCAACTGAGCCACATCCGCGTTTGTTCTTTCGAACATCCACTACTCTAACCCAACCCGACAAGTGATGCAAACTCGCCCAATACGTCGGTGTGTTGATAACCTTGAGCAAACAGGGCGTATGGCGTAGTGGTAGCGCGCTTCCTTCACACGGAAGAGGTCACTGGTTCGATCCCAGTTACGCCCACATGCATTTCGATGTTGGAAAAGGTTCGCTGCTCGAGTTTCTGCTCGCAGCGCTTTTTACCGTTCTCACCTTCGCGCTGTTTGTTGGCACTTTCGTGGTCTTCTTTGGGGTGGTTTTTGGAAACCTTAGAGACAGATGGCCGTCCTATGAACCTGCCAAGAAGCGAAAAATCCTCTACCGATTTGCCATTTGGGGCGGACTATTCGTTGCATGCATTTTCGTGAGCATGATTAAACTCAACCCGGTTGGGGCTTAGGGCCTCCAGGTCCATCTTGGGTCTGCCTCGGAGTATGCCTGCTCTCCGTGCACCATAAGGTCTACGCCAGCGATTTCGTCTGTGTTGGTGACCCTGAATCCGATTGTTTTCTGTATCAACCAGGCAATCAGCAAAGCCATCACGAACGAATAGATTCCAATAGAGAATGCTCCTATTGCCTGTCTGCCAAGCTGCAGCCAAGATCCCGTCTGCAACAGTCCAACATGTTCGCCGACAAGCCCGATGAAAAGTGTGCCAACCAAGCCGCCGACCAAGTGAATTCCAACCACGTCAAGTGAGTCGTCGAAACCAAACTTCCACTTGAGCTCTACAGCCGCAGCACAGATGCCTCCGGCTAGGGCACCAAGCACGAGTGACCACATGGGCGTAAGAAATCCGCACGCTGGAGTAATCGCTACAAGTCCAGCGATGGCTCCCGAGGCGGCCCCAACAGCGGTTGGCTTAGCGATAGTGATGCGTTCATAAATCGACCAAGCGAGAAGTCCACCAACTGGCGCAGCCATCGTGTTTACAAAAGCCAACGTAGCCGTTCCATCTGCAGCTAGTGCACTTCCGGCGTTGAACCCGAACCAGCCGAACCAGAGAATGCCTGCTCCGATGAGCGTCAAAGGTACATTGTGTGGCGCATGCATTCCTTTGGCGAAACCAAACCGCTTTCCTACCACCAGAGCAACTGCCAGCGCAGCAGCACCAGAAGCTATCTCTACGACAGTACCGCCAGCAAAATCAAGCAAACCAACGTTGTAAACAAGCCAACCGCCGTCTGTTACGACGCCTTTGGTCGTGGTGAAGTTAAACACCCAGCCGGCAATAGGAAAATACACAAGCGTTGCCCAAAGCCCGGCGAAAACCATCCAGGCACCGAAACGTGCACGGTCAGCAATAGCTCCCGAAATCAAAGCCACTGTAATGATTGCGAAGGTGCCTTGAAAGCCAGCGACTACGAGATCTAAGCCATTTCCAGATTGTGCAACCTTAAACACATCTTCGACGAACAGCTTCTTGACATCTACTCCGAAGACGCCGTCGAGACCAAAGAAACCAGATGACCCTGCCTGCCCAAAAGACATGGCATAGCCATAGACAACCCAGAGGGTTCCAACTAGTGCGATTGAACCAAAAGACATCATCATCATCGACACAACAGACGAGGCTCTGACCAAACCACCATAGAAAAAGGCCAGACCTGGCGTCATAAATAGAACCATCGCTGAGCAAATTATCAAAAAGGCTGTGGCGCTATCGCTATACATTGAATGATTCTTTCGTAATAATCATGAACAAAGCAAAGAGGCAGGCGCCCCTCGCGCCTGCCTCTTTGCTAACTAGATACTAGCCGCGTTCTGCACCAAAGGCATATGCCTCTTCGCCGTGCACAACAGTGTCAATGCCGGCAATTTCATCCTCGGCCTTGACTCTGAAGCCGATGGTCTTTTCGATTACGAATCCGATAATGAGTGCCATGACGAATGAGTAACCAAGCACAGCCCCGGCTCCGGCTGCTTGCATCAAGAACTGGTGCCAGCCGAACCCGAATGCTGCACCCACGCCGTTTCCAAAGATACCGATGTAGAGAGTTCCAACGATTCCGCCAACAAGGTGAATTCCAACCACGTCAAGTGAGTCGTCAAAACCGAGAGCGAACTTCAGGTCGATCGCTAGCGCACATAGAGCACCTGCGATTACACCTAGGAGGATTCCATACATTGGGTCGAGAGATGCACAGGCTGGAGTAATCGCCACGAGACCTGCGACGGCACCAGAGGCAGCGCCGATGGACGTTGCCTTTCCGTGCTTGAAATACTCAACAACAATCCAACCCAACATCGCTGCGGCTGGAGCAGCGAGGGTATTGATGAAGGCTACAGTTGCGACTCCATCTGCAGCGAGCTCGCTTCCGGCGTTGAATCCGAACCAACCGAACCAAAGAAGAGCTGCACCAAGAAGCGTAAGAGGCACGTTGTGAGGTTGAGCGATTCCCTTGCTGAACCCAAAGCGCTTACCTAGGACAATCGCCAAAGCCAAACCTGCCGCACCAGCATTGATGTGAACAGCTGTTCCACCAGCGAAGTCGATAACTCCGAGGTTATAGACGATCCAACCTCCGTCGACAATCTTTCCGTTCACAACGGTGAAGTTGAAAACCCAGTTAGCGACCGGGAAGTAGACAAGTGTTGCCCAAACGCCGGCGAATACCATCCATGCGCCGAATTTCGCTCGGTCAGCGATCGCTCCGGAGATGAGGGCAACCGTAATAATTGCGAACGTCGCCTGGAATGCCACAAATGCGAGTTCAGGATAGCTTCGAGTTGCGTCGGCTACGTGAGCAACCTGCGACGTAAGACCGATTGACGAAAGATCAATGCCAAACCATCCATCGATGCCAACGAAGTTTCCCACACCCTTATTCGAGAACGAAATGGCGTAACCGTAGATAACCCACAAAACGCCGATGAGTCCGAGTGATCCGAAGCTCAACATCATCATCGAGACGACACTCTTTGCCTTGACCATACCGCCGTAGAAGAACGCCAGACCCGGGGTCATTAACAGCACAAGCGCGGCCGTGATTAGCACGTACGCCGTATTTCCTTGATCCACTTGCTTACCTCTCTCATAAAAGCAAATACCGCAATGCTGCGGTCATGAGTCAAGTGAATCGGATCTACGTTTCAGAAAGAGGCACGAAATGTTTCGAGTTTGTAAATCTATTCGGCCAGAGCACCGAGACGTGAGATAGCTCTCAGGTATTTCTTGCGATAACCGCCCAAGAGATACTTTTCAGGAAACACTTCGGTAAGAGACATTCCACTCCCTCGAAGGTGAACCTGCGCCTCGTAGGCCCGATCGACCAGTGCTACAAAGCGCAGTGCATCGAATTCGTCCGTTAATGCCTGCACGTCTGTAAAAACGGCCTTATCCAATTCGGAAAGAAGCTTTCCATACTTAGCAGGGTGAAGTTGACTGAGGTGCTTCAAAAGCGATCTAAAGTCGTCTGAAGATGATTTCGAGTCTTTTGTCCAGTCCAACAGCTCCTTCGAAGTGAAAACCCTGTGTTCCGCATCAAATGGCCTATGCCGGTAGTCTTCACCGTCAATACGAATAATCCTGAAAGCTGAACCAATCCCGAGAATCTCGCGTTGGAAATCTGCGGCCGCAAAACGCCCTTCACCTAGTGCGTTAGGAGGAGTGTTCGAAGTTGCCGCAAAGGTCGTGCCGTTAGTAGATAGTTCGTTGAGAATTCGAGACATTATCATCGTGTTGCCCGGATCGTCGAGTTCAAATTCGTCGATGCAAATGAGTTCGTATTTTGAGAATAGTTCTAGAGCCTGAGTGAAACCTAGAGCTCCGATGAAGCTTGTGAACGATAAAAATGAACCGAATAATTTTGTGCCCTTGAAATCCTTATAAATGGAAACCAAGAGGTGAGTCTTGCCTACTCCGAAACCGCCATCAAGATAAACGCCGGGTACTGACTTCTTTTTTAGGAGAAAGCCAGATTTTTTTGTGAAATTTTTTGAAACCTCTTTGAGGGCACTCTCTTGTGAGGGGAATCGAGGGTCTGGTCTGTAGCTGCCAAAGGTGGCACTTTCGAATTCTCGCGGAGGAACAAGGTCGGCAAGCATCTGACTTGGAGAGAGTACTGGAAATCGATCGCATAGACTCACAACGCCCTCGATTGTTGCCATTTCTTACCGTTCGCTCACTATTGAATAGGGCATTGATTATCCTTGTCTAAAGACGAGTTTATCCATTGAGGAGCCCTAAATGACTGTCGCGCATGACCCATCACCAAAGTTTCAAGAATACGCACACCCAGAGGTCTTGGTTTCTGCGGAGTGGCTAGCTGAGCACATCAATGACGCCGATTTGAGAATTGTTGAATCTGATGAAGATGTCCTGCTCTACGAGGTGGGGCACATTCCTGGTTCAGTGAAAATTGACTGGCACACGGACCTAAACGACGATACAGTCCGTGACTACGTTGGATCTGCAGACTTCAAGGCCCTGATGGAGCGATCGGGCATTCGACGCGACACTACGGTCGTGATCTACGGTGATAAAAGCAACTGGTGGGCCGCTTATGCCTTGTGGGTCTTCAAACTATTTGGCCACGAAGATGTTCGCCTTCTTGACGGGGCGCGAGAGGCTTGGACCAACGCTGGATACAACCTCACGCGCGAGGCAACCGAAGTTGAACCAAGCGAGTACCCACTAGTTTTGAGGGATGACAAGACACTTCGAGCATTCCGAGATGACGTTTTGGCTCACTTTGGAAAGCCCTTGCTGGACATTAGATCTCCACAAGAATACTCAGGCGAACGTACGCACATGCCTGACTACCCGCAGGAAGGCGCCCTTCGCGCCGGACATATCCCCTCGGCAGTTTCGGTTCCTTGGGCGCGAGCTGTTAACACTGACCAAACTTTCAAGCCTCGTGCCGAACTTAGTTCCATTTACGAAGGCGAAAAAGGGCTTAAGTCTTCGGACGAAGTCATTGCCTATTGCCGAATCGGTGAGCGGTCAAGTCACTCATGGTTCGTCTTGAAGTATTTGCTTGGTTTCGAGAACGTGCGAAACTATGACGGGTCTTGGACCGAATGGGGTTCTCTTGTGGGAGTACCAATCGTGAAAGGCGAAGAGCCTGGTTTGGCTCCAGTAGCCAAATGAGTGTTAACAGTTCGGCAACAAGCCTTCAGGAAGATTTTCGGGATGCATCAGTCAAAGACCGCCTGAACCTTCTTCTTGAATTCAGCGAGAACTTGCCTGAACTTCCAAGCAGATACGCTGATCATCCAGATCTTTTAGAACGGGTGGAAGAGTGCCAGTCCCCTATCTTTCTGTTTGTAGAAGTTCAAGACGACAAGGTCGAACTCTTTTTCAGCGCTCCGCCAGAGGCCCCAACCACTAGAGGATTTGCAAGCATTTTGCACGAATTATTAAACGGTGGCTCAGTAGCGGAGGTACTTGCGGTCGACGATGACTTCGCCGACACTCTTGGACTTGCCGAAGCAGTATCGCCATTGCGCCTTCGAGGGATGCGTGCGATGTTGTTCCGAATTAAACGACAAGTTCGCGAGAAAGCGACAAACTAATGTCGCAGGCATCGGAGTTTGATTGGTCACATTACGGACCAAGCAACCTGGTAGTTGCAAACTTTGTGATGTCATCGCAGGGCGAATGGGCTGACGAGAATGGTTCAAGCCGCGGCATAAGTAACCAGCTTGACCGAAACGTGTTGATCCATCTGCGACGCAACTTTTCAGCCGTTCTTACCGGAGGAAACACCGCGAGAACTGAGGGTTATCGCAAATCGGACAGATTCAAAACCTATGTGGTTACTCGTCCGGGTTCGCTAACACCAGCAGGCTTAGAACGAATAGAACCAAGAGACTTGTTGTCTCTGAAGGCAAACATTGAGCTGATTTCGAAAAAACATCTTGGGCTCCTTGTAGAGGCTGGCCCTACCTTATTGAGAACTCTTGCAGGCTTGCAGCTCATAGACCGCATTTACTTGACGGTTATCGGTTCAATTTGTTCGCCAAGTCATGACCTGACTGCATCCCTTGGAGTACAAGGCTTCGCTGAGACTTCTAGGCAAGTTGTCGAAGATACAACTTTTCTAGTCTTGAATCGAGTAACAACGGAATAGAAACTTGCCAAGCACCTTGCTTGCTTGAGCCCCTGATTGCGGCGTGGCACAAGGGGTGTGGGCGCTCTCGCAATAGCCTTATAACTATGGTCGAAATCAAACAGCAACTAGGAGTAGCGCCAGAATTTGCGTTAGCTCTCGAGTCTCTGCGCGGCGCAGCGATTCGACCAGAGGTTGAAGTGCGCGAGATCGTTGCACCCAAAGATTTGGCTAAACATGCAGTCGCGTTCTCGTGCGATGTGAGGGCAGATTCTGCGCACGAGAAAATTGATTTAGGAACCGGTCGAATAGTCTTTCTTTGGGATACAGCACCCCAGGAGTCGTGGGCGTCAAAGTTTCGAGTCATCATTTTCGCGAAGTCACCACTTGAGACGGACATTGGAGCCGACGAGTTTTCCGCTGGGGTGACATGGGCTTGGCTAATCTCTGCACTTGAAGACAATGGTGCCACTTATGCCTCCGAGGCTGGCACAGCGACGAGGGTTATCTCCACCGGTTACGGTTCACTTGCAAACCAGAAAGACCATTCGGAGGTTGAACTTAGGGCTTCATGGAGTCCACTCGATTACTCGCTAGCTGCACACCTCAGTGCTTGGCAAAATCTGATTTGCATGATGTCCGGGCATCCACTGCAAAACGAGAATCTAAGCCGCATCGATAAACGTGCCTAGCGAAACAAACGACGCTGTAGATCTTCCACTATTGGAAAAACCGCGCGCCGAACAGGTTCTTTATGTGGATGACGCGTCTTCTCTTCGATCTGGTATAAAAGTTCTCGCTGCATTGCAAGGTCCAGTTGGGGTGGACGCCGAGAGGGCGTCTGGTTTCAAATATTCGAATCGCGCCTATCTTGTCCAAATCTTTCGAAGAGGTGGCCCGATCCTTCTAATTGATCCCATTGCCGTTTTGGTCGATGATGCCCACGTATTTGAGGAGCTCGCCGATTTTCTAAATGAGTGCGAATGGGTCCTACATGCGGCGTCGCAGGACATACCTTGCCTAAGCGAGTTGGGATTGAGACCAAAGAAACTCTTTGACACCGAACTCGCAGCAAGACTGGCAAACCTAGAAAGAGTTGGGCTTGGCGCAGCGTGCGAGGCTCTCCTGGGAATTCGGCTGGCAAAGGAACACTCTGCCGTTGACTGGTCCACCAGACCTTTGCGTGATGACTGGCTGAACTACGCCGCATTGGATGTTGACGTGATCATAGATTTGAGAGACGCTCTCAAAGAACTTCTTGAACAACAAGGCAAACTAACTTGGGCTGAAACTGAGTTCGAAAATGCGACTAAGTTTCAGCCCAAGGCACCGAATCTGGACAAGTGGCGCACGATGTCGGGGTTGAGTGCTGTCAAAGACGCCCAGGTGCTGGCAGTAGCTAAGAGTCTTTGGGAGGCACGCGAAGCTCTTGCCATAAAACTTGACGTATCGCCCGGTCGACTAGTTCCTGACGCATCGTTAGTAGAAGCTGCCACAGCAAAACACACAAATCGTGCAGCATTGGCTGCCAATCGCAAATTTGCCGGGCGCGCTAGCCGAAGTTACATCGACACTTGGTGGGCGGCGATTGAAAAAGGTCTCGCTTCGCGCGATTTACCAAGCTTGAGATCCCCTCATACTGGCATTCCGAATCACCGATCATGGCCTCAAAAATACCCTGATGCAGACGCGCGTCTTAAGAATGTTAGAGCCGCTGTAGTCAAGCGAGCTGAAGAGTTGAACGTTCCAGTTGAAAACTTGGTCTCGCCCGACACCATTCGTCAGCTGTGTTGGCAGCCATTAGGTTTGACCAGCGAGAAGGTTTCGAATCAACTTCTTGGACTTGGTGCACGACTATGGCAGGTCGAATTAATCGCCTCCGCAGTTGCAGAGGCCCTTAATTTGCCTTTGGTTGGCGAGACTCAAGACTGATCTCGTCAAGTGGCTTTGCGTGAGGAATTCTCGCGCCAACTACCTGAGCAACAATGTCTCTTGCTATCGCTTGAGGCGTAAGCCCAATTCTTTCAAGAATTTCTGAGCGAGATGCGTGCTCCAAAAACTCATCAGGGAGCCCTAGCTCAGTGACAGCGGTATCAATCTGCGCGGTCCTGAGATCCTGGCGCACGCGAGTGCCAACTCCACCGACCTTGACTCCATCTTCAATAGTTACTACAAGACGATGGCGGGCCGATAGCTCTAGAACTGATGCGGCCACAGGAACCACCCATCGGGGATCGACAACAGTGCAACCAATCCCCTGAGCTTCAAGAAGCTCAGAAACCTTTAGTGCGGTAGATGCCATTGAACCAACGGCAACAATCAAGACGTCTTTAGCAGCAGATTCGCGTAGAACATCTACACCATCACCGGTGCGGCGAATGGCCACAATGTCGCTGCCGGTCGATCCCTTCGGGAACCTAACAACGGTTGGTCCTCCACTGTAATCCACCGCTTCATTAAGCTCTTCGCGGAGTGTCGCGCCATCGCGAGGTGCTGCGATACGGATACCCGGCACGACCTGCAAGATTGCCAGATCCCACATACCGTGGTGACTGGCTCCATCAGGGCCGGTGACCCCGGCTCGGTCTAGTACAAGCGTGACTGCCGCCTTATGAAGTGCCACGTCCATAAGTAACTGGTCGAAAGCGCGATTGGCGAAAGTTGCATAGATTGCAACTACTGGGTGAAGTCCTCCGAAGGCCATTCCGGCGGCAGATGCGACAGCGTGCTGTTCTGCAATTCCAACGTCGAAGACTCGCGACGGATATTTTTTGGCGAACTTGTCTAAACCGACCGGTATCAACATCGCACCCGTGATGCCTACGACATCTTTTCGGCGGTCTGCAACGCGGACTATTTCATCGCTGAAGACGCTGGTGAATGTAGCTTTGCCGTCTGATTCCTCAAGCGATTCACCGGTCTCCGGATTGATTTGCCCAACAGCGTGAAACTGATCGTCTTCGTGCAACATTGCAGGGTCGAAACCCTTGCCTTTTTGAGTAATGGCATGAACGATCACGGGATAGGCATACTTCTTTGCCTGTCTCAGGGCTATTTCCATCGCGTGAATATCGTGTCCATCAATCGGGCCAATGTACTTGATGTCTAGGTTCGGGAACATGCCGCGCGGTGCCATTGCACCTAGCAAACCTGTGCCGGCTCCCCTGGCTGTCGAATATGCGAGCCGGCCTACCAACCCAAATTTATTGAATAACGCTCTAGAGAGGCGATAAGCCTTTCGGTAAACCTTTTCAGTGCGTATTTCATTTAGATAACGCGCAAGCCCACCAATCGTGGGTGCGTACGAACGCCCATTGTCATTGACAACGATCACGAGTTTGCGGGCATTATCGTCGGTGATGTTGTTAAGTGCTTCCCAAGTCATGCCGCCAGTGAGAGCTCCATCTCCCACCATTGCAATGACATACCGATCATCTTGCCCAGTAGCTTTAAAGGCCTGCGCGATTCCGTCAGCCCAAGACAATGACGAAGAGGCGTGTGACGATTCGACAACATCGTGGACACTTTCGCTGCGCTGTGGGTAGCCTGCAATCCCATCTTTCTGGCGAAGTCTTGAAAAATCCTGGCGACCAGTCAGCAACTTATGAACGTAGGACTGGTGGCCAGTGTCAAAAATGATCGGGTCTTTCGGCGAATCGAAGACTCGGTGGATTGCGACGGTGGTCTCAACCACTCCAAGATTTGGCCCTAGGTGGCCGCCCGTCTTGGCTACCGAGTTGACCAGGTGTTCACGTATCTCAGCGCAAAGCTGCTTTGTCTCTTCAAGGTTCAGCGAATCAAGGTCGCGAGGACCCTTAATGCTTTCTAGAAAAGTCATACGTAAGGCAACCAGTTGCGTCGGTCGGCTATTCCTGTCCAACTAGGCTGCGCAAAACGTATTGGAGGATTCCACCGTTGCGATAGTAATCGGCCTCGCCTGGAGTGTCGATGCGTACAACGGCATCAAACTCAACAACAGGTTTGCCTGCAACAGAGTTAGAGCTTGGAGAAGCGACTACTCTCACAGTTTTTGGAGTGGTTCCGGTATTCAGAGATTCAACACCGTGAATGTCGAACACCTCGGTGCCGTCCAATCCCAGACTTGTTGCCGATTGTCCGACAGGGAATTGGAGAGGGAGAACACCCATGCCAATCAGGTTGCTTCGGTGAATACGTTCGAAGGATTCGGTTATAACTGCCTTCACCCCGAGCAAGCTTGTTCCCTTAGCAGCCCAGTCACGAGAAGAGCCAGATCCGTATTCTTTTCCAGCAAGAATCACGAGAGGCGTCTCCTGCTTTTGGTAGTTCTGTGATGCGTCATAGATAAAGGCTTGCGGGCCACCATCTTGGGTAAAGTCACGCGTGTAACTTCCTTCAACATCGTTCAGGAGCATGTTCCTTAGACGGATGTTCGCGAAAGTTCCACGAATCATCACCTCGTGATTTCCTCGACGCGAACCATAAGAGTTGAAATCGGCTCGAGATACACCGTGCTCCACGAGGTACTTTCCGGCAGGTGAATCGGCCTTGATAGAACCTGCAGGACTAATGTGGTCGGTGGTTACCGAATCGCCAAGCAGGGCAAGAACCCTTGCGCCAGCTATGTCACGAACCGGGGTGGTTTCCATCGTCATTCCGTCGAAGTACGGCGGTTTGCGAACGTATGTGCTCTTGGCATCCCACTCAAAGATGTCGCCGACCGGAGTCGGAAGTGACTGCCAGCGAGAATCGCCATCAAACACGCCTGCATATTGAGTTTCGAACATAGAGCTGTTGATCGACGTGTCGATTGTGTTTTGGACTTCGTCGGGAGTGGGCCAAATGTCGCGGAGGTATACATCAGCACCGTTTTGATCTTGCCCCAAGGCTTGGTTCTCAAAATCAAAGTTCATCGTTCCAGCTAGTGAATAGGCAATCACGAGAGGTGGTGAAGCGAGGTAATTCATTTTAACGTCTGGGTTGATTCGCCCCTCGAAGTTGCGGTTGCCCGAAAGAACTGCAGTTACTGCTAAGTCGTTTGAGTTAATCGCCGCCGAAATTTGATCGTCAAGGGGGCCAGAGTTTCCGATGCAAGTAGTGCAACCGTAACCAACAAGGTTGAATCCCAGAGCGTTCAGGTCGTCTGTTAGTCCAGCTTTTTCATAGTAAGACGTGACTACCTTCGACCCTGGAGCAAGTGAAGTCTTAACCCACGGCTTAGCCTTCAGTCCCTTTGCCACAGCTTTTTTGGCCAACAGGCCAGCTGCAAGCATTACAGAAGGATTGCTTGTGTTGGTGCAAGAAGTGATGGATGCAATCGTTACGTGCCCGTTGTCGATTGTGTAGTCAGCACCCTCGACTGAGGTCGGCTTCGACGCCACGGCGCTGTAGGCAGGTAACACCTCAGCAAACTTGGACTTTGCCTCGCTCAACTCGATGCGGTCTTGAGGACGTTTTGGTCCTGCAATCGAAGGAACCACGGTAGACAAATCAAGCTCTAGGTACTCGCTGAAAATAGGCTCAACACTCGCGTCGTGCCACAGTCCCTGCGCTTTGGCATAAGCAGAGACCAAATCAATCTCTTCTTCACTCCTGCCAGTAGCTCGAAGATAGTCGATTGTTACTTCGTCAATGGGGAAAATAGCCACGGTTGAGCCAAACTCGGGGCTCATGTTGCCTATTGTGGCTCGGTTCGCAAGCGGAACGGACGAAACACCGGCGCCGTAGAACTCTACGAACTTGCCAACAACGCCATGCTTGCGAAGCATTTCGGTAATGGTTAGGACAACATCGGTTGCGGTCGCACCGGTAGGGATTTTGCCTGTGAGCTTGAAGCCCACGACTTTAGGAATAAGCATAGAAACCGGCTGGCCGAGCATGGCAGCCTCGGCTTCGATTCCACCGACACCCCATCCTAGAATTCCAAGCCCGTTGATCATGGTGGTGTGAGAGTCAGTTCCGACACATGAGTCGGGGTATGCCTGAAGTTCGCCATTCACTGTGCGAGTCATAACGGTTCGCGCTAAATATTCGATGTTCACCTGGTGCACGATACCTGTGCCAGGCGGGACTACCTTGAAGTCGTCAAAAGCAGTTTGGCCCCAGCGAAGGAATTGGTAACGCTCACCATTGCGCTCATACTCGAGCTCAACATTGCGCTCGAAGGCATCTTCGCGACCAGCAACGTCAATGACGACAGAGTGGTCAATCACCATTTCGGCTGGAGCAAGCGGATTGATCTTTTTGGGGTCGCCGCCGAGAGCAGAAACCGCCTCACGCATAGTCGCCAAGTCGACGATGCACGGAACACCCGTGAAATCTTGCATGATGACTCGAGCCGGGGTGAACTGAATCTCTGTGTCAGGCTCGCTATTTGGATTCCAGCTTGCGAGAGCCTTGATGTGTTCCGAGGTGATGTTTGCGCCATCTTCGGTTCGCAGCAGGTTCTCTAGGAGAATTTTCAGGCTGAACGGAAGTCGGTGGGCATCAATCTTGTCAAGCCGAAAATAGCGGTATTGCTTGCCATTAACATCGAGGATGTCGGCAGCGCCGAAGCTGTTCACCTTGGACAAAATTGCTCCTTTGAATCTTTATGTCTAGAACAAAATACCACTACGGCTTGCGTATTGCAGACCTGCGCAACAGAAGCCAAGACAGAAGAATCCACAGGCCAAAGAATGGCAGACCAAAAAGGGTCTTGACGTAGCCCAACGCGACAACATTATTTGTGAGATAGAGCGGAAGCTCAACAAACAAGCGCGTAGCGAAAAGGGTTGCCCAAAAGGCCGTCATGAGAGACATCCGCAAAATGATTTTCTTCGACCGCCGCCAGTCATCTTCGAGGTCACCCAGAGCGTGAAGTAGGTATCCGAAACCCGGACGGCCGACCAGAATGCTAATCAACAGACCCGCCACCCAAACGCCGTTTACAGCAAAGTCCTTCAAGAAGAAATCCCTCGCAGTTGCCCCTGATTTGCCACCCGAAAGGGCTAAGTATGCCGCCAAACCAATGCCCAACAACGAAGCTATTGCATTCATGATGGGGCGCTTGCGAATGACTTGACCCACGATAACCAGGACGGTTAGACCTACTGCAATCGCTGCAGACAGATAGACCGACTTGAATGCCCCGTAACTAATTGAAAACGACATCGGAGGGATCGCGCTTTCGATTAGGCCCCATTTGCCACCAATACTCTTTATAAGCGAACGAACAGTTAAGACGAATTCTCCAGAAGAGTCTCTTTCAAGACCTAGCCAACGAGCGGCAAATTCCTGTTGAGCCATCAAAATCCTCTTGGCGGGGCTATGTTTCCGGGCGGCATAGTGAGGTCTAGCATTTCTCTAGGCGGCATTGCGGTTTCACCACGGTTGACCACGATTGACCTAAAGAGCCCATCGATAGCTGATTCGACAGCCACATCATGAAGGGCTTGGCCCTCAATCAATCCGCGCAAAAACCAACGAGGTCCGTCGACCCCGATGAACTTCACGTCACGAAACTCATTCGGAAACTCTGAATTTGGCAACTTGGCCAAAAGTGCTTCATCAAAACCACTTGGAACAAGTCTCGCTTCGCCCCCCTGAGAGGTGATGGTTTGCGCAAGCTGGTCTCGAACTTCGGCCCAAACGCCATCGTTCTTTGGCGCTGAAAAAGCCGTCACCTGAAGAGTCGATTCAAAAAGTTCTAAAGTTACAGCGACCAGGCGACCTGTGCTTTCTTCAACTTCAATGCGAAGTGACAGCTCAGAGTTGTCTGCGGGGATGAGAACTGCCCCAAAGTCGATGTAGTTCTCTAACAGCCCTAGTTCGGAGACATCGAAAGGACCAAGTTGTTCTCGATTGTAATCATTCATTATTTCGTTCCCGTCGACCCAAAACCTGTGTCCGAGCGGTCGCTGTCTGGCAGAGTCTCTACCCGGATGAAGTTAGCTCGTGAAACTTCTTGAATTAGCAACTGGGCAATACGGTCGCCGACATTGATTTCGAAGTCTTCACTGCTGGAGTTGAAGAGAGTCACCATGATCTCTCCTCGGTAACCAGCGTCGATTGTACCCGGGCTATTCAGAACGGTGATCCCGTGTTTGAGTGCCAAGCCAGACCTAGGGTGAACGAGACCAACATAGCCATCGGGGAGAGCAATGCGAACCCCGGTTCGCACCAAAGCCCGTTGACCAGATTTGATTAGCGAAACTTCGACAGAACGTAAGTCTGCTCCGGCGTCGCCGGCCTTTGCGTAGACCGGCACGAACTCATCATCGCAAACGAGAAGGACAGGCACAGGGTTTGTCATGTGTAGAGCGTAATCTAATCTCATGGAACAAACCTCGAAGCAGACCCCTAATTTGGTTTATCAAGAGGCAGTGCTGCCTTCAGTCTTAGCCACGTTGCCTGTATTAGCCGTGTTTCCCATCATTACTCTGATTCTTACGCCCCTCACCGATGTTATTGCGGCAGTGTTCTTTGGTGCGATTGGCTTCGTGGTGACTCTGGTAGCCGTCCTGGCCGGATCGCCTCGCATTTCTATTCTTGATGCAGACGGCAAGAGAACGCTCTTCGTCGGAAA
The DNA here is from genome assembly GCA_903834635.1 of uncultured Micrococcales bacterium. Lineage (GTDB taxonomy): Bacteria > Actinomycetota > Actinomycetes > Actinomycetales > Microbacteriaceae > Rhodoluna. The sequence goes on along the minus strand of CAILJO010000112.1, from coordinate 3,741 downwards.
AGCGAAAGTTGACATGTCGCACCTGGGACAGGTGCAACTCATTAGTTTCAAGGAGTCGCGCTACGAACGCGGACCGAAACTACACGCGCGAGCTTTTACCTCCTTTCAGCCCAGCGCAAAATACATGCTCAAGGTGTTTATCAAAGATGATCGAGACCCGACCCCGTATTGGCTCTTTTCGACTCGAAAGCCTCGCGAAATCATGGAGCTGCTAAAAAAATAAAGAAGCCACCAAATGGTGACTTCCTTATCTTCAGAACAAGTTCTGGTGACCCTAACTGTCGCACTCACTGCAAACGGGGCCTGTCTTCTTCTTTCGGCTCAGCAAGCTGTGGTGTTTCACAATGAAGCACTCTGAGCATGTGAACTCATCATCCATAGCGGGAATGACGACGACGTCAAGGTCTTCCTGAACTATCTCGAGGTGAGGAAACCCGTCGCCGTGATCTGCTTCATCGATGTCCGGAGAACTAGCGATCTTCTCGGGGATGCGCTCCTTGATGGCTTCGATGGACTCGGTGTCGTCATCGTTCTTTCTAGGTGCGTCGTAATCGGTGGCCATTAGCCAGCCTCTCTTAGTTGAACCAACATAAATCGCGCATAGTTTGACCCATTTCACTCTGAAAATCAAACACAAACACGCTCAGTCATGCCAAACAGTTTGAAAGACGATAATGTTCCGAAATCGGCACACCGAACCGCCTCCGAGGCAAAAGCGCACCCAAATGGCAAACTGACCTAAAGATTGAAAGGTCAAATCATGCGAGATCTTCGGCTGGTTGGTTACGAAGACGGAACCGTTGTCTTTGAAAGCCTTGAAGGTGAGAAGTATCGGGTTCTAGCCGACGAAGCACTACGTCAGGCGTTGAGGCACGCATCATCGTCAAAACCATCAGAGCTCACAATCACACCTCGCGAAATTCAAGACCGCGTGCGCTCGGGAGAAACAATTGAAGAACTCGCGGCCTCAACCGGTTCCGACCTGGAATTCGTTGAAAAATTCGCCCAACCTGTTCTAGATGAACTTGCGCATATTGTTCAAAGCGCTCTGGCTATTCGCATAACAATTGCAGGCGATCGATTTAATGACGATATTCAAGAGGAGTTTGGCAGCCTAATCGCAAGCCGCCTCGAGGCTAACGGGGCTACGATCCTCACCTGGTCGAGCAAGCGTGCTGATGGTGGAATTTGGCACCTGACTGCAACGTACTCAATCAAAGGGCACCCGGGCCTTGCAGTGTGGGCCTTTGAGCCCAGAAAATTCCACCTGTCTCCCGAAAATGAATCTGCGATAGCACTTTCGAATCATGCATCTACGTTGGACGCACCGCTGGCGAAACTTCGCCCTGTTGCAAAGACTGAGATCGCCCCAGTAGCAGTGCAGGCGGCAATGGTTGATTCACTCCAATCAGAGGCATTCGCGAAAGACTCAAACGTAAGCGCACCAGCGGCATTCCGCAGGCCTGACGAGGAGGTCGCTCAGGTTATTACTCCTAATGACGACTCTTCTACCAGTGACCTGCTTGATGAGCTTCGCAAGCGACGTGAAACTTTCACCGATGAGGCGCCCGAAAGTCTGGAAATTCCTGTACCGCAATTTGATGAAGACTTTGACGACAGTGAATTGGAACCGGCGACCGGACCACTTCAGGTAGTGCCAGACCTAGAAACCGAAGAAGAGTCCGCCACTGAACACCAGATGGATGCTCCTGATCAAGGAGAATCGGACTCGCAGGACTTTGTCGAGGATGCGCCCGCTGCGCCCAAAAAGGGGCGTGCGGCGATGCCATCGTGGGATCAGATCGTGTTTGGCACGAAGACAGACGAAGAGCTTTAAACGAGACTGCCGGCTCGCAACAGTGGCACGCGCATCTCGGCATCGCTAATCGAACCATGATGGCCCAGCATTTTCAAAGATCTAGGCTTGCATGTTCTGCGGTCATAAAGGGTTGTCGAACCTCTGGCCAGTATCACCAAATTTGGCACTCTGCGGTCTTTCTCGATTGGCTCGGTCACATAGCCAGCGTCAGCTAGCTCATGCCAAGTGACTACGAAACCTCTTGATCCAATTTCTTCAGACAACTCGGCTTTGATGTCGCGTTCGCAATAAACGAAAGCGGAGCGCGTGTCGCCACCACACAAAACGTCATCGCCTTGCAGAGACGAAAAAGTATCTAGGTGAACTTGGTTCTCAATTGGGACATCAACCATGCCATGGTCTGCAGTGACCCACACCGCTGCTTTCTTGGACTGGAGTAGAGGGCCGAGGGCACTATCTAGTTGCTCTAGTGCTTGACTCCAGACGGCCGATTCAGAGCCATACATGTGACCCAACTGGTCAAGCTCTGGAACATAAAGGTAAACCAAATTGCCGGCGCTCTCACCCAGTTGTTGTGCCTTTAGCACTCGGTCTTCTAGATCGTCTACGCCGTGAAACGAAGCTGCCGGCATGGTGAGGGCAGTAAAGCCCGATTCTCGATAGCTCGAGTGAGCCACCACATGAAACTCAACCTCAGCCCCATATCCCATTTCAGACAGCGTGAGGACAGACTTCCATTCGGCTGGAGTTTCGGAATTCCCAATCCCCCACCCACTGAGCAAGTTTTCTAGGCGGTCACCGCCAAGAGCACGGACGTTATAGCCGATGAGTCCATGCTCCCCGGAACGTTTGCCGGTCGCAAATCCAGCCAGACTAACCACCGTTGTGCTTGGAAATTCGCACCTGATGACAGATTTTGGCTGCGACCTAAGAAGCCCACCCAACTTGGGGGCATGACCGATTCTAGATTCAAGGTTAGCTATTCCGAGACCATCAACCAGCACAACGACAGCAGATGTGGATGGTGCGAAACCTAAGCGATTTAGGTATGTATCTTTGGGGGCCTTGATAGATGCGAGCGCAGATACAAACACATCGCTCAACTTCCCGATATCCTTCGGGGCAACAGGTATCTTGGAAGTCGTCATCCATGATAGTTTGCCACAGCAAAGCCGAAAGAAACATGACCCAAGAGACGCACCCAGAAGAACGCATCGTTGACATCGATTTAACCAACGAGATGCAGGATTCTTTCTTGGAGTATTCGTACTCGGTTATTTATGCTCGTGCACTGCCAGATGCTCGCGACGGTCTTAAGCCGGTGCATCGCAGGATTGTTTACCAAATGGGAGAAATGGGGCTTCGCCCTGACCGCGGGCACGTCAAATCGGCTCGAGTTTCGGGCGAGGTTATGGGAAAGCTTCACCCCCACGGCGACGGCGCGATTTATGACGCCATGGTTCGCATGGCCCAGCCTTTCACACTTCGTGTGCCACTGATCGACGGCCACGGCAACTTTGGTTCGCTGGACGATGGGCCGGCAGCAGCTCGCTATACCGAGGCCAGACTCGCCTCTGCAGCTCTGCTGATGAACGAGGGCCTCGATGAGGATGTCGTTGATTTCAAACCTAACTACGATGCTCAGTTGAGCGAGCCCGAAGTTTTGCCGGCTGCTTTTCCGAACCTGCTCGTAAATGGGTCCTCTGGCATCGCTGTAGGTATGGCGACGAATATGCCGCCGCACAACATGCGCGAAGTTATCAACGCAGCACGTCACCTACTTGAGAATCCGACGGCTGACACCAAGGCCCTGATGAAGTTTGTTCCAGGCCCAGATTTGCCAACTGGCGGCATCATCATGGGACTAGACGGAATTGTTGATGCATATGAGAATGGCCGTGGTTCTTTTAAGACACGAGCTC
>CAILJO010000111.1 GCA_903834635.1 uncultured Micrococcales bacterium | reverse complement strand
CTATTACATGAATTATTTTGAGCGAATTCTTTTCAGCCAAGCCTCGGCCGAGCCAAACTCGGTGTTCGAGTTGTTGCCTTCGTGCTCTGACTTTTGTTTGTCGGCCCGAGGGTAAGAGCCCAAAAACACGATCTTCGGGCTGAACCGGTGCAGTCCCATGAGTGCTTCGGCGACGGCGGCGTCATCCAAGTGGCCTTGCGCATCAATGTTGAAACGGTATCGGCCGAGTCGGTCACCGATTGGGCGAGATTCGATTCGGCTCAGGTTCACGCCGCGGGCAGCAAACTGCTCGAGCATTTCGAGCAGTGCACCCGGGCGGTCGCTAGGCAACTCAACGATGATCGAAGTCTTGTCGCTGCCGGTGCGCTTAGGCGTGGTGCCTGGCTTGCCGACCTCGATGAATCGCGTCTGTGCGTGCTTGTTGTCGGCGATGTTCTTGGCGAGCACCTTGACCGCATAGTGGTCGGTGATGTTCGGGGTCGAAACGGCTGCGTCGATGCGGTCGTTTTCGAACAGGTCGGCTGCGGCGGCTGCGTTGGATGTCGCCAACAGGTGCTTGTGCCCCTTGAGGTTTGCGGCTAGCCACTTGCGAGTCTGGGCATAGGCAACCGGGTGGGCGGCGATGGTCTTGATGTCAGCCAGCTTGACTCCCGGGCGAACCACCAGGTTGAAGTTGACTGGCACGAGGTATTCGGCATAGATGCGCAGACCCTCGGTGGTCGCAAGTGCATCCAAGGTGGCACTCACGCCACCCTCAACTGAAGATTCGACTGGAACGATCGCATGAATAGCGCGGCCGGCGAGAACATCGGCGAGCGCGTCGGCCACCGAAAGAACGGGCTTGTGAACTGCACCCTTGGCCTCAGGCACCTGGGCGAGAGCAAGCTCAGTAAAGGTGCCGGCTGGACCCAAATAGGAGTACACCTTTTTCTTAACGTTTTTCGCAAAAGTGGCCATAGATAAAGGGTAGCGACCAAAATGTAGTTATGAGTGAACGTGCTGGGCAGTTGGCCCAACCCCAAGACCTGATCGATGTTGCCGCGCTGCTTAGCGCATATTCGTCGATTCACCCGGATGTCAGCAACCCCGAGCAGAAGGTCATCTTTGGCACCAGCGGTCACCGCGGTAGCTCTTTCAATGGCTCATTCAACGAAGACCACATCGCCGCTATCACTCAGGCAATCGTCGAGTACCGCAAAAACGAAGGCATTCAGGGGCCGATCTATGTTGGCAAAGACACCCACGCGTTGAGCGACCCGGCCGAGCAAACCGCGCTAGAGGTTCTGGCCGGCAACGATGTTCCAGCGCTGGTCGACATCGACGGTGGCTACACTCCGACCCCCGCAGTTTCGGTCGCGATCATCAATCACAACCAGGGCAAGTCCAACACGGATGCCTCGCGCGCAGACGGCCTGGTCATCACCCCGAGCCACAACCCGCCTGCCGACGGAGGCTTTAAGTACAACCCTCCTCACGGTGGTCCGGCCGATTCTGACGCCACTAACTGGATCGCCGGTCGTGCCAACGAGATCATCGCCGGCGGTATGCGCGAGGTGAAGCGCGCCAGGCCGAACGCCACCGGTTTTGATTTCAGAGAGAACTACATTTCGCAGTTGGCATCGGTGATCGACATGCACGCGATCTCGCAGTCGGGCGTGACCATTGGTGCCGACCCGATGGGCGGAGCATCCGTGGCTTATTGGGGTGCGATCGGCGACCGTTTCAACCTCGACCTGCACGTGGTCAACCCAAACGTCGACCCGCAGTTCGGTTTCATGAGTCTCGACTGGGACGAAAAGATTCGCATGGACTGCTCGAGCCCGTTTGCCATGGCTTCGCTGATTGCCGGTCGCAACGACTACGACATCTCAACCGGAAACGACGCGGATGCCGACCGGCACGGAATCGTCACTCGTGACTTTGGTCTGATGAATCCGAACCACTTTTTGGCCGTTAGCATCGACTACCTCTTCACACACCGTCCACAGTGGTCGGCGAGCGCCGCGGTGGGCAAGACGATGGTGTCCTCGAGCATCATCAACCGCGTGGTTTCGAACCTTGGTCGCAAATTGATCGAGGTGCCGGTTGGTTTCAAGTGGTTTGTGCCAGGGCTGATTGATGGCTCGGTTGGTTTCGGTGGCGAAGAGTCTGCCGGTGCTTCGTTCTTGCGCCTCGATGGCAAAGCCTGGTCGACCGACAAGGATGGCCTGATTTTGGCGCTGCTGGCCAGCGAGATCACCGCCACCACCGAGTTCACTCCGAGCGAGCACTACAAAAAGCTGACCGACCGCTATGGTGAATCGGCCTATGAACGCATCGATGCGCCAGCATCCGTTGAGCAAAAGAGCAAGCTAGGCAAGTTGTCTGCCAATGCCGTGACTGCTAGTTCACTCGCCGGCGAACCGATCACCGCGATCTTGACTCACGCGCCTGGCAACGGTGCAGCGCTTGGTGGGCTGAAGGTTGAAACCGAGAATGCTTGGTTTGCCGCCCGGCCATCGGGCACCGAAAACGTCTACAAGATTTATGGTGAATCGTTCAAGGGTGCCGAACACCTAAAGCTCGTTCAGCAAGAGGCCAAGGCGCTTGTTGATGGAGTGCTCGGCGCTTAGTAGTTTGGGTCGCCTAGCCCGAGGCTTAGTAGCTATTTAGAAGTTATGTAGTTTGGCGCTGCGGGAAGACTGAAAAAGTCTTCGAGCACAGCGATTGAGCGATTGTGCATTTCGGTGGCCAATTCAACACCTACATATCGCATGTGCCACGGCTCGTACTGATAGCCCGTGGTTGGGGTTCGACCGTTGGGGTAGCGCACAATAAAACCAAAACGCCAGGCTTGCGTGGCCAGGTATTTGCCGGCCTTGGTGGTGCCAAAACAAACCTTGATGCGGCAACCCTGTCCAATCGCCGCCAAATCAGCGGCCAAACCCGTTTGGTGCTCGCTAAAACCTGGGCGCGCGGCCAAAGCCTCGCCGGCCTTGAGACCAAATCGGGCTACATCCAAGTTGTGAATCGAGATTTGGTACTTATAAGAACGGTATGCACTCTGCAAGAACAGGGTTCCGGCGCCCTGCTTCTTAGCATCGGCGAACATCGCGATCATCGCGTTGGCAGCTAGCGGGGCAAGCCGCAGGTTGTATGGGTTGTTGCTAATTTGGCTTGGAAATTTTGGCGTCACAAGCTTGGGCACATAGGTGATTGGCATTAGCGGACGATGCTTGTTGACCACCACCCATTTCGAATCGGCACGATCGATCGAAAAACTTGGTGGATCAAAACACGGGGATGTCTCACAGACCGGCAGCGGGTCGGTGGCGAGAGGCGCGTTGATCGGCGCGGCTTTTAACTGGGCAGCGTTGGCTGCATCCTGGTGAAAAAGATTCACAGGCACAATCGCACCGAGCAGGTTTAGACTTAGTAATAACGAAATAGTTTCAACCGCTTTGCGGTTTTGACTTCTGCGCGCTAGTTCGCGCCACCGGTTTGACATCAAATCAAGCCTAACCTTCAACCAGAAAGAGTTCTTCGTGTCTAAAGAACGAAACGCTGCTGCCGAGCGTGTAAACCAAAACGGCGGAGCACTTAGCCACAAGGAAATCATCCTTGTGCTTGTTGGCCTGATGGCCGGCATGTTTCTATCGGCCCTCGACCAGAGCGTCGTTGGAACAGCGATGCGCACCATCGCCGATGACCTTAAGGGTCTAGAGCTTCAGGCTTGGGTCACCACCGCCTACCTAATCACCTCAACCATCTCGACTCCCATCTATGGAAAGCTCGGTGACATCTTCGGTCGTCGTCGTCTGTTCTTGATCGCGATCAGCATCTTTGTATTCGGTTCGTTGCTTTCAGCGTTCGCGGGCTCGATGTATGAACTGGCTGCTTACCGAGCCGTTCAGGGCATCGGTGCCGGTGGTTTGTTCTCGCTGGCAATCACCATTCTTAGCGACATTGCACCGCCGCGTGAGCGCGCGCGCTACCAGGGCTACATCTTGGCCGTGTTCGCAACTTCGAGCGTTCTTGGCCCCGTCATTGGTGGACTATTCGCCGGTGCCGGTCAGATTCTGTTCATCGCCGGTTGGAAGTGGATCTTCTTGATCAACGTTCCGCTAGGCGCCGCAGCTTTGTTCTTGGTCTGGAAGTTTCTTCACATTCCTCACACGCCGGTCAAGCACCGCATTGACTGGTGGGGCGCAACCACCATCATCGTTGCCGTTGTTCCAATGCTTTTGGTTGCCGAGAACGGCCGCACCTGGGGCTGGACCAGCACCGAATCGATCAGCATGTATGTGTTGAGCGTCGTCGGAATCATCGCGTTCATCATCTCGGAGCGACGCGCCGGCGAAGAAGCAATCTTGCCGCTCAAGCTATTTAGCAGCCGCACCTTCACCCTGACCACCATCCTCGGTGTCATCGTCGGTGTCGGTATGTTCGGTGGAATGATGACCTTGCCGCTTCTGCTGCAGATCGTTAACGGGGTAACCCCAACCCAGTCTGGCCTGCTAATGCTGCCTATGGTGCTTGGAATGATGACCGCAACCATGATCAGCGGCCAGGTAACTAGCCGCACCGGAAAGTACAAGCCATTCATGGTTATCGGAACCGGAATGCTGACCCTTGGTTATGCACTGATGTTTGGCTACAAGTACGACACCCCAATCTGGTTCTTGTCGATCTGCATGGTCATTATCGGTATGGGTCTTGGTCAGCTGATGCAGACCCTGACCTTGGCTGCACAGAACTCGGTGCCTGCGAAGGACATCGGTGTAGCAACCTCGTCGACCATGTTCTTCCGTCAGATGGGTGGAACTCTTGGAGTCGCAGTGTTTGTCTCGATTCTGTTCAACCGTCTGCCTGATGCAATCAAGGCTCAGTTCAACACCACCGAAGTCAAGACTGGTTTTGGCAAGGCTGCTGCAGAAATCATGGGCAAGGTTGCCACCGGCCAGATCAAGGCGAACGACCCAAACGTAGTGTTCTTGAAGAACATGGCTGCCGACCCGAAGGCTCTGGGCAACTCGCTCAACACCGACTCGTCGTTCTTGTCTGGGCTTGACCCACGCTTGGCTCGCCCATTCTTGGCTGGCTTCGCCGACTCGGCTGTTCTCGTATTCGAGAGCGCAGCGGCAGTTGTGGCGATTGCGTTTGTGCTTTCTTGGATCGTCAAGGCTCCGGCTTTGCGCACCAAGTCAGCCGCCGAAGAAAAGGCCGACGCAATCGCGAACGCCGGTCACTAAGCAAAAGCTGTTCAAGAGGCCTCACCTTCGGGTGGGGCCTTTTGCTTTGCCTCTCTGCCAAGAAGCCGTAACCTTTAACTACACGGGAGTTCGGTTTGACCGGACTGAGAGGAAGACTGAGTAGTCTTCGACCGTCAAACCTGATCTGGGTAATGCCAGCGCAGGGAGGACCTCAACCCGTGCCCGTTTTTCATTAGAGAAAGGGCACGAAAGTGCAGACACAATCGCGCAAGTCACGTATTCCAAAAATGGCATACGCAACAATCACAGCCATCGCTTTGACTCTCTCGTTGGGTGCTTGCTCGTCACAGTCTTCAAAGACCGTGACGATTGCAACACATGACTCGTTCCTGATTCCAGATGCGTTGATCAACCAGTTCAAAAAAGAGACTGGCTATTCGATCGAGGGAGTCAAGGTCGGCGACGCCGGCGAGCTGACCAACAAGTTAGTTCTCACCAAAGATGCGCCAATCGCAGATGCCTTCTTCGGAATCGACAACACCTTCGCCGGGGTTGCCAGCAAGAACGGAATCGTGGACGGAAGCATGTCGAAGATCGACTATGCCGATGTCTGTTTCAACTATGACCGCAACTGGTTCGCGGCCAACGGTGTGGCAGCACCAACCAGTTGGCAACAACTGACCGACGCCCGATACAAGAACCTGACCGTCGTAGAAAACCCAGCGACGTCGTCAACCGGTCTAGCGTTTTTGTTCAGCACGGTGGCCAAACTCGGGGAACCTGAGTGGCAGACGTGGTGGAAGAAGATGTTCGCGAACGGAATGAAGGTCGAAGCGGGTTGGGAGCAAGCCTATTACGTTGACTTCTCTGGCTCGGCTGGTCACGGCCAGTATCCGATTGTTCTCTCTTATTCTTCGAGCCCCGCAGACGAGGTGGGCAAAGACGGCCTAAGCCGCACAGTGTCTATCAACCACGACTGCTTCAGGCAGATCGAATACACGGGTGTTCTAAAGAATGCCAAGAACCCAACTGGCGCAAGAGCCCTGGTCGAGTTTCTAAAGTCGAAAGCGTTTCAGTCATCGGTTGCCGAGAACATGTATGTCTATCCGGTCGATGCCACCGTCGCGCTTCCGGATGCGTGGGCCAAGTTTGCACCGGCATCGAAGTCGTTCGTGAACGTGAGCAAGTTGCCGTTCGATGAAAAGCGTGCAACCTGGCTTGACCAGTGGTCGAAGTTGGCTGGACAATAACGCTTGCTTAAACGCATCGCCCTCTGGCTGCTGCCGATCATCGTGATCGGCACGCTGTTCTATTGGCCGATGTCGAACGTACTTGGTCGAGGGCTGACTGGCGATTGGTTCGCCGTGCTCAGCGAGGGCAACGTTGCCTCGGCGATTTGGTTCACGGTTTGGCAAGCCGGGGCATCGGTGTTGCTCTGTTTGCTAATCGGATTGCCGGCAGCCTATGTGCTCTATCGACGAGCGGTTCCTGGCGGTCGCGCACTGCGAGCACTCATCACCGTTCCGTTCGCGTTGCCAACAATCGTGACGGCCATCGGATTCACCGTATTCCAAAAACAGAATGTGCATCATCCCGGTTCTGGAATAGGCACCTGGATTACGTCGCCAATCTTTTGGATTTTGGCAGCGCATCTTTTCGTAAACTTTTCGGTCATCGTTCGCACCGTCGGCAGCAGCTGGGCCAACCTGTCGCTCGACACCGAAGAAGCGGCGGCACTGGGCGGGGCTGGAAGGTTTCGAATCTTCTGGTCGATCACGCGCCCGCAGTTGATGCCGGCAATCGTGTCTGCCTCGGCAACGGTATTTATGTATTGCGCCGGAAGCTACGGATTGATTTTGGTTTTGGGTGGCGGCAACGTGAACTCAATCGAGACCGAAATCGCGATGGCGGCTAACCAAAGACTCGACCTGCAAGAGGCTGGTGCGCTTGCGATCTTTCAAACCGTGCTCAGCATCGCCGCTTTTGCGTTGAGTGCCACGGGTGCTAGGTCGCGCATCGGATTCGAGGCGCACGACAATCTCTCGCGTCAGCCAAGACTCGATCGCAGAGACTGGCCGGCCATCGTGGTGACTGGGCTCGCGCTGTTGCTTGTGGTCGCGCCGATCTATGAAATCGTTGACCGCTCGTTTGCGAATGACGACGGCAGCTACACGTTCAAGAACTATCTCGACCTAGGTGGCCACGGTGCCAGAAACCTATTGAACATCACCCTTGAACAAGCCGCGCTCAACTCGCTTCGCAATGTCGCAGTCGCAACTCTGCTGGCAGTAATCATCGGAACACTCGTCGCTTATCTGCTCTCTCGTCAGGCGAAGAGCAAGCACGTTCGATTGGCAAACCGAATCATGGACGTTGCCTTCATGCTGCCGCTAGGAGTGAGCACGATCGTTCTCGGCTTCGGCTATCTCATGACCTTCGGCTCTGGGCTCCTGCCGCTTCGAACATCTTGGGTTATCGTGCCCCTCATTCAAGGTCTCATGGCTCTGCCGCTCGTGGTTCGAATCATCTACCCTGCGCTTGCAACGATTAGCGAAGAACTCGGCGAGCAAGCAAGCACCGATGGCGCAAGCGCCTTGAGCACGTTCTTGCGCATTGAGCTGCCCCTGGTTCGCGACAGTATTGGTGCAGCAATCGGATACGCAGCGATTATCTCGGTGGGCGAGTTTGGCGCGGCGAGCATCCTGGCTTATGGCAGTCAGGCGACACTGCCGACTGTGCTTTATCAACTGATCAGTCGGCCGGGTGGCAACAACTATGGAATGGCGATGGCGATGAGCGCCGCCGTGATTCTGGTGACCTTTGCCGTCGTGTTCGCGGCTAGTTTGCCGTCACGAAGTCGGCGGTTGCGCCGGCGGCATCGAGTCGCTTCGAGATAACTTCGATCGACTCTGGGTTGCGGTCAACCAGAATGAACTGACGGCCAAGAGCCGCAGCGACTGCCCCGGTAGTTCCCGAGCCCGCAAAAAAGTCGAGCACGGTATCGCCCTCGTTTGAACTGGCCTGAATGATTCGGCGCAGAATGCCCTCGGGCTTTTGGGTCGGATAACCGGTCTTCTCGTGACCGGTCGGCGAAACAATCGTGTGCCACCAAACGTCGGTCGGCATCTTGCCGCGTTCGCGCTTTTCTGGAGTCACCAAACCCGGAGCCATGTATGGCTCGCGCTCGACGGCATCCGAGTTGAAAACGTAGTTCTTGGGATCCTTGACATAAACCAGGATGGTGTCGTGCTTGGCGGGCCAGCGGTTCTTCGGCTTGCCGCCGTAGTCGTAGGCCCAGATGATTTCGTTCAAGAAGCAGTCGCGGCCAAATAGCGCGTCGAGCAGAACTTTGGCATAGTGCGACTCTCGATAATCGAGGTGTAAATAAAGAGTGCCGTTGTCTTTGAGCACGCGCCAAGCCTCTTCGAGTCGAGGCTCTAAAAACGCCCAGTAGTCGCCGAACTCGTCGTCGTAGCTCAGCACGGTTTCGCGAACCGTCTCGTAGCGCTTGCCCTTGAAGCCGATTCGGTTGCCGGTCTCGCTGCGGCGAGTGGTCTTGCCGCCACGCTCTTGCTTGCGACCGGTGTTGAATGGCGGGTCTACATAAACTAGCGAAACCGAGTTTTCAGGCATAGATTGAAGAACAGGCAGGTTGTCACCTGCATAGACCTTATTCTTCGACACAGGAAGAGATTAACATCATGACGACAAAAGTAATTCACAACAGCGATCTGAACCGCTATGAAATCTGGCTAGAAGGCGGAAAAGTCGGTCACGCCGACTACACGCGCATGCCAGGCGAGATTCACTTTGTGCACACCGAGGTCGACCCGGCTCACCAGGGCAAGAGCCTGGCCGGCATCCTGATGCAAGAAAGCATCGACCACGTGCGCGAGAACAACATGGGCAAGGTTGTGCCGGTTTGCTCCTATGTCGTCATGTGGATGCAGCGCCACCCAGAGACTCACGACCTGCTGCTAAACCCAATCGACGATGCCGTCGCGGCGATGAAGGCTCGCAAGGCCAACCACTTCGGCGGTTAATTCAACATTGCGCTTTAGTTGACTTATGAAGTTTCGAGCGTATAGTCAAAATATCTAGATTTCTATTGGGGGAATTATGAAAATCGCTTTCAAACTCGCTTCAGCTTTGGCCACTCTTGCACTTGTTGGGGTAGCCCTGCCGGCACAGGCTGAGAACAAGTATCTCGGCGTCGAAGTGTCACTTGCGAACGGCAAGGTAACTCTAAACAGCATCATCGCAAGTGCGACTCACAAATACGAAGTTGCTTCGGGAGACATTCAAAAGGACTTTGATGTCAACGGATCTGAAACAACCGACAAGGGCAAAATCTCGGGCCACCTCAAGATGCACAGAGACTCACAGAATGCCTCGATTGTTGCGGTCGCTCAGAGTGGCGTTAACGCTGTAATCGCTTGGGACTTCGCCGAGACAAAGGTAAAAGTCAAGGTTTTTAATGGCGCAAAACTGCTGGCTTCTGACTTGCCACCGCATGGTTCGCTAAGCCTAAGCCTGCAATACAAAGAAGTTGCTAGTCTCACCGTGGTTCAGAGTTATGTGAAAAGCTTCAGTGGTGTTAAGGCGCAGTTCGTAGCAACTAACACGGTTGTTGCAGCAGGACCATTGGCCACACTTCCTGCCGCCACGACGGCTAAAGTGCGTTACCAAACATTCTTGGCAAACAATCAGTTCTACCCATTGGTGAACGCAAACTGCTCGAGCTTCGGCATCGCCAATTCTTCACCTTTGAAAGTTCATGTGCGCGGTCAGCGAGACAGCACAAATCCTTTTAGCGCGGACGACACCAAAAACTTGACTGACATGACCGCACAGTGGACGTTTGGTTCGTTGAATAGTTTTGTTGGAACCAAGACGAACCAATCGGTGCCGTTCTATGTATTGAGCACCAACTTCGGTATCTATGCGCCGCTGGAGAATGGAACTATCGGATCTTCAACCCAGCTAGTCGCCAACCAGGGACCAATCACCAACAACGTTGTAGTGAAGCTTTATCAGAATGAGTCACTGGGCGCTTGCACCCCATACAAGTTGAACTTGGATGGCTATGCAACAGTCAACTCAAACGGGAGCATGAGTTTTACCGCAACATATTTGAACGCGCCCTATCAAGAAGTAGATGTCTACATGTCTTCAACCGGAACGTGGACACCACTGTTGTGGTCGACACCGGATAGTGTGCTTGGGCTTTCATGCATGCTGGGCACTTCGATTTCAACGTCTTGCCAGAAGACTCAGTAACCCGAGGATTTTGGGCCCGCAAGGCCGGGCACGTCGGTAGCTAGGCTAGTCCAGCTGCGCGGCCAGCCAGGAGTTCATGTCTTCGAAGACCTCGACCTGGTTGGTTTCGTTGAACAGTTCGTGGCGAGCATCGTCATAGGCGATCAACGTGACGTTGGTGAGCCCGGCCTTTACATATGCATCGGCGAGCGCCTTGTTTGACTTGAGGCCACCGACAGGGTCATCGGAGCCGACGATTATCAACAGAGGCAGGTCTGGCCGAATGGTTGGCTTTGGGGTGTGATAGAGCTTGAGCGCATTGCCGAGACCAAACATCTTGATCGGGTCTGCATAGAACGTCAGGTGGTCGGCGGCGAACTTGGTGCCGACCTCGGGCACACGCGATAGCCACTCAAAGCCGGTGGCGCCAGGGTTCTTGGCCCACTTTGCATTTAGGGGTCGCGGGTTCAAACCGGTTGGTGTCAAAAGCGCCGAACCCGAGAGAATCACGGCGACATAGTCGTTGGAGTACTTCTTGATCAGTTTTTGTGCGATGAACGAACCATAGGAGTGACCCAGCAAAACAACCTTCTGCCCGGGGTTTTCGTCGCGAATCAGGTCGGTGAATTCGTGAACCTGTTCATAGGCGGCAGGCAGGCCGCCCGGGCCTAGGTTGCCGAGTTGTTTGGTTTGACCGCTGGCCACCTGTTTTGCACCGGTTTGCCCGTGACCTCGGTGGTCGTCGGCATAAACGCTATAACCGGCGCGGTTGAGCTCGGCGGCAACGTGGTCGTAGCGGCGTGCGTGTTCGCCAAGGCCGTGTGCGATTTGCACAATTCCTTTGGGGGCAGCCACTGGCCACTCATAAAAAGTAATCTCTACTGAATGAGAGTCTTTGAACGTGCGCACGATAGGTAGTTCGGTCATGCGCCCAGACTACCGCTGCAACGCTAAACTGACCACCAGGATGCCTTCGGCAACGCTAAGCGATTCCTCGGAATTCTTCAGCCGGCTCTCAGCAAACTCCCATGTTCACCGACCAGAGTTATAGGCATGCCCCCAGAGTTCAGACTTATCCAAGGCCAAGGCCAGCCCGTTGCGGCCGGCAAACCGAGCTTGGTGCTGGTGCCACCTGCCACTCGCGTTCGCTTGGGGGCTCGCAAAATGCTGCGCATCAAGCAAGGCCAGGACTTTGTTGAGATTCTCGCTTGGTCAACCGTTATCGCGGTCATTGCAATGTTCCTGATCGACGGTGCCCTGGCTCGTGTGGTCGACGTTCCATCGTTTCTAGGTGTTTTCTCTCGCCTCACTGCACTGGTGGCCACCGACCTTCTTCTTATCCACATGTTGCTGATTGCACGTGTGCCTTGGATCGACAAGCTTTATGGCCACGACAAGGCAACTGTTGCTCACAAGAAGCTAGGCAAGCCGGTGCTTTATTTGGCTGCCGCTCACTTCTTGGCTTCTACCATCGGATTTGCCATGACCGACGGCAAGAACCTAGTCGACGAATACTTCAACATGCTCAAGACCTTGCCCGACATGCTGACAGCATCAATCGGTCTTGGCCTGATGATCATCGTGACCATCACCAGCATCAACGCAGCTCGCAAGCGCTTGTCTTATGAAGTTTGGTACTGGATTCACTTCACCGCCTATGCTGCGGTGCTCGCGGCTATCCCCCACCAGTTCTCGTTCGGCAGCGACATTGCAGGCAAGCCAGTTCAGACCGGCTTCTGGTTGGTGCTTTACATATTTGTTGCCGGCAACATCGTTTGGTATCGCTTCTTGCAGCCGATCGTCACGTCTTTCGCTCGCGGTCTTCGCATCGACAACATTGTCGTCGAGGCAAGCGACACTGTCTCGGTATATGTCGGAGGCAAGAAACTCGAAAAGCTTCACTACAAGGCTGGCCAGTTCTTCATGCTTCGCGTTCTGACCAAAGAACACTGGTCAAAGCCACACCCATTCTCGGTTTCGGCTGCCCCAAACAGCCGCTTCGTGCGATTCACCATCGGAAACCGCGGTGACTTCACCTCAAAGATGCCTTTCTTAAATAAGGGTGACCGAGTGATTCTTGAAGGTCCATACGGTGTCTTCACCGAAGACCGCCGCAGCCGCGAGAAGGTCGTGCTGATCGCCGCAGGCATCGGTGTGCCGCCTATTCGCGCCCTAGCTGAGTCAATGGCTGCCCGCCCAGGCGAGGTCACCATCATTTATCGTGCGAGAAACAACGACGATGCCGCCCTGCTAGCCGAGGTTCAAGAGATTTCACGTCGTCGTGGATTTGCCCTTCACGTATTGTCTGGCCCACGTTCGCACCCACAGTCTTGGTTGCCGGCGAGCGACGCCAATGTTCCTGACCACGTTCGCCTTACCCAGATCGCACCATGGATCTCAGAATCAGACGTCTTTATCTGTGGCCCTGGCGCCTGGGCTAAGACGGTCGAAAAGAGTTTGATGCGCGCCGGAACCCCCGAAGCGCAGATTCACTCAGAGGAGTTTGCCTGGTGAGAAATACAACGAAATCTATTCTTAGCGTCGTCTCGGTCGGCATCATCGCGGCCTCGGCAAAGTTCGGAATCGAGTCGGCTGCCGCAAACACTGCATCACTCGGTTCACTGACCACAGGCACGACCACCAGCCTGACCGGTGGCAATGGCTCTGGCACTTCTGCTTCTGCCTCGGGCAGTGGCGTTAGCTCAACACCAAGCACTTCGCCATCTGGTTCGAGCAGCGGCTCGAGTTCTGGCTCTGGCAACTCGGCAAGCGGATCAACCGGCACCACTCAGCACAAGGCTTCTGGCGGATCTTCTAGCGGTTCAGGTTCATCGAGCGGCACGTCGGCCTCGGGCAGCGGCACGGGCTCAGGCGCTGGAGCTAGCTCTGGTTCGAGTTCTGGCTCGTCGAGCGGCAGTAGCTCGAGCTCTGGCACAGGTGGCTCGGCGAGCAGCTCGGGCACAGGCTCAAGCTCAGGAACTGGCACTAGCACTGGCACCTCAAGCGGCGCAGGCACTGGAACGTCGACCGCCGTTGTAACCAAGACTGGTGCTGCCGTGCAGTATTGGTTCGGCGTCATGCAGATCTCGGTGACCAAGACCGGATCGAAGATCACCGCCGTCACTCCCGTGCAGGCAAGCTACACTCGCCTTCGCGGTTGGAGCATTCAAAACCTCGTCGATGCAGCAATCTCGTCACAGGGCTCTGGCTTTGGAAACATGAGCGGTGCTACATACACAACCGACGCATTCAAACAAGCTTTGGACAGCGCACTTGCAAAGTTCTAACCCCTACACTGCAAAACCGGTCAAAGGCAAAAGCCGTTGGCTGGGATCAACCTTGGCCATCGTCGCCGTCTCGATAGGTGGCGCCTGGGTCGTCGATAATCACCTAAACCCTCCGGCTGCGGCAATCACTCAGCAGCCATTGCCTTCAAGCACGGGCAGCGCATCTACTGGCACAAAGCCAGACCAGACTGTCACCGGTGCCGTCATTCAATATCAGTTCGGCGTCATGCAACTTGAGGTCGTTCGCAAGTCTGGCAAGATCAGTGCCGTGAACGTTGTTCAAGGAACTGCGTCGGCAGGCCGCGATGGAGCCATTCCCTATCTGCAGCAATACGCCGTGCAGGCTCAAGGGTCAAACTTTTCTAACGTGAGTGGCGCAACTTACACGACGAGCGCATTCAAGCAGGCGCTCGATTCTGCGATTTCAAAGCTCAGCTAGCCAAGCCACTAAATGACCGCACCTAATGAGTTTCAGCACATCGAAGAGTGCATGGGAACAGTCTTCGTGTTCAAGGGCCGAAGCCCTCTGGACGATCAGAAGACCGAACAGGTCATTCAAAACGCAGTCGCAATTTTGCACAAATCAGATCAAATCTTTTCACTCTACAAACCCGAGTCTCCGCTGAGCCGATTGGCTCGCGGCGAGGCATCGGTGGCAGATTTGCCACCCGTGGTTAGCGAGATCTGGGACGACTGCGAAGAGTGGGAAAAGCGAACCGACGGCTGGTTCAAAGCATTCACCCCTCAGCACACGTTCGACCCGAGCGGTCTGGTCAAAACCTGGGCGGCAGCCAAGGCGGCCGAGCGCTTGCGCGCCGAAGGCATCTTAGATTTCACTCTCAATGCCGGCGGCGACATCATGCTCAACGACGAACTGACCGAGAACATCGACTGGTGCATCGGCATTTCGAAGCCGATCACGATCGCCAGCCCAGATGCCGGCGTGCTGACCGTTTTTGACTTGAAGGGCACTGTTTTTCGTGCCGTGGCGACATCGGGCTCGGCCGAACGTGGCAACCACATTTGGAACCCGAAGTTCGAAGGTGACATCCAGGATGAACTCGTTCAGGTTTCGGTGATTGCGAAAGACCTAGTTACGGCAGACGTTTGGGCGACCGCCGCATTTGCCGAGGGCTTGCGTGCAGTTGAGCGACTAAACCGCGAACCAGACGTCGAAGCGCTGTTTGTCATGCGCGATGGCGGGCTGGCTGGCACCGACGCAATCGTGCCGCTTTTCGCCAAGCTCGACTAGCGAACGGGCCGACCGCCCCAAGTGCTCGGCGCGGCATCGCGACCCTTTGGCAGCGCAATCGACTTGTCCCAGGCCAAAACCCAATCTGGCAACTGCGGCTGAGCGCCCTGCCAACCACCGATGATGTCTAGAACCTCGGCAGGTGTTGGGGTTCCCTTTGGGTTCTTCAAGAAGCGCAAGCGAACGACAGCATCGGCATAGATTTCGCCGTTGACCACAAAGCGCTGCCGCACGAAGAAGGCAACGTCATCCCAGCCGATGACGCCGGTTTCGATGGTGAACTTTTGACCCAGGGTTAGCGACTTGCGAAAGCTGATGGTCTCGCCGACCACAATCGGATAGATGTTTGCTTTCTTGCACAACGCCCAAGCCCCGGTGCGCTTGAGCATGTCAAAGCGACCGAGGTCCATCAGCGTCAAATAGACGCCGTTGTTCATGTGCCTAAAGATGTCTAGGTCGGTTGGCCAGATGCGAAACGGGCGAACGCCGATTTCGTGAATCTGCATTGGGCCGCGACGGCGCCAAGAAACCAACGCCCAAAGCAGGCGCAACCAAAGCTTCAAGCTGTTACCAGATGCTCACGCGCTCGGCTGGGTCGAGCCACATTCCGTCGCCCTCCTTGGTGCCGAAGGTTTCGTGGAAGACATCGAAGTTCTTCGCAATCTGGTTGCAACGGAACTCGCTCGGAGAGTGAGGGTCGGTTGCCAAGCGCTGAATCGCGATTGCCTCGCGGCTCTTTCCGCGCCAGATCTGACCCCACGAAAGCAAGAAGCGCTCGGCACCCGAACGACCGTCGATGACCGGTGGCTCTTTACCTTCGAGGCTGAGAATGTATGCCTTCCAGGCGATCATGATGCCACCGAGGTCGCCGATGTTTTCACCGATGGTGAGTGCACCGTTGACGTGGTATTCGTCGCTCAAACCGGCAGGGGTCAGAGCGTCATACTGTGCGATTAGCGACTTGGTCAGCTTTTCAAATGCCTCGCGGTCTTCGTCGGTCCACCAAGAAATCAGTGCTCCGTCTCCGTCATACTTTGAGCCCTGGTCGTCGAAACCGTGACCGATCTCGTGACCGATGACTCCACCGATGCCACCAAAGTTGATGGCGTCGTCAGCTTCGAGGCTGAAGAACGGAGGCTGCAGAATCGAGGCCGGGAACACGATTTCGTTGAAGCCCGGGTTGTAATAAGCGTTGACGGTCTGAGGGGTCATGAACCACTCTTCACGGTCGAGCGGCGCACCGATCTTGGCGGCCTCTTTGTCGGTGCCCCAAGCGTTTGAGCGTCGCACGTTGCCGACAAGGTCATCGGCGTCGATGGTCAGAGCCGAGTAGTCTTTCCACTTGTTCGGGTAGCCGATCTTTGGGTTGAACTTCTCTAGTTTGACGAGAGCCTTCTTCTTGGTCTCTTCGGTCATCCAATCAAGATCCAAGATGCTCACGCGGTAAGCCTCGATCAGCCACTTGACGAGCTCATCCATGCGGGACTTGGCTGCTGGCGGAAAGTGCTTCTCGACGTAGATCTTGCCGACTGCCTCGCCGAGTGAACCCTCGACCAGCTGCACGCCGCGCTTCCAGCGGGCACGCATTTCTGGCTGACCGGTCAACTTGGTGCCATAGAACGCGAAGCGGGTGTTGACGAAGTCGCTGCTCAGGTATGGAGCCATCGAGTTGATGACCTGCCACTGAGCCCAGAGGCGAATCTCTTCTAGGTTGTCTTCGTTATAAACCTTGTGCAGCTCTTCGAAGAACGAAGGCATCATGACGACCGACTCAAACAAAGTGTCAGCCGAAATCTCGCTGCCCTTCATCCAGGCGGCCCAGTCGAAGGTGTGGGTTAGTTTGGTCAGTTCGGCGAAGCTGAACAGGTTGTAGGTCTTCTCGGCGTCGCGGGTCTGAACAACATCCCAGTGGTGTTCGGCCAGCTTCGACTCGAAGCGCATGATCGCAGCGGCATCTTTGTCGGCCTGTTCGGCAGACCAACCTGCGTGCTGCAGCATCTGTGCGATGTAAGGCGTGTAGGCATCGCGGAAGTCGGCGTATTTTTCGTCCTTGTAATACGACTCGTCAGGCAGGCCGATGCCGCCCTGGAACATGTTGACCAGGTAGCGCTCTGGGTTGCCCGGGTCGTTGTTGACATACATGCCAAACAAACCACTGATGCCCTCGCGCGAGAACTTGCCGAGCAGGTGGGTGATGCCGTGCAGGTCAGCCTCGCGAATGCGCTCGAGGTCGGCGGCGATTGGGGCTGCGCCGAGTTCGTCGGCACGTGCCTCGTTTAGGAACGATGCATACATGTCGCCGATCTGCTGGCTGACGCCGGGCTTTGGGCTGGCCTGAGCATCTTCGAGAATCGCCTTGACGGCATCTTCGCTCGCGTCGCGCAACAAATAGAACGAGCCGTGCACGGCTTGGTCGGCCGGAATCTCGAACTTGTCGAGCCAGTGCCCGTTGGTATAGCGAAACAGGTCGTCTTGCGGACGAGTGTTGGTGTCAAAGTTTTCAGTGTCTAGGCCTGGCTTGATAGTCATGGGTCAATCCTAAGCAGAACCGCCGACCTGCGCACTCTCTGGGTGGCGTGCCAAACCACAATGCCTTCGGCGAGCAAAAAGTTCTTTGGGCGTGGCTTTTGCCCGACGGATAGAATTGCGGGGTGGAACTACAAAAGATCATCCTTTATTACGGCTTCGCGCCGGTCGCTGACCCAGAGGCAGTTCGTCTCTGGCAGAAGACCCTGTGCGAGTCGCTTGGGCTTAAGGGTCGAATCATCATCTCGAAGCATGGCATCAACGGCACGCTCGGTGGCGACATGAGCGCACTTAAGAAGTATGTTCGTGCCACCAAGGAGTTCCCAGGTTTCAAAAAGATCGACTTCAAGTGGTCTGAAGGCACGGGCAATGATTTTCCTCGCCTTCGTGTGCGCGTGCGCGACGAACTGGTGGCCTTCAATGCTCCAGACGAAATCAAGGTTGACCTCAAGGGCATCGTTGGCGGCGGCAAGCACCTGAAGCCTGCTCAGGTTGACCAGTTGGTTGCCGAGCGCGGCGACGAGGTCGTGTTCTTCGACGGCCGCAATGCGTTTGAGGCCAAGATCGGCAAGTTCAAGAACGCCATCATCCCAGATGTTCAAACCTCGCACGACTTTATTCGTGACATCGAAAGCGGCAAGTACGACGGCATCAAAGACAAGCCGATCGTGACCTATTGCACCGGAGGCATCCGTTGTGAAATTTTGAGCGCCATCATGATCGACCGCGGATTCAAAGAGGTCTACCAAATCGACGGCGGAATTGTTCGCTATGGCGAGAGCCAGGGTGACACCAGCCTGTGGGAGGGCTCGCTCTATGTTTTCGACGACCGCCTGAACATCAACTTCACCGACAAGGCCAAGACCATCGGTGAGTGCGAGCACTGCGGCGGCGCGACATCGTCGTTCAGAAACTGCAAGAACCTAGGATGCAAAGACCTCGTGCTGCTGTGCGACGAATGCTTCAAGGACGAAGCCAACCTTCAGTGCAACGAAACCCACACTCGTGGCCGTCGCCGCGAATCGGTTGGCTAAATGCGCATCGCCACCTGGAACGTAAACTCCATTCGCACGCGAGTTGACCGCGTGGTCGACTACCTAAAGCGCGCAGACATCGACGTGCTTGCTATGCAAGAGATCAAGTGCAAGCCCGACCAGTTTCCGGTGCAGGCTTTCACCGACGCCGGCTATCACGTCGAGCTTCACGGTTTGAACCAGTGGAACGGTGTTGCGTTCGCGTCGAAGATGCCGGCTGAGGATGTCGAGATCGGGTTCCCGGAGATGCCATCGTTCAAAGATGTGCACGAGGCCAGAGCGCTCGGCGCAACCTTTGACGGCGTTCGACTTTGGAGCCTGTATGTGCCGAACGGCCGCACGCTCGACGACCCGCACTACGCATACAAGCTCGAGTGGCTCGACCGGCTAGCCGCGGCGGCATCGGAGTGGGTTGAAAGCGGCGAACCGATTGCGCTGATGGGCGACTTCAACATTGCGCCGCTAGACACGGATGTTTGGAACATCGACGACTTCGCTGGCTCGACCCACGTCTCTGCACCCGAGCGACAGGCTTTTGAGGCTTTCGAGCAGATCGGTTATGCCGACGTGGTGCGCGAGCGCGTGCCTGCCGGATACACCTATTGGGACTACCAGCAGCTGCGGTTTCCGCGCAACGAGGGCATGCGCATCGATTTCATTCTTGGCTCCGATGCCTTCGGCGAGCGCGTGATCGACGCCGAGATAGTTCGCGACGAACGCAAGGGCGAAGGCCCGAGTGACCACGTTCCGGTGGTCGTCACCCTCGACTAACCCTTAGCCATCCAACGCGCGCGCTCGGCGGGTTCCAGTTTTTCGATCGCGTAGCGCAACATGGTGCGAGGCATCGTCGTGTGGTGCTTGGCGAGAAACGCACGAAGAACTTCGACATCGCGATTGCCGATTTCGCGAAGCATCCAGCCGACCGCCTTTTGAATCAGGTCGTGCTTGTCATTGAGAAGAATCATGGCGATGTGCTGCGGCACTCCAAACTCGGCGGCTCGAATGTGGGCGAACGTGAACATCATCGCCAGGCGACGCTCCCAGAGGTTTTCTCTAGTGGCGAGGTCGCGCAACAGCGCATCATTGGGGTGACGAACCAGATAATCACCAAAGGTTGGAGCAGTGACATCGACTAAGTCCCAGTTGTTGACCCGACCACGAAGTGCGGCATCTAGATAAAAGTCGAAAAGCTCTTGGCGCAGGCGATCGGTCTTGGCTCGCTTGTATCGCTCGGTTAGAACGACAAGACCGGCCAGGCGATGCTCGTGAATCTCTGATTCAAGAAGCTCATAAACCTCCTCGAGTGGCAAGTCTCTATATCGTCTTGCGATGGCTCGAGTGTCTGGCACTCGAACGCCAATAAACACATCGCCCTCGCCATATTGACCCGGGCCGGTCTTGAAGAACCCGCTGAGAAACTTCGAATCGTCTCGAGATGCAACAGCGGCCAGTTCCTCCCGGATACTGGCCGCTGTCAACAACATCTAGAACTACTCGACGTCGCCGATGACAACCAGCGCATCGCCGGCCGCAGGGGTGAACACGGTGTTCTTGTTTGGGTTCATGCGAACACCGGTCGAAGCATCGTCGCGCGATGCAGCGGCAACGCGATAACCAATGGTCGACTCACCGTGAGCTGCCGAAGCGATTGCAACAAGCTCGCCAAAGGTGATCTCTTTGCCAAGGGGCACGTAGTGGTCGATTGGCTTGACGTTGATGGCAGCGCCATCTGCGTCGAATAGATCTTCGAAGACCGGTGCGAGTGCTGGGTTCTCAGAAATCTGAGCAATCAGCAACGCTGCCAAGTTGTCGCTGACAACCAGGTCGTCAACCGCCGCAACTCGAGCGAGCTCGGCCTTGCGTGAGTCAAGAATCTCGGCGACCAAACGAGTTGGCTCGACACCGTTGCCCTGCTGCTCAAACAGTTGGTTCATTTGCAACATCGTCAGCATGGTCTGCGCGTCTGCTTCTGACTCGCTGATTGCCTCACGATAACCAAGCACGATTACCTCGTCATAGCGCTTCGCCGAGGCTGCTGCGATGAGCTCGTCGATGTCGCCCGAGACTGAGGCGTGCGTGACCTTCACCGCGCCGAACTTAAGGTTGGCCAGTTCTTCAGGAGCTACGAACTTGCTCTGCGCGACGATGTGAACCGAAGATCCCTTCGGCAGGTAGGCTGCCAGTTCGGTTAGAACTGCACGGCCCATCGAAGACCAACCGATGACCAGCAGGTTCTCTGCCTTTCGTGCGATGGTCTTGCGAGCGGCAATCTTGCGCCCGGCAATCGCATCGCTAACTCCGGTGAAAATCACCTTGTCGTCATCTTCTGCAACAGCGATAACCTGAGAGCCAGGCTTGATTTTGGTGGCTGCCTTAGGGTTTAGTTCTGGCGTGCCATCTGGGTGAACAAGACCGATGACCGACGCTTCGTTGAACGAGAGCACGGCATCTTTGTAGGTCTTGCCGTCGAGGGCAGGAACACTCTGGAAATAGATCTCGTCGCCGTCGAAGTCGAGCAAGTCTAGTGTGACAGCTGCCAAGCCTGGCTGGCGGCTGGCTTGTGCGGTGACACGAGCGATGACGTCGTGTGAGCGAACCGCAATGACCTGACCGTTGGTCGCGGTGACCAAAGCCTCGGCGGTGTTCGCGTCGTCAAGCTCAGCGATGAGTTTGAGGTCTGGGTTCGAGTTGACCGACTTGACTGCAAGAACGGTCGAAACCACGGTTGCGTCGCCAGTCTCATCAGCGTCAAGGATGATTACCGACTTGGCGTTTGAAACGTTGACTCGCTTCAGGTCAGTTGGGTTGGTTGGGTCACCGGTGCGGGTGATGACCTTCATCTTGCCAAGGCCTTCGGCTCGAGACTCAATCTCGTCTTCCATAACTTCGCGCTCAAGAGTCGAGAAGATTACGACCTTGGCGTTGCGCACGTTTGCGTTCGCAATAGCGAGTTCTTTGAGAATAGGGAAGACACGGTTCGACCAACCAAG
The DNA here is from genome assembly GCA_903834635.1 of uncultured Micrococcales bacterium. Lineage (GTDB taxonomy): Bacteria > Actinomycetota > Actinomycetes > Actinomycetales > Microbacteriaceae > Rhodoluna. The sequence continues at coordinate 8,981 of CAILJO010000111.1, read as the reverse complement.
AATCAGAGTGTGGTCGTTGTCGATAACCGGGCTCTTGCCTTTGCGCATGGCGGCGAAGGCGCGGTTGATCGCACCAACGATGAAACCGGTAACGCTACCGGCGATGGTGATGGTGATCGACCAGTTGAGAATGCCGACGATTCGATCTGCCCAGGTTGCCTCGGTGCCGCGACCGGTCAAGGTGGCGAATTGGCCCCAGAAAGTTTCGAAACTGACTGGTGCAAGCGGAGGAGTGCCTGATGGCAGCAGCGCTGGCAAAGCATAGAGCGCGTACTTAACAACAACAATAAGCACCGACAAGATGATCAAGGCGATGAACATGTAGAGCACGAAGGCGCTCGGCTGTGCAATCGAGTTGTCGAAGTTGTAGCGGACCTTGGTCCAGAATCCGGCCTTAGTGCGCTTCTGTGGGGCTACTTCACCCTGAGCGCCTTGGCCATACGAACGTGTTTCTACTTCAGTTTTAGGCATGGCAAAAGTTTATTGGCAAGAATGGGTTGAATGCCCCATTTGACGAGGGTGCCAGTCAAATAGAAAGATGCCCCAACCTTTCGGCGGGGCATCTTTGCTGATGACTATTTGTTGAACTTCAGTCCGGCACCACGTTTGACTTTGGCGTTCTTTTTCGAAACACGCCAGGCCAACTTGGTTTTTAGTTTTGAGTTAAAGCCTGTGGCGATTGAACAGGCTAGAACGGCTCGCTTTAGCCCAAGCGTTTTCAGCCAAGCCTTGGTTCCGCCAGGGGCCACGATTCCCGTACAGGTCAGTGTGGTCGCCTTGTGATGCGCCCTAACCGCCGACTTGACCGAAGAAACAAAACCGACCGGAATCCACCAAGAGTTGCCGGCGAACTCGCCAATCAACACTTCTTGGCCCGAAGATTTTTCAACGGCTCCAGCTGGCACTGCGGCAACAACGATGCCGTTGCTGGACAGCTTGGTCGCCTCGATAAATCCTTGCTTCGACCCAGTGATTTCAACGGTCACAGTCTTGCCGATGTCTGCGTCTACCGGTGTGTAGGTCGAAGCGGTGGCATTGGCGATGTTGTTTCCGTCCAGCTTCCACTGATAGGTGAAAGCCACTCCGGCATCCCAAGTGCCTGCGTCAACACCCAGTGCAGTGCCGACCCAGCCGTTTCCGGTGACTTGTGGTGCCGTTGAGTGCGCGAAGTCTTTGAAGCATGGGTCGCTGCTAAACAGGCTGGTCAAGAACGGCTTGTGATCGTCGACACCGGTGCAGATGGTCCAAGTTAGAGCATCAGACCACTTATCAGAGATGTTCCAACCCTCGTTCTGATAGAAGGCCAAGCTGGTTTCGTCTTCGGCGGTGTATGCCACCTGCCCAGGCAATGGGTTTGAAGGAACCACTCCACCGGCTTCGGCTGGCACCCAGTGCACGTTGCTTAGGTTTACATCGTGTACATCAGACAGTGCCCCTAGAGGGCCTGAATCGGCCGAGACCGAACCCGTTGCATAGGCATTCTGTAGCGTGAAATTGTCGATGTGTGCAAAAAGTGATGCGGCTTCGCTGTTGTTGTTCGATGCATCACCGTGAGCAACTACGTCAGTTGCGCTTCCGCCGCTTGCATAACCAATGAGGCCGCCTACCCAACCGCGACCCCGCACCGATCCGTAGGCTGCGATTCGATAAACATCGGCGCTGGACCAACCAGCAAATCCACCGACATTGTCTGCCGAATTAGAAGTGACTTCGACACGCGCCACCGAATCTGAAACGTTTCCACACATGCTGCCAACGGCACCACCGATGTCATAAGAGCTGCCGTTGTTGACACTAATCGAGCCGGTGGCGCTTGACCTTGCCATGGTCATGCAGTCACTCGATCCGACGAGTCCGCCAACTTCTCCGGAGCTTCCAGTCATGGTTATGTTTCCGGCCCAACTCGAGTTCAGCATTGTTCCCCAAAAATACCCAGCTACGCCACCGACGGAACCAGCGCCTCCGGTTGCCGTGATATCTACGGTTGATTGAACATTGTCGAGAAGGGCTCCAGATAGTGCAACAACACCGCCAATGTTGTAGTTTCCACCCGAAGTCGTGATTGAACCACTGAACTTGGAGTCTTTAATTTGAGCGGCGTTGTAACCAAACAGAAGACCGATTGTGCTGTTGCTGCCAGCATCCAAGTCGCCCGAAACATCCAGGTTGACCAACGACGAATCGCTTGCCGACTGCCCCCACACACCAAAGGTGTCGTGCGTGATGGGGGTGTTTGGGCTAAACATAATCTTTTTGTTGTCGCCATCGTAGTGTCCTGCGAAGATTTGGTCACCTGACCAATCGACTGGCAAGGTGATGTTGGCAGTCTGCTTGAAATAGGTGTTCAGGGTTCCGCACCTGGCGACATCGCCTAGTGACTTCACGTTCGAAATCAAGAATGGGTCGGCCTGTGTTCCGGCCTGGTCGAAGCCGCTGGTTGACGAAATAGTGGCGTCGTCTAGAGAAAATTCCATTTGCCCCAAGTTGTCACCTGACATGCCGCCGAACTCAACGACAGAAGGCATCGTCAAAAACTGCTGGGGGGCATCGTTCCAAGTTCCGTCACTGTTCATGACACCCCAGTTTTCGCTTCCACCTGAATTATTTGGTTCGCCACCGTTCCAGTCGTTATAAATGCCATTTACGGCGGCACCGGTTGGGTAGGCGCCCAGGTAAAAGTGGGTTCCAGCTTCTGGACCAGTGGTCCAAGTCCAGTCACCTTCGGTCGCTGCGTCGCTTGCGGGCAGCCACAACTGCCCGGGGTTTAGGCTGGCGACGATTGCGTTCTCAACTGAGCTGCTGATCGCCGCCATGTAACCAAAGGTGTCGGATCCACCTGGCACCAATGGGATTGTCTCGTCGGCCGTCTTGGTGTCGTCCCAGTTTAGGTTTGAGTTGACATAGCGATAAATGTGCCCAGATTGTGGGTTGACGATGTCACTGCCGGTAGTTACTTGAATCGAGATGTTCTGTTGACCATTCTGGCAAGGAGCAATGACCGTGATCTCGGCTAGTGCAGCGGTCAGCTGATCTTGGTTGCCTTGAAAAGTTAGAACCTGCGCAGTTGCCCCTTGTCGGCTAATCAGCATCACACCCGAACCGACGTTGTTCCATTGAACTTTTCCGACGCTGGCAATCACGGTCATTTGCAAGAGTGCCGAAGGGTCTGCAGCGGTTACCGTTGAGCCGGCAAGTGAACCATTCGAGAGGGCGATGTTGGCCGACAAACCCGAAGCCTGGGCAGGAGCCAAGGTGCCTCCAAATGCCAGAGCGACCGCAGCGATTAGGGCGGCGAAGAGGTTGAATTTTGTACGCATGTGCAAACCTTTGACTATTGGCTGGCAAAATTTGCCTTCGACCAATGCTATTGGTTTAGCAGGCTTCGGTGTTGTGTTGCGCGGCGTGGTTTTCTAGCGAGCGCGCCAAAGAACGACCGAAGTGCGCTTCGATGGGCGTTGCCCAACCGCGATGCTCTCGACCCCTTGGCCGCCGGCCGCAAAGACGCGATTGCCCGGGCGGTTCATGAGTTCATTGGCAAGGGTTGCCTCGAGGTCGCGAATGCGCTGCTTGAGTTCGTTGTTTTGGTTTTCGAGTTCGATGACTCGACGAATGCCTTCGAGGCTCACGCCTTCAGAAGAAAGTTTTGCTATTTCGCGCAGCTGAGCAACATTGCGCATCGTGTAGCGACGACCGCCACCACCGGTGCGAGTTGGCACGACCAAACCCATGCGGTCGTATTGGCGCAGGGTTTGCGGGTGCATCACGGCCAGCTCGGCGGCAACAGAGATTACGAACATGGGGGTGTTCTCGTCGAACTCTTCCATGACTCTCCTCTCTCTCGCCGGCGAACTATTCGCCGTGAGCCGATGTTAAAGCAGGCCGGCCCTGGTGAGCAAGTCTTCGCGCGGGTCTTCGTCGGGCAACTCCGAAGCAAACTCTTCGAGCGCCTTTTTTGCCTTGTCGCTAATGTGCGATGGCACGGCGATCTCGACGGTTGCTAGCAGGTCGCCCTCGGCCTTGGCCGACTTGACGCCCTTGCCCTTGACGCGCAGAACACGCCCATTTGGTGTGCCCGGCGCAACCTTGAGCTTGACCGGTTCGCTACCAAGAGTTGGAACTTGGATGGTCGCGCCCAGCACCGCCTCGGTGAAGGTGACAGGCACGGTGACTCGCAGGTTGTTTCCGTCGCGGGTGAAAACCGGGTGCGGTTTCACGGTGACGGTAATAATAAGGTCACCGGTTTCGCCGCCGTTTGGCGACGCTTGACCTTTGCCGCGCAGTTTGACCTTTTGGCCATCAACGATGCCGGCCGGAATCTTTACGCTGGTTGGGTCACCCGCACCAAGGCGAACCTTGATGGTGGCTCCGTGAATGCTGTCGATAAAGTCGACAGTCGTGTTCATGGTCAGATCGGCACCACGCTGCGGGCCACCGAACCCACCAAAACCACCACGTCGGCCACCGCCACCGAAGAGGTCGGCGAAGACATCTTCGAAGCCACCTGCACCACCGGCTTGAAAGCCGCCAGGAAAACCGCCCGCACCACCGGGGCCACCGGTGAACCGAGCGCCCGAACCCATGGCTCGAACCTGGTCGTATTCTTTGCGCTGCTCTTTGTCGCTCAGCACGCTATAGGCTTCGCTGATTTCTTTGAACTTAGCCTCGGCCTTTGCATCTCCCGGGTTTGAGTCCGGGTGATACTGGCGGGCGAGTTTGCGATAGACCTTTTTTAGTTCGGCGTCAGAGACATCTTTGGCGACGCCGAGAATCTTATAAAAGTCTTTCTCGAACCAGTCCTGACTAGCCATGTCTAACCTTCCGCAGGAATGAAGACCGCAACCTTAGCTGGGCGCAGCAGGCGATCGCCCACCATGTAGCCACTTTCGACAACGTCTGCAACGGTGTTCTCGGTGACATCGGCCGATGGCGTTTGCACCAGAGCGTCGTGCAGTTCAGGGTCGAACTTGTCGCCCTTGGCAGCAAAGGTCTTGAGACCAAACTTGTCGCCTGCGGCACGCAGCTTTGCAACTACGGCAGCAAACGGTGAGCCATCGAGATCTCCGTGTGCTTCGGCACGCGAGAGGTCATCGAGGGCTGGCAGCAGCGCGCGAAGAACTTCGGCGATGGCGGCGTTGCGCGAAACATCGCGGTCACGCTCGACTCGAGCCTTGTAGTTCACGAACTCTGCCTGAAGGCGCTGAAGGTCAGCAAGCAGCTCGGCCTCTTTGCTGATCGGCCCGGTCTCGTCGACCAGGTCGGCTAGCTCTGCATCTAGCGGGTCAACCGGCGCGTTGTCGGCTGACTCCGATGCGGCCGAAGCCGCAGCCTCAGGGTTTTCGCCCTGGGCTGCTGCCTCGTCGTTGTTGAACTCTTGGGTCATTACTTGGTTTCGTCCTCGTCGACTACTTCGGCGTCAACGACATCTTCGTTAGATGCGTTCTCGCCTGCAGGAGCCTCTTCGGTCTGAGCTGCCGAGTAGATTGCCTCGCCAAGCTTTTGCTGTGATTCGCTGAGCTTGGTGATGGCAGCCTTGACCGCGTCGATGTCGTCGCCCGCGAGCGCCGTTTTGAGAGCGTCAACGTCGGCCTGCACATCAGTCTTGACGTCTTCTGGCAGCTTCTCGTCGTTGTCTTTGATGAGCTTCTCGATCTGGTACACCAGCTGCTCACCGGTGTTGCGGTCTTCTTGCTCTTCGCGACGCTTCTTGTCTTCGGCTGCGTGCTCTTCGGCTTCGCGAACCATGCGCTCGATGTCTTCCTTTGGCAGGCTTGAGCCACCGGTGATGGTCATCGACTGCTCTTTGCCAGTGCCCTTGTCTTTTGCAGACACGTGCACGATGCCGTTTGCGTCGATGTCGAAGGTGACTTCGATCTGTGGAATGCCGCGAGGTGCCGGGGCGATGCCTGTTAGCTCAAAGTTGCCGAGCGACTTGTTGTCGCGGGTGAACTCGCGCTCACCCTGGTAAACCTGGATGCTAACCGATGGCTGGTTGTCGTCGGCGGTGGTGAAGGTCTCTGAACGCTTGGTCGGAATCGCAGTGTTGCGCTCGATTAGCTTGGTCATGATTCCACCCTTAGTCTCGATGCCGAGGCTGAGTGGGGTCACGTCGATCAGAAGAACGTCTTTGCGCTCACCCTTCAGAACACCTGCCTGAAGCGATGCACCAACGGCAACAACCTCGTCAGGGTTTACACCCTTGTTTGGCTCTTTGCCGCCGGTGAGGCTCTTGACCAGTTCGCTAACTGCAGGCATGCGGGTCGATCCACCGACGAGCACAACGTGTGCGATGTCGGCAACCTTGACGCCTGCCTCTTTGATGACGTCGTTGAATGGCTTCTTGGTGCGAGCCAAGAGGTCTTCGGTCATCTGCTCGAACTGTGCGCGAGTCAGAGTCTCATCCAAGTTGGCTGGGCCGTTTTCGGTCAGCGACAGGTAAGGCAGCTGAATGTTCGCGGTCATCGACTGCGATAGCTCCTTCTTTGCCTGCTCAGATGCCTCTTTCAGGCGCTGAAGCGCGATCTTGTCTTTCGACACGTCGACGCCGGTGGTCTCTTTGAACTTCTTGACCAGGTGGTCAACGATGCGCTGGTCCCAGTCGTCGCCGCCAAGACGGTTGTCACCGCTGGTTGCGCGAACTTGGATGGTCGAGAAGTCGTCATCCTTGCCAACTTCGAGCAGCGAAACGTCGAACGTTCCACCACCCAGGTCGAATACCAGGATGAGCTCATCTTCTTTGCCCTTGTCGAGACCATAGGCCAGTGCGGCCGCGGTTGGCTCGTTGATGATGCGCAAGACGTTTAGTCCGGCGATCTCGCCGGCATCCTTGGTGGCCTGACGCTCGGCGTCGTTGAAGTAAGCCGGAACGGTGATAACCGCGTCGGTGACTGCCTCGCCAAGGTAGGTCTCTGCGTCGCGCTTGAGCTTTGCCAAGATGCGAGCCGAGATCTCTTGCGGGGTGTAGTTCTTGTCGTCGACCTTGAAAGTCCAGTCAGTGCCCATGTGGCGCTTGACCGATGCGATGGTGCGATCGACGTTGGTGACGGCTTGGCGCTTGGCGGTCTCACCGACCAGCACCTCACCATCCTTGGTGAATGCGACTACCGAAGGGGTAGTGCGGAATCCTTCTGCGTTAGCGATAACGGTGGGTTCGCCACCTTCCAGCACACTAACTGCGCTGTTGGTGGTGCCCAGGTCAATACCTACTGCACGTGCCATTTTGTTTCTCCTTTTATGTCCGGCCCCTGAGACCCGCGACACTTGTCTTTTGACGGTTTCGACTCATAGTTGAGCCGAGTTGACTCAAGTTTCACATATGCTTCGGACATTCGCAAGCATTTTTCGCCAAAGTTGAGTCATTCACACTCAACTCTCAGAAAACACAACAATTGCGTGAATTTGTAGGTTTCTACTAGTCGCACCCGCACCCAGCGGTCTAGTGTTTAGCCATGACTAACAACGCGGTTAAGCCACAATCAAAGCACGCAACCTGGGCATGGATGCTCTGGGACTGGGCCGAGCAGCCTTATCCAACCATCATTCAGACCTTCATCTTCGCGACCTACATCACCAGCTCATACTTTGGTGACAACCAAGATGTCCTCGCCAGCCAGCTGGGCTTGGCTGGTTCAGTCGCGGGCATCCTGGTGGCTTTGATGGCGCCCGTCTTCGGCAGCCGCACCGACAACGCCGGCCACCGCAAGCGCTGGCTGCTAATCAACTCAGGCATCCTGGTCGCACTGATGGTCGCGAGCTATTTCGTTGAGCCAACCCCTGGCTTCTTTATGTTCGGCATCACGCTTTATGCGATCGGTTCGGTCGTTCAAGAGACCGCGTTCATCAACTACTACGCCATGCTCAAGCAGGTGACCACCCCGGCCAACGTCGGTCGAATCTCCGGAATGGCCTGGGGCTTGGGTTACGTCGGCGGCATCCTGTTGCTTCTGGTTTCACTCTTCGGCTTCGTGTTGCCCGACCACCCGCTGTTTGGTGTGAGCACCGACAACGCCGAAAACATTCGAATCCTGTTTCTGTTCTCGGCAGTCTGGATGGCCGTCTTCACGATTCCGCTGATGTTGTTTGTTCCTGAGGTCGCCGCCAAGTCGAGCGCCAAAAAGGAGACCATCATCGGTTCTTACCGTTCGCTGTTCAAGCAGATTGGCGAACTGCGTCGCAAGTCGCCTGATGCCCTCAAGTTCTTGATCGCCTCGGCTGTCTATCGCGATGGCCTTGCCGGCGTGTTCACTTTTGGTGCCATCCTCGGCTCGGTTGCCTTCGGGTTCAGCAAGACCGGAGTGATTCTGTTTGGCATCGCAGCCAACATTGTCGCAGGCATCGGTGCAGCCGCAGGTGGCATCTTGGATGACCGCATCGGCACCAAACGCACCATCGTGGCATCACTGAGCGGTTTGCTGGTGGCGGGTGTTTCGGTGTTTGCGTTCGCCGGCGCTGGACAGATCACCTATTGGGTCGGCGGTCTGGCTCTGTGTCTATTTGTTGGGCCAGCTCAGGCTTCGAGCCGCACGTTCGTTGCCCGCTTCACCCCAGATGGTCGTGAGGGTGAGATCTTCGGTTTGTACCAAACCACCGGTCGCGCTGCCTCGTTCTTGAGCCCAACCCTTTGGTCGCTTTCGCTGACCTTGGCTGCGGCTGCCGGATTCGCCAAGACCGCCATCTTTGGCATCTTGGGAATCATGGTTGTTCTCGGCGTCGGTCTGATCATGCTTCTGCGTGTTCACCCGGCACCTGTTGTGCACCAAGAAGACTAGGTTTTAGTCGGCGCGATCCGACAGGCGATAAACGCGCAAAGCTAGGTGCGCATAAGTCATGTCGGCCCAACTGAACCATGGGCGCGTGAAGTCCGACGGGTCATCGGCGTTGACCGACTCGTGGTTGCGACCCGTGCCATTGTCAATGCTCTCGAGCAGTTGCATGCACGACTCGGCTTCTTCAAAGCTCCAGGCGGTCAGGCCCTGAATCGCGAT
>CAILJO010000110.1 GCA_903834635.1 uncultured Micrococcales bacterium | reverse complement strand
GCTAAGAAGCGTTTCCGTTTTACCGGTAGCGGCAAGCTCATGAAGCAGCAGATCAACATGCGCCACAACCTGGAGCACAAGTCGAGCCGTCGTACCCGTCGTCTGAACCAGGACCAGGTCGTTTCGGCAGCTGACTTCAAGACCATCAAGACCCAGCTCGGTAAGTAAAGAAAGACTTTAGGAGTATCAAATGGCAAGAGTAAAAAACGCGGTTAACTCGCACAAAAAGCGCCGCACAGTCCTCGAACGCGCCAGCGGTTACCGCGGTCAGCGTTCACGTTTGTACCGTATGGCCAAGCAGCAGATGCTGCACTCGTTGGTCTACGCATACAACGACCGCCGCGCACGCAAAGGTGACTTCCGTCGCCTCTGGATTCAGCGCATCAACGCTGCGGCACGTCTAAACGGAATCACCTACAACCGCTTTATCCAGGGTCTAAACCTGGCTGGAGTTCAGGTTGACCGCCGTATCTTGGCAGACCTGGCAGTAAACGATGCAGGCACCTTCGCCAGCCTCGTTGCCACCGCTAAGGCTGCGCTTCCGGCAGACACCTCGGCTCCAAAGGCCAAGTAGTTTGCTAGACGATCCCAAAGCCAATCGGATTCGCGGGGTCGCAAAGCTCAACAAGAAAGATGCCCGGTCTGAGACCGGGCTCTTTCTGCTTGAGGGCATCCAAGGCCTAAAAGAAGCGCTTGACCGACCGAAACTGATTCAAGAAATTTATGCCACCGATGTGGCTGTTGAACAGCACCCTGAGCTTTTTGCCCGTGCCACTTCTGCTCGTGTTGAGGTTCATTTGGTCACCGAGCAGGTGCTGAAGGCGCTGACCGACACCCAGAACCCACAGGGCGTAATCGCAGTTTGTCGTTCACTTGATGTCGAACTGGCCGATGTTTTTGCGCAACAACCTAAATTATTGGCGCTGCTTGCGAATATCCGCGACCCGGGTAACGCCGGAACCGTTCTTCGGGCAGCAGATGCAGCTGGCGCCGACGGTGTCATCTTTAGCGATAACAGCGTCGACGTCTATAACCCCAAGGTTGTTCGCTCTACCACTGGCTCGCTTTTTCACTTGCCTTTTGTTGTTGGCGCGACGATTCCCGAGACCATCGCAGCGGCCAAGGCGGCTGGGTTTCAGGTTTTTGCTGCCAACGGCGGTGGAGATTCGCTCGAAACACTTAAAGACGAGGTATTGAAGCAGCCAACTCTTTGGGTTTTCGGCAACGAAGCTTGGGGTTTTGAGCCGGAGACACTCGAACTAGTTGATCGTCAGGTAGCAGTTCCAATTTATGGAGCTGCCGAAAGCCTGAATCTGGCCACTGCGGCAAGCATTTGTCTGTATGCCACTGCCTTTGCTCAGAACCGCTAGTTGGTAGGCTTAAACCCTATGTCTGACACATCTGCAATCACTGCCGACTCGGTCGGTGCCATCGTTTCTGCGGCACTGGTCGAAATCACTGCTGTACAGGACCTTGCTTCTCTCAAGGCCATTCGAAACACAGTCATTGGTGAACAGTCAGAGATTTCCAAGCTAAACGGTGAACTTCGCAACATTGCCAACGAGCAAAAGGCTTCAGCGGGAGCCCTCATCGGCAAGGCTCGTGGTGAGCTCAATGCTGCATATGCCGCCCGCGAGAGCGAACTTTTCGCAATTGAAGAGACCAAGAAGCTTGCGGCTGAGGCAGTTGATGTTACCGAGGCACCAACAAGTTCACGATTTGGAGCTCGACACCCACTATCTCTGCTTCAAGAGCAAATCAGCGACATCTTCATCGGAATGGGTTGGGAGATAGCCGAAGGCCCCGAGCTTGAGAGTGAATGGTTCAACTTTGATGCTCTGAACTTCGACGCAGATCACCCAGCGCGTGCCATGCAAGACACGTTCTTCGTAGATCCAGTCGATTCACACCTGCTGCTTCGCACTCACACCTCACCGGTTCAGGTTCGTTCGCTACTTGAGCGCGATCTGCCGGTTTATGTTCTTTGCCCAGGGCGCGTGTTCCGAACCGATGAACTTGACGCGACACACACACCTGTGTTTCATCAGGTCGAGGGGCTAGCGGTTGACAAGGGTCTCACCATGGCCGACCTTCGTGGCACGCTCGAGCACTTTGCTCGCCAAATGTTTGGGCCAGAAGCCAAAATCCGCCTTCGCCCGTCATTCTTCCCTTTCACCGAGCCTTCAGCCGAGCTCGACGTCTGGCACCCTGGTGCCAAGGGCGGCGCCCGCTGGGTTGAGTGGGGCGGCTGTGGAATGGTCAATCCAAATGTGCTTCGCGCAGCTGGTATTGACCCGGAGCAATACCAGGGGTTCGCTTTCGGTATGGGCATCGAGAGAACACTTATGTTCCGCAACGGCGTTCTTGACATGCACGACATGGTCGAAGCCGACATTCGTTTTAGCGAGCAGTTTGGAGTGGTGCTCTAATGCGCGTTCCTATGTCTTGGTTGGCCGAAGCGGCCACCATCCACCCAAACGACACCCCGGCAGATGTAATGGCCGAATTGGTCAAGGTGGGTCTAGAAGAAGAGGGTATCCACGGATTCGACCTAACCGGCCCACTAGTTGTCGGTGAGGTTCTGGAGTTCACCCCAGAGCCGCAAAGCAACGGAAAGACTATCCGCTGGTGCCAGGTGCGTGTAGCTCAGGCTGGGGCAAAAGCTGCCGATGGTGGCGATGATGTTCGAGGAATCGTTTGTGGTGCTTCAAACTTTGAAGTTGGCGACAAAGTCGTGGTCTCCCTTCCTGGAGCGGTACTTCCTGGAAACTTCGTTATCGCTGCACGCAGCACTTACGGTCACATTTCTGACGGAATGATGGCCTCAGGCCGAGAGCTTGGGCTGAACGAGGACCACGGTGGAATTCTCGTTTTGCAGCGCATGGGGCTCGACCCAAAGGTCGGAACAGACGCACTAGAGCTTCTTGGTCTCAATGAACAAGCAGCCGAGGTGAATGTCACTCCTGACAGGGGCTATTGCTTCAGCATTCGCGGAATCGCCCGCGAGTACAGCCACGCAACAGGCACACTATTTCGTGACCCAACCGGTCATGCACACCCGGAGCACGTCGACGGCTTCAAAGTCACTATCGACGACCAAGCGCAAATCAGAGACAATGTGGGTTGTGACCGCTTCACTGTTCGCGTCGTACGCAATGTCGATCCGACGCGCCCAACTCCTCCATGGATGGTTTCACGTCTAAAGCTTGCCGGCATGCGCTCAGTTTCTTTGATCGTAGACATCACTAACTATGTGATGCTCGAACTTGGTCAACCGTTGCACGCCTACGACCTCGACAAACTCGACGGCGGAATCACTGTTCGCCGTGCGAAGGCTGGCGAAACGGTCAAAACTCTCGACGGGCAAGAGCGCAAGCTAAGCACCGAAGATCTTTTGATCACCGACGACTCCCAAATTCTCGGCATTGCCGGCGTAATGGGCGGAGAGTCAACCGAAGTAAGCGACAGCACCAAGAATGTTCTTATCGAGGCTGCTCACTTCGACCCCATCAGCATCGCTCGAAGCGCTCGTCGTCACAAGTTGCCCAGTGAAGCGTCTAAGCGATTCGAACGTGGCGTCGACACCGCCGTTGGACCTTATGCAATCGCGCGCGTTGTGCAACTACTTGAGGTTCACGCCCTAGGTTCTGGCGACAGTCTTGGTGCGGACATAAACCACGTTGTGCCTGCTAAAGCCATTGAACTCCCGGCAGGCTTTGCCGAAGCGTTGGTAGGTGTTGCCTACACTCATGAAGAGATTGTTTCAACGCTTGAGGCAATCGGTTGCGTCGTTGCATCGGTGCAGGATGGTTTCGAAGTTATACCTCCAACCTGGCGTCCAGATCTTAGACACAAGACCGATCTTGTCGAAGAAGTTGCTCGAATCACAGGTTATGACCGCATTCCGGTTCGGCTGCCCGTGGCGCCTCCCGGTCGAGGCTTGACTTCGCGCCAAAAGCAGCGCCGAAACATCCTGTCGGCACTCGCCTTTGGGTCCGCGGTTGAAGTTCTCAACTATCCGTTCTTGGGCACGGAGGCTAATCGATGGTTCGCTCCCGAGTCGAACCACGCCGTTCGACTGGCAAATCCAATCCAAGATGACGCACCCGAACTCAGGTTGTCGATTTTGCCGGGCTTGATTGACGCTGCCCGACGCAACCTTTCTCGAGGCTTGACAGACCTTGCAATTTTTGAAGAGGGTTCAGTTTTCATTCCTTCGGGCAAGGTAGTTCAGACCGCCGACCTACCGCTCGGCTTCGAACGCCCAACCGAGAAGCAGCTCAAGGCTGTACTCGACACGATTCCTGACCAGCCAAAGCACATCGCTGCAATCTTTGTTGGAGATCGAGTCCAGCAGCAGGTGGGCACCAAGTCTGTGGCTTACGACTATTCCGATGCCATTCAGGCTGCACGCATCATCGCGCGTGCGGTTGGGGCCGAGATCACACTTCGCCAAGCGTCACCTAAGGGTTTCCACCCGGGGCGCACCGCCGAGTTGGCTATTCACAGCGGCGGGCGCATCGTCGTAATCGGGCATGCTGGTGAGCTTGACCCTGCACTAACGGTCGAAAATGACCTGCCAAGACGTGTAGCCGCTCTCGAAATCAACCTCGAGAAGCTCTATTCTGTGGCCCCCGAGGTAATTCAGGCAGCTCCGATTTATACGTTCCCTGCTGCAACCCAAGACCTATCACTCATCGTTAGTGAAGAAACTGTTGCGGGCGAGGTAGAAAATGTCATCAGTTCATCTGCCGGAGAACTTCTAGAAAATGTTCGACTGATTGATGACTACCGAGGTTCCAACATCGGCGAAGGCAAAAAGTCTCTGACTTTTGCTCTCAGGTTCAGGGCTCCCGATCGCACTTTGACTCAGGTAGAGGCCAGCGAAGCGCGAGACGCAGCAGTTGCAGCAGTAAATGCAAAATTTGGCGCTGAACTTCGCGCCTAGAAGGAGTTGAAATGGTTTACTCAGTAGCCATTGCCGGAGCCAGCGGTTACGTTGGCGGCGAACTTCTGCGCTTGATTGCCAAACATCCTCAACTTCGAGTGCAAACGGTTACCGCCAATAGCAACGCGGGCGAGAAGGTTTCGGCCTTGCATCCGCACCTTGCCACCTATGCCGATTTAGTTTTTCAACCCACCGATGCAGCAACGCTTGCCGGCCACGACATCGTCTTCTTAGCTTTGCCGCACACAAAGTCCGCCG
>CAILJO010000109.1 GCA_903834635.1 uncultured Micrococcales bacterium | reverse complement strand
TTGGCCACCAGCAATGTTATTTTTTCGGGTCAAGCCGCAGCTTGGAACACCCAAACTTTGGTTGAGCGCGGCGGCATCCCTGTGACATATCAGGTAACTGCGGTATCGGAGTCTGGCGACAGCCACAGCTGCCAAACCATGGCAAACTCGTGCGTTCCAACCGCCATGTCAGACGGTGTTCCCTATACCTTTACGGTGCAGGCCACCAACGCGCTTTCCACCTCAAGCTCCATTGCGGTTGCCGACCCTATGTATGGAGTGCAGTGGCACCTTTATTCTGCATTTGGAATTCAAGCGCCAAGGGCTTGGGAGATCACCAAGGGCAAACCTTCGGTTGTTGTTGCCGTTCTCGACAGCGGCATAACCGATCACCCAGATCTTCGCGGGCAAACCGTGCCAGGCTATGACTTCATTTCAGACTCAACGTCTTCGCGCGATGGCGAAGCATCTGGCGCTTACCTCGACTGGGATTCAAACCCAGCAGACACGGGCGACTACTCCGATGGGCAAGACTCGTCGTGGCACGGAACTCACGTGGCCGGAATCATCGCAGCAGCCCAAAATAGCCTTGGAGTTTCGGGTGTTGCGCCGGGTGTAAAAATCCTTCCGGTTCGTGTACTCGGCTCAAAAGGCGGAGCGACTTCAGATCTGATCGCCGCTATCAACTGGGCTTCGGGAGTCCACGTGAATGGTGTGCCCGACAACGTCAACCCAGCGCGAGTCATGAATCTTTCGATTGGCACCGATGTCGCGGACGCTTGTGACATCGGCACGCAAACCGCATTCAGGTCGGCCTGGGACAGGGGAGTAACGGCCGTAACTGCAGCCGGAAACTCTTCGTTTGAGGCAACAAACTCCTACCCAGGAAACTGTGTTCCGACTATTAACGTGGGATCGACAGGCTTCAGTGGCGACGCCTCGTACTTTTCGAACTATGGCCCTGGAGTTGATGTTTCGGCTCCGGGTGGAGATGACCGTGACACCGCAAATGCCCCAGCTGGCTCGGATGGCATGATTCTCTCAACGCTGAACGACGGAACAACCACCCCGATTGCCCCTACCTCAGACTCACAGGCTTCTTACTCGCTTGAAGAGGGCACATCGATGGCTTCGCCGGTCGTGGCAGGTGTTCTCGCGTTGATTTATTCGGTGCGGCCAGATCTCAAATCCGACGACGGGTATCAAGTAATTATCAAGTCTGTTCGGGCGTTCAAAGCTGGCACAGATTGCGCCAATTCGCATGACCAATACGGTGTTCAAGGTGGTTACAGCATGTGCGGCGCTGGAATCGTTGACGCTGCCGCGGCGGTCAAATTGGCGCTCACTTACAAGCCTTAGTAAATAAAAAAAGACCGAGAAAACTCGGTCTTTTTTATTGTCTGGTGCGGAAGGTGGGACTTGAACCCACACGCCTATTAAGCGCTAGAACCTAAATCTAGTGCGTCTGCCAATTTCGCCACTCCCGCGTGACTTGAATAGTTTAGCCGATACTGTGGAGAACTTTTTCTTCACTTTGAATAAATGTGCCATTGTTTGCCCTACGAAAAGGAGGGCTCGTGAACCAGACGGCCACATTTATAGCTCAACAGGCACGAGGCCGAGCCCTTCTTTTCGGGCTACCGGTCGAGGATTCTCTCAATCAGGGCATCGCTGAAACCTCTGAAAACCTGACTATTTTGCAAAGCGAACTAATTCGCCGGCCCATTCAAGAAAGGCTTACCGGCTTTGGGCCGCTTCAAAGTTTGCTCGACGACCCAACTATTGAAGAGGTGTGGATAAACAGACCAAATGAGATTCGTTTCGCTGTCGGTGACAAAAATCACGTAATCAATGTCGACTTTGAAGCGCAACAGATTGAGGCAGTCGTAGAGAGACTGCTCAGAAGTTCTGGTCGCCGCATTGACCGAAGTTCACCATTTGTAGACGCTGGTTTAGCAGACGGATCAAGACTTCACGTGGTTATTCCAACTGTGACCCGTGCCGATTGGTCCATAAACATCAGAAAGTTCAGATCTGGTTCTGCAGATCTGGCCTGGCTTGAGAGCGTCAAAATGATAACCCCGCAGCAATCAACTCTTCTAAAGTCTGCTGTCGCAACAGGAAAAAACATCCTGGTTTCTGGAGCCACGCAGGCCGGCAAAACAACACTTCTGACCGCTTTGATTAATGCCGCCGATGACGGTCAAAGATTTGTCACAATCGAAGACACCTTTGAGATCAGTTCTGGGGCAAGCGACTTGGTTGCTTTGCAAACGAGAGAGGCAACTCCCGACGGAGCTCAATCGATCGACATGCGCCGTTTGGTGCGCGAGGCATTGCGAATGCGCCCTAGTCGCATCGTGGTCGGTGAGGTGCGCGGTGCAGAGGCACTCGATCTGCTGCTCGCTTTGAACTCTGGCATTCCAGGACTTTCGACGATTCACGCGAATTCTGCAGCGTCGGCCTTAGAAAAACTTTCATCACTCGCGCTTTTAGCGTCTTCGTCGTTGAGCGCAGAATTTGCAAAGAGCTTGGTGCAATCGGCCGTCGATGTGGTGGTTCACTGCCAAAACGATCGCCAGTCGCACCGCAAAGTAGCCGAAATATTGGAGCTCCATCGTGACTGATAAATCATTTCAAAAAGACATGGACTGGGCAGCCGATCTTGAAATGCTTGCGAGCGGATTGGCAGCTGGGCTTGCCCAGGCCGAGGCCATTCAACTTGTTTCACAACGTGGAAGCCCCACTTGGTCGCTCGCATTTCGTGCCGTTGCGCAAAAATACGTTCAACTCTCGAATCTTTCGGTGGCGTTGGCCGAATCAAAGAACCGAGTCGCCGACTTTAGGTTTGATCTGCTTGCTGAGCTTTTGATAGCCAATCAGCAACTTGGTGGTGGCGGACTCTTAACCACTCTTAGCCAAGATGCACAAGAAGCCCGCCTTCGGGCAACCTCAAATGAAGATTCCATGAGCCGAATAAGGTCTGTGGTGTCCATCGCCAAACTAGGGGTTTCATCACCTTGGATTATGTTCATCTTGTTGGCTACCAGAGAAGAAAATCGTCAAGCCTATTTCTCTTCGACTGGCTGGGCCGTGCTTGCATTCGGTTTCGCGCTCACACTCTTTGCTTGGCTGATCATTAAGCGCACCGCTCGCATGCCTGCCGTGGCAAGGGGGTTAGCCTCGTGACAAACGAACTTGCCAATCGTCTCGGTTTAGGTCTTTTGGGTCATTCAAAGTTTTCAAGGTTGAGTTCACTTTTCGCTTTTCGCTCAGGCCAACGAGATGAATTTCAGGTTTCGCAAGCCCTCGCCGACACGATTGCACTGCTTGCAGCCTGCCTTAGCGGAGGGTTATCGCTTTCCGATTCCATGATTTGGGTGTCAAAGCGAGCCTCAGGATTTATCGCTACAGAATTTTCCTCAATCACACACGCCATGCAAAACGGAGAATCAACATCAAAAGCGTTACTGGAGTTTGAGTCAGAGCAACAGAATCAGCACCTCAAAGAGCTTGCTATAAAGCTCGCTCTCTCTGAACAGCTTGGCGCCCCAGTGGTGGCCCAACTTCATTCTTTTTGCCGGGCTCTTCGCTCGGCTCAACTTTCGGCCAGGCGCGAGCTCGCAGCCAAGAAAGAGTCTCGAATTATGTTGCCTTTAGTCTTTTTAGTTTTGCCAGTGACAGTACTTTTTGCGGTCTTTCCGAGCATTCAATTTTTGTCATTCCAATCGATCTGAAAGAAGGAAAAATGAAGCAGAAAATCAAACTGTTATTGGACGAACGCGGAGACGTGCCCGGCTGGGTTTTGATCACTTTGATGACTGCGGGTCTGGTCGTTGTGATCTGGTCAGTGGCAGGTCCTGCGCTTCGCAACCTTATCGACGAGTCTATGAACCGAGTAAGTGCAATCTAAAAGATTCGACAACCAAACCGGATCAGCCGTCGTCGAATTCGTTTTGGTGCTGGCCCCCATGCTGGTTGTGTTCAATGTCATCTTGAGCGCGGTCTTCGGTTCAATGCTGAGGGCAACTTCGGTTGCTCTTGCATCCGAAATCGCTGAGACATGCGGTTTCGCAGATTTCGAGCCTCAAAACATCTCTACCGTCGCCGAGAGCCGATTGCCAAGATGGGTGCAGCTCAAGTCGGCAACCTGCTCAAGGCAGTCTCCTTTGGTCACCATCACGCTCAAATTGGCCATGAAATACCCCTTTCAAAACTTAGAAAGTGAAGTCACTTGGCATGGCGCTTCTGAACTTGGATGATGAACAAGGAAATGCAACGCTTGAATTCGTTCTGGTGGTTGGGCTTCTAGTTGGGCCAATAATTTCGATAAATCAGGCGCTGACCGTCATGAATCTTAGGCAAGTTTCCATAGCTGCCATTGGTGAGACCGTCGCACGCCAGTACGCACTTGGCTCAAATGCCGCTGAGACCGCTGCCTTAGTCGGCGTGCTTGCCGAAGACGCGGGATTGCAGGCGAAAAGCCTCTCTGTTTCTATCGGGTGTGTGCCCGACGTGGGTTGCAGCAGCAACTCGCGAGCGGTTGATGTAGAGGTTCGCTACAAAGGCGCTTATTCGTCATCGCGCCAGTTCATGAATGAATCCGGTTCCATGCTTGCTTTGACCGTAGGGCTACTTTCAATCTGTTTGGCTTTGACGTTTGCCGGGGTCAACATCGAGGCAGCCAATGTGTTCGATCAGAGAGTTTCAAAATTGGCCAGGTACTTGGCGCTGGAGCATTTTTCAGACCAACCAGATTTCAGCGCCCAATATGTTCAAACTGAGGCTGCAGGATTGGCAAATCGGTATTTGATGAACGTTCGAGAAGTTTCAAGAGCAACCATTTTGCGCCCAGAACCTAAAACGCTGAGCGCAATAGTCTGTGCCAGGTTCGAAATGCCAATAACTCTATTTGGGCTCGGTTCAAACTACGAGTCTTGCGGTGTTTCGAAAGTCAGGCTGATCGGCTAGCGACGAGGTTTGGGAATGTATTTGGGTAGGTTTCGAGCCATTAAAGCAGCGCCGAAAAGGCCGATGAATCCGAAGCTTGCCATCGCGCCAGCAAGCCCGAACAAACCCGAAAGCATCGACAGCAGGGGAGGGGCACTGGCAACGCCAACATCTGTGATCAGTCGATACGAAGCCAAGAATTCATTGCGTGCATCGGCTGGCGCTAGGTCGGCACCGATCGTCAAGATGATTCCGC
This sequence comes from uncultured Micrococcales bacterium, assembly GCA_903834635.1. Lineage (GTDB taxonomy): Bacteria > Actinomycetota > Actinomycetes > Actinomycetales > Microbacteriaceae > Rhodoluna. The sequence continues at coordinate 39,843 of CAILJO010000109.1, read as the reverse complement.
TGCCAAACCCGTTTGCTAGAGCCATAGCCCCCGCCATTAGCAAAAAGCCTGTGCCGTCGTGAACAGCAAAGATAAAGATGTGCAAAATGGCCAAACCGGCAAGCGGGGGTACGGCAGCCCAAAACCGACCCCAGCGATCCATAATTTGGCCGCTGGTATAAAACAGGGCGAAATCCAAAATGCCCGCTAAACCGATATAAAGCGACGACTCCGAGGGCGAAAGGCTGATCACAAGAGCCCAAAGTGGAAGACCGACTTGGCGCGTGGTTCGAATAGCGCCCAAGATGGCTGCGCCAACACCCAAGGTCATCAACGGTTTCGCTTCACGCTTTGCAGTTGCCCAGATACCGCCCTTTTGAGTCACCGGCGTTGACTTGATTCGATCTGGTTTTGTGCTCAGCAGTATCACTCCTGCCGCGAGACTTGCCCCGGTTGCCAGCCAATACACACTGTGCACGCCCCAAAAGTGAATGAGTGCCGAACCAATGAGCGGGCCAATGAATGCTCCCGCTCTAAAAGTTCCACCGAGCAGAGAAAGGGCGCGAGCCCGAAAGTCCAACGGAATGTGTTCTGCGAAAAAGGCGTGCCGTGCCAGCGCAAAAATGGCGACTCCGATTCCGAGAGCAAAAACTCCTGCTCCCATCAGCCAAAGGTTGGAGCTCGTGGCAACCAGGAGCACGCCGAGAGCTCCAGCCACAGACCCCCAAATCATTGCCATTCGCTCACCGATTCGGTCAACAAGGCGACCGGCGGGCAGATCGGCGACCAGAACTCCTGCCATTAGCAACCCCGCCACGATTCCGGCTTGGGGAATGGTGGCGTGCAGCTTTTGGGCACTTGCAGGGATGATTGGCAGAAGTGAATACTCTGCAATCGACATCAAAACGGATGGGATGAAAACAGGAACCAACAGGCTGCGCAGCATCTGTGTGCTGTTGGTTGGCTTATTCATCTTTCCATTATGGATGCCTCAAGCCATCGAAAACCGACTCCGCCTAGACTTATAGACGAAATGGCTGAAATCGACCTGTCGCAAGAGATTCGCGCGCTGAGAGAAACTTTCTCGAGCATCCGCGAAGTCATCGACGTAGCCAAATTGAAGGTCGAAATTGATGAGCTCAAAGTGGCGGCTTCAGACCCCAACCTTTGGGATGACACAGCATTGGCACAGAGCGTCACGTCTAAGCTCTCAAGAGCCCAGTCGCAGGTTACGCAGCTCGAGAATGTGCAGTCGCGACTCGACGATCTCGAAGTTTTGATCGAAATGGCAAACGCCGAGGCAGACGCATCGGTGCAGGCCGAAGCCAAGGCCGAACTTTCCGATTTGGAGAAACAAATCGGCGAACTCGAAGTTCAGACGCTGTTGAACGGTGAATACGATTCACGCTCTGCCGTAATCACCATCCGAGCAGGGGCCGGTGGCGACGACGCCACTGATTTTGCCGAAATGCTCATGCGCATGTATTTGCGCTACGCAGAGAAACACAAGATGCCCGCCCATGTTTTGGACATCTCCTATTCAGAGGGTGCTGGAATCAAATCAGCAACCTTTGAAATCGATTCACCCTTTGCCTTCGGCACTCTCTCAATCGAAGGTGGAACACACCGCCTGGTTCGAATGAGCCCATTCAACTCAGCGGGCAAGAGGCAAACTTCGTTCGCCGCGGTAGAGGTCGTGCCGCTAATTGAGCAAACGGATGTAGTTGACATTCCTGATGGCGACATTCGGGTTGATGTATTTAGGTCTTCTGGCCCTGGTGGTCAGTCTGTGAACACCACCGACTCGGCGGTGCGAATCACGCACCTGCCGTCAGGCATCGTCGTGTCTTGCCAAAACGAGAAGAGCCAGATTCAGAACAAGGCCGCGGCACTGAGAGTGCTTGCCAGCCGCTTGCTCGAAATTCGTCGTCGCGAAGAAGAAGCCAAAAAGAAGCAACTCGCAGGAGACGTCAAGGCTTCTTGGGGCGAGCAAATGCGGTCATACGTTCTGGCTCCATACCAAATGGTCAAAGATTTGCGCACAGACTACGAAGTGAACAACCCGGGTGCCGTTTTTGACGGCGACTTGGATGGATTCATATCGGCTGGCATCCGCTGGCGAAAGCAGTCTGAAGGTTAGTCTTACCCCAAGATGATTTCGATTTCAAACGTCACGAAGACTTATAAGGGCGCTGCTAAACCAGCCCTTGACGGTGTTTCGCTCGAAATCGAAAAAGGGGACTTCGTCTTTTTAGTCGGAGCCTCGGGTTCAGGCAAGTCAAGCCTGCTGCGTCTAATGCTCCGCGAAGAAGTTCCTTCGAAGGGCGCCGTCTTCGTTTTGGGCGAAAACCTCGTAGCCATTCCAAGTCGCCGCGTGCCGTACTTTCGTCGCAAGATTGGCGTTGTTTTTCAAGACTTCCGCCTGCTTCCAAATAAAACCGTCTTCCAAAATGTGGCATTTACTCTTGAGGTTCTGGGCAAGTCCTCTGCGTTCATCTCCGAAGCAGTGCCCGAGGTTCTAAATCTGGTTGGACTTGGCGAAAAGGCAGACCGATTTCCCAACGAACTTTCAGGTGGTGACCAGCAGCGTGTCGCTGTTGCGCGCGCGATTGTCAACAAGCCGGCCATCCTTCTAGCCGACGAACCAACAGGAAACCTAGATCCGGCAACGAGTGCCGGAATTATGTCTCTGCTTGAGAAAATCAACCAGACCGGAACCACCGTCGTAATGGCAACCCACGATGTCGGCACCGTGGATCGACTAAAAAAACGAGTTGTCGAGCTTGCCGGTGGGCACATTCTTCGAGATGACCGCAAATCTGGATACCAGCATGCGCTTCCGAACACCGACCAGATAGAACTTCCACTACAAGGTGGTCTCGAATGAGGCTCGGCTTCGTATTTCGCGAGATAACCCAAGGTTTGCGAAGAAATATCAGCATGGTGGTTTCGATCATCTTGGTCACTTTCTTGTCGCTAACATTTGTTGGCACGGCCGGGTTGCTGCAGGCGCAAATCGGACAAATGAAGACCTATTGGTATGACCGGGCTCAGGTGGCAATTTATCTGTGCACCAACACAAGCCCAACCGATGCTTGCCCGCAAGGTGAGGCATCGCCCGATGTGAAAACAGCAGTAGAAGCCAAACTGCACGACCCAACTTTGGCGTCGTTTGTGTCGAAGTTTTATTTCGAAGACCACCAAGCGGCTTATGAAAAGTTTCAACAGCAGTTCAAAGGCAACACGGTCGCAAAATACGTGACCAAAGAGCAACTCAACGAAACCTTCTGGGTGAAGCTGAAAGACCCAAATAAGAGCGCGGTAATCGCAGAAACTTTCACCGGTGTCGCGGGCGTTGAAGAGGTTCGCGACCAAAGGTCTTATCTAGACCAAATATTCAGCATCTTGAACGCTGCTTCGATTGCAGCAATCGGCATCGCCGTGATCATGCTGGCCTCGTCGGTGCTTTTGATTTCAACGACCATCCGCTTATCTGCTTTCTCAAGGCGTCGCGAAATCGGCATCATGAGACTGGTCGGAGCAAGCAACTTCTTCATCCAACTTCCTTTCATTCTTGAAGGAGTTGTAGCAGCAACGGTCGGAAGTCTCTTAGCAGGCGTTGCGGTTCTTGGCCTGATCCAATTCTTCGTGCAGGGTTATCTTGCACAAAGACTTCCATTGACATCATTTGTTGACATCTCTGATGGCATGGTGATCGTTCCACTTTTGGTGGTGCTCGGCGTTCTTCTAGCGGGGCTGGCATCAGGTGTTGCAATACGTCGCTACCTCAAGATTTAAATTCGCCAAGCACTATTCGAGTTCGTTTTGTTAGACTGATGGGCTAACCAAGCGGTTAGAACAAAACCAGGAGTGAATCGTGCCAAGAGAGCAGGGCCAAAAAGTTGTGGCCAGCAATCGCAAAGCCCGTCACGACTATCACATCGAAGATGTCTACGAGGCTGGCCTCGTTTTGACCGGAACCGAAGTGAAGTCGTTGCGGGCTGGTCGTGCATCTCTGGTGGATGGATACGGCACCATCGATTTCGGTGAGGCTTGGCTAGAAAACGTTCACATACCCGAGTACGTTCAGGGCACTTGGACCAACCATTCCACGCGTCGCCGTCGCAAGATGCTGATGAACCGTGCCGAGATCGACAAACTGCAAGGCAAGATCAAAGAAAGCGGCTTCACTTTAGTTCCGCTGTCGATCTATTTCAAAGATGGCAAGGCAAAGGTTGAGATTGCTCTCGCCAAAGGAAAGCGCGAATACGACAAGCGTCAAACTCTAAGAGAGCAGCAGGACACTCGCGAGGCGGCTCGAGCAATGTCGACCAAGGGCAAAGATTGGTAGTCATTCGACCACTTAGCGAAGCCAATCAAGAAGGATTCCTTTCTTTCATGGCTGCTAAGGCTTTCGAAACGAATCCGAATTGGGCGGGTTGCTACTGCCAGTTCTACCTCGATACCGAAAGCGACATTGAAGGCGTTGAATTAACCGCAGAACGCAATCGTCAGAAGGCCTGTGACCGCATCGCTTCGGGGGCTATGCGAGGTTACCTAGCTTTCGATGGCGACGAAGTTATCGGTTGGGTTGCGGCAAACAAGGCAAACAATTTTGTCCAACTGCCGCCAACCTCAGAAGAAACAGCCAGAATTCTCTGTTTCATAGTCGAACCAAACCACCAGGGCAAAGGCGTAGCAACTGCGCTTCTAAACTTTGCAATCGAGCATCTTGCCACTCAGGGCTTCAAGGCCGTTGAGGCAGCTCCGCAACTCGACGAAGGCTTTGGTGCTAGCGGTTACCGCGGCAAGTTGAGCATGTTCATGAAAGCGGGCTTTGAGCCGCTCGAAGGGCTCGATGAACATCACGTTTTAGTCCGCAGACAACTCACAGACTAAATGTCAGGCGCAGGGCGTATCCTTGTCTTGTTCGGCAACGAACATTTGATAAATCAATAACGGGGATGATCGGTTTCGACAGTGCCACTGTGCCTGAAAGAAGCGGGTCGTGAATGTAGCGTCAACACGTAAATGTCCGCTGCAAACTATAGGTGCCAAATCTAACCGCACCGACTTCGCCCTCGCTGCTTAAGCGAGCCTGAAGTCCGTCAGTCCGCATGTGATTCCGTTGCGGGTACTGGCGTCATCTAGGAATCTTGCTGTGCAGTTATGCCTTAGGGCTGCGCGGGACTTGAACTAGGACTGGGTCTGTTGATCAACTCGCTTCAGGGTATGGTCAGGATCGAGCAAAACGATACTGAAGCTACACCCGTAGAAGAGTCAGAAACTATGCTCTGGACGGGGGTTCAATTCCCCCCATCTCCACAAAGCGACGTTTCGGCGTCGTCGACATCCCGTTTAGAAAGCCCGCCAGCAATGGTGGGCTTTTCTTTTATCTGACCGACCAACGATCCAGCCCGCTGGTGTCAAAGGTGGCTGGCCACGAAAAATCGGTAGGTGCAGTTGGAAGGCTTATGAACGAATAGTTGGCGTTTGGATGATTCACCTGAACGGCCCAAGACACCGACCTAAAGTATCTGTGCATCGTGTGCTGAGCGATGTAGATTTTCAGGCTTCCGTCGGGTCGTCTTTGAATGTAGTTCACTATTCCTACGTGGTCAGTGTCACCCGAGCGATCCCAGTCAAACATTGCGATATCCCCGAGTTTGACCTTGTTTGGCGACAGCGACGAGACTTCGTGAACACCAGGCAGTGTCAGCAGGTAAGCCTTTAAAGCGGTTGAACTAATAAATGCATGAGTTGGAACACTCTTAATTTGATTCCATCGATAGTTCTGCCGGAAACCCCTGGCTACCAGCGTCTGACTGACAAAGTTGGCGCAATCGAAATCTGGAATATAGAGATAGTTTGGGTTTTCCCGAGTTCGCCAGTGTGCGTCTACATAGCTCAATTGAGCATTCACTGCAGAGTCTTTAGTTATCGGTCGGTTTGGGTTTGGTGTCACAACCAATAGCCGCTTCGTGAACGTATCTCTGTTTCCCTGGGTTATAGAGACCGAAAAAAGGTACCTTGCGTTTAGTGACAAATTTTTGAACGAGGCGCTTCCTGCGCTGGCATCAACAGGTTTTGGTTTTAGTTCGCCTGGTCGGTCTTCTTGATCGAAGTAATACCCGATCGCTAGCTTGATGTTCTTTTTCTTAACGAATTCGGTTGGGTTCCACTTGATAGTCACGTCACCGAACTGATTCACCTGTGAATAAATATCTAAGGATGATTCCAAATTGCGGTGCGCCGACAAAATGTTGGGAGCGAGTGAGACCAACCCAATCGCCAGTGCAGCAATGATGCGCTTCACTGTGTGCTCAAGTCTTTGCTTCGCCACCTTGCTTGCACGGGTTTTGACTTGCGATCGCGGTTAGGCTACTGCGTCTTCGGCGCAAGGTGCCAGTTGAGCGACTCGTTGTGGGGTTACGCCAAGCAGAACGGCGATGTCGCGCATCGTCAATCCCTCGTCGCGCATTCGACCGACCACGTTACGAATCTCTGACGAGGCTTCGTCTTGCAGACGTGCTGCCTCTTTCATTTTCGCTTGGGCCGATTCGATGTCGCATATGATTCCAGGCATGCGGGCGACAATGTTGATCACAATCTCGCAGTTACCTTGAGCGGCAGGGAAGTCCTTTGCAAGTTCCAGTACGTGCTCACGAACTTTATCTAGCCTCTTGCTGGTGGTGTGAAGGTTATCAAGCGCAGGCACTTCAACGTTCCAGCCGTCAGCTGTTCGTTCGCAGACTACCTCGATGTCCAACTGTGCTCCTTCTGGTGTCGCATCGAAACAATTTCGACACGCTAGTAAAGTGGGACTTGACTTGATTTGTCAAGGTGTGCTTTACTTACTCAAGTCTAAATCGTCAGATTTGAAAATACAACTAACTCAAGGAGTCACATGTTCTACGTAAGCCTCGTACTAGGCGCCCTACTTGCATTCGTTTTCTTCGGTGCATCTAAAAACAAGCTAACCAAGTCAATGGATGACCTTGCCGCTGCAGGTCTGGGTTGGGTCAAGCAGATTAGCTCTTCACTAGTTCGCCTAATCGGTCTTCTCGAACTCCTTGGCGCAATTGGTGTTGTCGCAGGCCCAGTTGCCGGTCAGCTGTTTGGTTGGGCTTGGGCTACGGCACTTGGACTAGCTGCAGCAGCTGGTTTGGCTCTGACCATGATCGTTGCAGCAATCATGCACATCGTTCGTGGAGAGTTCAAGTACACCTGGAAGATGAACATCGGACTAATCGTCTTGGCTGTCGCCGACGTGATTGTCATCTCGTTTATCTAACGACTAGTTCTTTTCGAATCCGGCTCTGCCGGCCGCTCGTTTCAGGGTGGCTAGCAGGGCCGGTGCCGTTAACCAGATCAAAACGGTTGTGGTGACTGCTCGTCCTGCATCCCAAAGAAAACCGCCACTGATCAATTCGTATTGAAAAAAATGGGTGAGGTTCTCGGCGATGGGAGCGCCTGCCGAATATCCAAGCCCGCCCCCGGACCCGGCTAAGAATGGCCAGTTCCACATTGTCATCAGCGAACCATATACGAATGCTGCCACCATGGCATAAATCGAAAGCGTAGCCAGTTTGAGCCATCGACTGTCAAACTTTGGCAGCGTGCCTGCACCAAGTCCAACCAAGCCTGCAGCCATCATCTGAAACGGCAACCATGGCCCAATGCCTCCGGTCAGAAGGGCACTGACCAGCAGAGAGGCTGAACCCAAAACAAAACCAAAGCCGCTTCCGAAAACATAAGCGCCAAGAATGATCAAGAAGAACGCTGTTTCGATGCCAGAGGTTCCGGCTCCCAGAACTCGAACCACCGCATTAAGCGCGATTAGAACTCCCAGCACAGCAAGTTGTTTTGATCCAATGCTGCCGCTCGAAAACTCAACGAGCACCAAAACTAAAATCACGGGCATTAGGCCGATAAAGATCCCTTGTGCCAAATGCGCTTGATTTGTTGCGGTTGCAGGAATCAGCAGTGGCCAAATGAACATTAGAAGGCTAATGACCCCGGCAAAACCGACCGTTATTTTCGAAACAATTGATTTCAAGAGAGCACCTGACTCACCGAAATTAGTCCTGGTGTTCTAAGGGCGGCCGCGACCTGTGTCGGAAGTTTTCCTTCGTGACTCAGAATGTCTGCAGGAGAACCTTGAGTGACAATTTGCCCGTCCTGCAAAACAACTATTCGATTGGCGACGAGTGCTACAAACTCGATGTCGTGAGAAGCCAGAATTAGTGTCTTGCCTTCTGACTGCAGTTCAGCAATTACCTCGGCCAGCCGGTGCTTGGCCGCATAATCGAGCCCACGGGTTGGTTCATCAAGCAAGACAATCGATGCATCTTTGACCAGCTGCAATGCAAGCACCAAGGCAAGTTGTTGACCGGCGGACATGTCTCGTGGATGGATTTTTGGGTCTACGCGGCCAGCAAATTTAGCGAAAATCGTCGCGGTTGTCGTCTCTGCGACCCCTGCCACTCGATCGCTTTCGGCGAGTTCGTCGGCAAGCGTATTCAAGAAAAGCAGGTCAGCTGCTTTCTGTGGAACCAGTGCGATTACCTCTAACCGCCTTTGGTCGCTCATCGATCGTGGGTCACCCCAAGCTGTTGAAATCTGGCCAGACTTCATGTCACCAATACCTTGCAGCGCCCAAATAAGGCTTGATTTGCCCGAACCGTTTTCACCCATAACAACAACAACTTCGCCAGCCTGTGCCTGCAGTGAGATTCCTTGAACTGCTTTCGTCTCGCCATAATTCACGACGATGCCTTCGGCGCTCAGCAAAGTTTCACCCAGGCTAGGTTCGGTTTTGGCTGCCCATTGGCTCGGTGAGATGCTGCGGTTGCCGGCCTCTTGAGGGTCGAGGGCGGCAGGCTGCCATCCTAGTTTTTGCGACAGTTCAACAATTGGCGGAACCAGTCGGTACTCCTTGAATGCATCGCGGGGTAAAAATTTGTTGACTGAAGAGTCGCCGTTAACGACGATCACGGCGTCTGCCTTGGAAATAACTCGCTCAAGTCGGTGTTCGGCTAACAGCACAGTTATGCCTTGTTGGTGAGCGAGGTTCATCAGCAGGTCCACGATTTCGTCTGCAGCCGCGGGATCAAGTGCAGAGGTTGGTTCATCGAGAACGAGAACTTTTTGTCCTGCCGCCAACGCCGAGGCGATGGCCACGCGCTGCTGTTGTCCTCCAGAAAGCGACATCAGGTTTTGCTTCAAAATGCGGTCCACACCCAACAGGTTTGCGAAATGCTCGACTCTTTTGCGCATCTCGCTAGGAGCAAAGCCAAGCTGCTCGAGTGAGTATGCAATCTCGTCTTCTACGGTGTCGGCGACAAATGACCCTTCTGGTTGCTGGTTGACATAGCCAACAAGGCCCGCGAGTTCGTGTGGTTGCCGACCGGTAATGTCTTGACCGTCGATCTGAATAGTTCCGCTGAGGGTTCCGGCGGTGAAGTGCGGCGCTAACCCATTGAAAATCTTCAAGAAGGTAGATTTGCCGCTGCCGGTTGGTCCGCAAACCAAGACAAATTCTCCCGAGCCAATCTGCAGGTTTGCTCGACGAAAAACCTGGTTTTCGGTGCCTGAATAACCAAATGACACATCGCTGATTTTGATCACTGAACACCACCAAACCCTGAGACTGAGAAAACAATCACTGCGGCACTAGCCAGCCACAAGGCCAGATCAAGGGCGTTAATCGTTTGACTTGAGTAGCGGGTTCGAACGTGTTTCAGAGAAGAGATTTTTACAACAATCAAAACCTCAGCCACTCCGAGTGCCAAAACAGAGGCGGCCAACATGGCGAGCGCCGGGTCGCTAAACAACAGGTAAATGCCGATTGCGAAGACCGCCAGCGAGGTCAGGCTGAGAACTCTGGTTGCGGTTTGCTGATACGAGCTCAGGCTTCCGCGTCGTCCGAACCCGCGGGCATCCATGCTGGCTGCAAGCGAAAGCGAACGGTCAAGAGTGTCTTCAAGAACGGGAATGATGGTTCCGGCCAGTGCGCCAATCTTTTTGCTTCGCCCTCGAAGCTTTCTTGCTCGTCGAACTCGGTTGAGACTTTCTATTAGCTGAGGGGCAAGATTTATGGCGACCGAAATTGCAGTAGCAACCTCGTAAAGAGCTCCGGGCGTCGCTCTTAAGAGTTTTCGCGGGTTAGCCAACGTGTTTGCTAGAGCAACAGAGAGCACGATGGCTGCCAGTCGAAGCCCGTCAAGCATCGCCGATTGCAGCGTCAACCAAGACACTGAGCCCAAAAGGTGAACGCCTGGACCAAACCCAAGATTCAGTTCGATGTCTTTCAAACGAAAGGCAATGTTCTCGGTTGCCAACCCCGAGTTGAACAGCACCCGAAAACCGAGCCGCAAAACCACAATGCCGGTGGCGAGTGTGAGATAAAAGCCGAGCGAGCGTGCCCAAGGGGCATCGGTGCGCAGCAATCGGGCCACAGCGACTGCGAACACGCAAATGCTTAGCGCTATCCAAATCGAAGAAGTTAGACCAGCCGCCACAGCTAGTGCAAGCCCGAGCAACCACCAGCTGCCAGGGTGCACGGCGTCGGCGCGTTTGGCGATCAGGAGGCGCATTTGAATACTCGCGGTTTTACCGAAGGCAACGACTGCGTCGGGTCTTGTCCGCCAGCGACCCAAAGCCAGGCCTCGCTCGTTCCGCAAGCCGGCCTGTGCATGCTTGAGCCCGTGCCACTAAAACTCCACGAACCATTCTTGTTGCTCAAGAAGTAAGCCCAAGACCCTTCAGCATAGGTTGGGGTGTCTTGGCAGTTTTGCGCATCTTTGGTTGGCCATCCATCGATTCGGCAAACAAACCCAACTTCATAATCACGGGTTCCTTCAACCTTGGCCGCTCGAGAAATCAGGTCCCAACCGGTGCCCGAAAAATTGAAGGCGCAAAAACTTTCAACCTTTTTGCCAGGTCCAAAATCTATGAATTCGCTTACACCGCTAGTCGAGTCGAAGGGGCAATAGGTTTTGCCAAGCACGAAAGATGCTGACGGTTTATTCGAGGATGAAGGGTGCTTCGCTTCGGGCAGCGTTGCGAAAGCCCCACCGATTGCAACCAAAGCAATCAGCGAGACTAAAACTGCCCGAAGCGATATGCGCATTACTTGACTAGATCTGTGTAACTACGACCATCGAGAACCAAGAGGCCCTGAATCGTTGCGAACGTATCTCCGGCTTTTCCAGACCATGGCGTTATTAGCCCGCCGTCGTTCGCGATGCGGTCAGATAGCCACGCCCGGTAGGCGCTGATGTTCTTAGATTGAGCCTCCAACCCCATAGCTGCATACTCGGTTCCGTTCACGTCGACATCACCCCAGGCTTCGAAATGGTTAGCCTTTAACGCGTTTTTTGACAACCAAGCCAGCGCTCTTGCCGCGGCGACATCTTTGGTTGTTTCTTGGGTCGCGTCGCCTTTGCCCTTGGTCGCTGCAAATGCCATCAGGGCAATTCCAGTCGCATCTGCAGAGCTGCTTGTGGTGCTAGCGCTCAAATCTGAACCAAAGCCCCCATCTTCGCGAATAAGCGACGAGAGTTTTGTCGCCAAAATACTGGCCTTAGAACTTCCGGCAGCGGTCAAGCCGAGAATTGCCCACCCGTAGTCAAAGGCATTGCCGTTTGAGCCATCAAGCTCGCCGTTTGCTGATACCTCAGACTCGAGTTCCGATTTGATAGCAAAGAAGGTTGCGTCGCCTTGCTTGGCATAAACCTTTCCAAAAACCAACGCCTTGCCAGCTAAGCCAGGCTTGACCGAGCGAGTTTCAGTGTCAAGCAGGTATCCAGAGGTTGGCTGGGCCGATTGCGCCCACAGGTTGGTCGCGGCTTGTTTCACCTGGCTGTTCAGTTCTGCGCCTGAAGCCAAAAGCTGTGTTAGAGCCTCGAGTGTGAACCCATAGTCGATCACGCCTGCCGAGAAACCCTCAACGCCTTTGGCGGAGAATTTTGATTGCAAGAAATGTGCGGTCTGCGGATAGTTGGTGGTCGTGCTTGAACAAGCGCTGAGCGCCAGCACCAAAGTTGCTGCAACGACGGTTGCAATAGATTTTGCGGATGAGCGCAAACCAGAGTTGGTTCTCATTCGAGAGCCTTTCGCGTCTGCGAAATCTGGATGCGAAGGCGATGGGGCTAACGCCCTATCGACTCCGACCGTAGACCTCGACGGTAAATAAGGAGTCATCACTTTCCGGTCAGGCATTCCGACTTCCGATTTCTCGGTTACGGCTGCGGGTCAGCGTCGGATTTTCACCGACTTCCCCTGACAGGTTGGAGATAGTGCGACCCAAAAGAGGATCGCTTGCCAACATTAGCAGTTTGCCTGTGTCGACCTTGTATTGTTGTCGTAACAATTGAAAATGCCGTTCGAAGCGTGGCGGGAGAGCAGTTTAGGTACTGCACCGAAGGAGCAATCCTCCCCAGAATCTCTCAGGTGATCAAACCGCCATGACTAGGTAACTCTGAAAAGTAGGTTTCAAAACCTCGCCCAAGGTGAAAATCGGTTTTCCGGTGAAGCTCTCAGGCTAAGAAGACAGAGGGGGAGTTCTGGTGTGGCACATTGCCGCACTTTTTAGGAGAACTCCGTGAACGATGCAGGTCTTAAGACCCCTCTTTATGACGAACATGTTGCGCTCGGTGCCGCGTTTACTGACTTCGGTGGCTGGCAGATGCCGGTTCGCTATTCTTCAGATCTTGCCGAGCACGCTGCGATTCGCGAGGCGGCTGGGGTCTTCGACATTAGTCACATGGCCGAGTTCTTCATCGATGGCCCAGATGCCGCTGCCTATCTAGATCACAGCCTTGTCGGCATGGCGTCAGAGATCGCCGATGGCCGCGCCAAATATTCGTTGATCTGCAACGAACTAGGTCAGGTACTTGACGATTTGATTGTCTACCGATTTTCAACAGACTCGTACTTGATCATTTCGAATGCCGGCAATCGTCACGCAGTTGCCAATGCGCTGTTCGCAGGCACCGAAGGTTTTGAGGTCAGGGTCGAAGATGCCAGCGACCGCCTTTCGCTCATTGCAATCCAGGGACCCAAGGCCGTCGAAATTTTGGCAGATCTGACCGACGCTCCATTGGGCTCGCTGAAGTATTACTCGATTTACAGTTCAACAGTTGCGGGCAAAAACGCTTTCTTTGCTCGCACCGGCTATACCGGCGAAGACGGTTTTGAACTGTTGGTTAATAACGAAGATGCCGTTGGCGTGTGGAGAGCGCTTTTGGCCCAGGGCGCCGACCGAGGTTTGGTCGCTGCGGGTTATGCGGCTCGTGACACTCTAAGACTTGAGGCAGGCATGCCTCTGTATGGTCACGAGATGACCATCGACACCACACCATTTGAAGCCGGCTTCGCGCGCGTGGTTCGACTCGACCACGAGTTTGTCGGCTCAAAGGCGCTCGCGGCCATTGCTGAGCATCAGCCAGCCAAGCGACTAGTCGGGCTAGTCGGTGAAGGCAAGCGCGCTGCACGTGCAGACTATGAACTTTTCGAGTCGGAGACATCCGAGCAATCAATCGGTATCATCACCTCTGGTGCCCTGTCGCCGACCCTTGGTTATCCGGTTGCGATGGCTTATGTGCAGTCCGAGTTCAGCGAACCCGAGACCGAGATCTGGGTCGATGTTCGAGGCAGCCGCCAAATCATGCGCGTTGTTTCGCTACCGTTTTATAAACGCGCAAAATAACGAAGTTACAGAAGCAAAAGACAAGGAAAATCATGACAAACAAAGATGCACTTCTTTATACAAAAGAGCACGAGTGGCTTTCGATCGACGGAGACGTGGCAACCGTTGGAATCACCGAGTATGCGGCCGACAAGCTTGGCGACGTGGTTTATGTTGACCTGCCAAAGGTTGGCTCTCAGACCGTTTACATGAAGATCTGTGGAGAAATCGAATCGACAAAGTCCGTCGGCGAGCTTTATGCACCAGTCAACGGTGAGGTTGTCGAGATCAACGACGCAGTCACGAACTCTCCAGAACTCATCAACCAGGATGCACTCGGTGCTGGCTGGCTAATCAAGATTCGATTCACCGAACTTCCTCAGTTGCTCTCGCACGCCGAGTATGCAGCCCTGACCGACGAAGGCTAAGAAAGAAGAAATGTCGAGCGCGCCAATCGAGTTCAAGCAACGTCACATCGGAACAACCGCCGAAGACCAAAAGCAAATGCTGAAGGTTGTCGGCTATGACAACATCGATGATTTGATGAACGCTGCGGTTCCGAAAGTAATTCGCACCAAGAGCGAAGACGCTTTGCCGGCACCGATAAGCGAGGCAGAGGCCCTCGCAGAGTTGCGCTCCATTGCCAACCGCAACCGGGTCACGAGTTCTTTGATCGGACTCGGCTACTACGGCACTCACACGCCTGGCGTGATTAAGCGCAATATTCTAGAAAATCCTTCTTGGTACACCGCTTATACGCCTTATCAACCTGAGATCAGTCAGGGTCGTCTAGAGGCTTTGATCAACTTTCAGACCATGGTCACCGACCTGACCGGCATGAAGACCGCCAATGCTTCGATGCACGACGAAGGAACCGCCGTGGTTGAAGCCATGATGATTGCCCGACGTTCATCATCCGTCGAGTCGCAAGTTTTCTTTGTAGACAACGATGCGCTTCCGCAGACCAAGAGCCTCATCGAACACCGAGCCGAACCTTTGGGTATTCAGGTTCGTTACTTCGATGCCGCGGCAGGTGCAGAGTCACTCGATGGCGAATTCTTCGGAGTTTTTGCTCAGTACCCAGGTGCATCGGGTCGAGTAAACAACCTCAAGCCAATCATCGACGCAGCCCACGCTGTTGGCGCGCTAGCAATCGCAGCTGCCGACCTGCTCGCTTTGACTCTTATCGCTGCTCCCGGTGATCTTGGAGCCGACATTGCAGTTGGAACCTCGCAGCGCTTTGGTGTTCCGATGGGCTTCGGTGGTCCTCACGCTGGTTACCTTGCGGTGCGTGCAGATCTAGAGCGCTCAATGCCTGGCCGCCTCGTCGGAGTTTCGATCGACTCTAACGGAGCTTCGGCCTACCGCCTCACTCTGCAAACCCGCGAACAGCACATCCGCCGCGAGCGAGCCACCTCAAACATCTGCACCGCGCAGGTTTTGTTGGCAGTCATGGCCGGCATGTATGCCGTATATCACGGCCCTTATGGACTGCGCCACATCGCAACTCAGACGCACCTAAAAGCGGTCGCTCTTGCAAACGCTTTGCGCACCTCTGGTCACTTGATCAACACGGATGACTTCTTCGACAGCTTCCGTGTGGCAAATGTCGATGCCGCCGCGGTTTTCGAAAAGGCCCGCCTGCACGGTGTGACCTTGCACGTTGTTGATGATTCGACCATCGGCATCTCTGTCGATGAGACCACGAGCGAGGCAACGCTCAACGTTGTTGCCCACGCGTTCGGTGCCGAGATGGTTGAGCTCGACGCGGCGTCATCGGTGTTGGGTTCTTTCAAGCGCGAGAGCAGCTATTTGACCCACCCGGTATTCAACTCGCACCACAGCGAAACATCGATGCTTCGCTACCTGAAGCGCCTGGCCGACTACGACTATGCGCTAGACCGCGGAATGATTCCGCTTGGCTCTTGCACCATGAAGCTAAACGCGACAACCGAAATGGAAGCCGTAACTTGGCCAGAGTTTGGTGGCATCCACCCGTTCGCGCCGGTCGAAGACACTCGTGGCTACCTCACTTTGATTGACCAGCTATCGACCTGGCTCATCGAGGTGACCGGATACGACGCAATCTCGTTGCAGCCAAACGCCGGAAGCCAGGGTGAACTCGCCGGCTTGATGGCGATTCGCGGCTACCACCTTTCGCGCGGTGATGACCAGCGAACTCTTTGCCTTATTCCTTCCAGCGCACACGGCACCAACGCGGCCTCGGCTGTTCTTGCCGGAATGCAGGTAGTCGTTGTCGCTTGTGATGAAAACGGAAACGTTGACCTCGACGACCTCGACAAGAAAATCGTCGAAGCCGGCGATCGTCTTAGCGCCTTGATGGTGACCTATCCGTCGACCCACGGTGTTTATGAAGAGGCGATCGTAGACATCTGCGCCAAAGTTCACGAAGCCGGCGGACAGGTTTACATCGATGGAGCTAACACCAACGCGGTTGTTGGCTACGCAAAGTTTGGTGAGTTTGGCGGTGACGTAAGCCACCTCAACTTGCACAAGACCTTCTGCATTCCTCACGGTGGCGGCGGACCTGGTGTTGGACCAGTTGCGGCTCGCGCTCACCTGGCCCCGTTCTTGCCAGGACACTCTTTAGTTGAAGGGCTGCCAAACTACGGACCGATCTCGGCTGCACCTTTTGGCTCAGCAAGCATCCTGCCGATCTCATGGGCTTACATCCGCATGATGGGCAACGTCGGACTCGAAGAGGCAACTTCATCGGCCGTACTTGCCGCAAACTATGTCGCACGCAAACTCGAGGGCTCGTATCCTGTGCTCTATGCCGGCAATGACGGTTTGGTTGCGCACGAGTGCATCTTGGACATTCGACCGCTCACCAAAGACACCGGTGTGACAGTTGACGATGTTGCCAAGCGTCTGATTGATTACGGATTCCACGCACCGACGATGTCTTTTCCTGTTGCAGGAACTCTGATGATCGAACCGACCGAGAGTGAACCTCTCGACGAGCTTGATCGATTCATCGAGGCGATGATTGCTATTCGTGCCGAAGCAGACAAGGTTGCCTCGGGGGAGTGGGATGTTGAAAACAACCCTCTACGAAATGCTCCGCACACGGCTGCTGTGGTTATCGGCGAATGGGATAGGCCATATTCTCGCGAGTTGGGCGCTTATCCGGTTGCCGGCCAACACAGAAACAAGTACTGGCCAATCGTCGGTCGAATCGATTCTGTCTATGGCGATCGCAACCTGGTTTGCTCGTGCCCACCGATCGAGGCTTTCGCCTAAATCGAACGTGCTGCAAGCCCAAAGGCTAGGGCAATGATCAGTGCGGCACCCGTGATGCCCAGGATGGCTCGCACTCGATTTGAGCTTATTTTGCGCAGGCCTGTTCCTAGCAGCGCGAGCGTTTGCCCCCAGACGACCGAAGCGACGAAAACTCCGAGCGCAAAAATTGCGGCTCCAAGAAGGGGTTGGTTTGCTGCGAGGGCACCGATGCTCGGAGAAATCGCCAAGAAGTAGATCGCGGTGGGCGGATTGATTGCCGTAGCCGCAATGAAGGTCAAATAAGTCTTGGCGGCAGACACTGGCGATTTTGCTTCGGAAGCTAGCGTTTCTGAACTTGAAAGAAGGCGAACATTCTTAACCAAAATTTGTAGACCTAAGAACAATAAGACGATTGCGCCAAGAATCGAAAGCAAGCTGGCGTAGCTAGCTAAAAGTGCAGAGATAGCCGCACCAATGGCAAAGGTAGCCAGCGCATAGGTCGTGTCAACGGTCGCAGCGCCCAGGGCTGCGGCGGCGCCGGCGCGCCATCCTCGGTCAATCGCCGTGTTCACCATCATGATGCCGATCGGCCCGAGCGGTATTGCAAGAGCCAAACCCGCGGCAAAACCGATGGCAAAAAGTTCATTCATGGTTCAAAAGTAGCAAATGACCTTATGTAACGGGAATGTTACAAATTGCAATAATTGCCATTTTGCTTAACAACGGGCAAATAAATCCGCTTAGTGTTGAGATACCCATGGTGACGTGGTCGTTTGTTAGGTACCTATAAACGAGTGCGAATCCAGAGTCAAACAAGGAGAAATATATGAAAGCATCACGAGTTATTCGTGCGCTTGCGATTGCTGCCACTGGCGCACTGAGCCTTTCGGGTCTCGTTGCTCCAGCTGACGCCGCAACTCGTTCGACCGTTGTGGTCCACGAGAGCAACGCACTTACTTCGTTCAATGGTGGAACCCCAGACACCAACTTGGTGACTAACACCGACGTCGGTTATCTGACCGGTATGGGATTCAACTACTACGACAACAAGCGCAACCTAATCCACAACACCACTTTCGGAACCTACGGCACCGTTAAGGTCTCTGGCTGCGTATTCGCAGTCAAGTACACCGTTGCCAAGGGCCGTGTTTGGTCAGATGGCACCCCAATCGACGGTGTTGACTTGCTTCTAAGCCACGTGCTTGCAAGCAGCAAGTACAGCAAGGACGCCGGTCTAGGTGACCCAGGCAACGCCAACGTAAACCCTAAGTTCTACTCAGGTGGCTACGGTGGCCCTTACGACTCACACATCGTTGGTAACCCAACCCTGTCGAGCGACCACATGTCAGTGACCCTGTGCTACGACGCTTTCCAGCCTGACTGGGAGATCATGGGCCCTGGCCCAGCACCGGTTCACACCCTTGAAGAAATGGGAGTTCAGCACAAGTCTGCTCTCGTAACCTCATCGGCAGACCGTCTGGCAGACAAGGCAGCCTTCTTGGCTGACTTCAACAGCCAGAACACCGCACACCTAACCGCTATGGGTGACGTTTGGTCAAACGACTACAACATCACCACTGTCAACAACAACACCAACCCACTGCTTTTCGTGGGCAACGGTGGCTTCCTAGTTGACTCTGCAGTTTCGGGTCAGTCGGTTACTCTAACCAAGAACGCAAGATACAACTCTGGACCAGCTCTTTCGGGCAAGGTCAACACGGTTATCTTCAAGTTCATCGGTGACAGCACCGCAGCTGCTCAGGCACTTGCTAACAAGGAAATCGACATCTACTCTGGTCAGCCAACCGCTGACGGTGTTGCTGCTCTGCAGGCACTAAAGGGTGTAAAGATCATCGGTGGAACTAGCGCATGTTTCGAGCACCTCGATGTACGTATCGGCAAGTCGGCTAACGATGGCGACACCGCCTACACCGGTCCTTTCGCTGGTATGACCCAGCGTGCCAAGGACCTGCGTACCGCATTCCTGCTTGCTTACCCACGTCAGGAAATCGTTGACACCCTAGTCAAGCCAGTCAACTCGAACGCAGTTGTTGTTAACTCTGCATTCTTGCTACCTGGCCAGGCCGGCTACGACGCATCGGTTAAGGGTTCTGGAGTGAGCAAGTTCACTGCAGGCACTCAGACCACCCGCGCAGCAGCTGCTCTGAAGCTAATCAAGAAGTACTACCCGAAGGCAAAGGCCGGAAGCAACAGCTTCACTGTCAACCTGCTTTGGGGTGCGCCTTCTAACACCCGTCGCGCAAACGAGTTTGCTATCGCTCAGTACGAGCTTGGCCAGGTTGGCATCAACCTAACCAACTCGGGTGGTACTTCGGGTTGGTCAGGTCACCTAGACGAGAGCAAGTACGACGCTCAGTTCTACGCATGGTGCCCATCGACCGTTAGCCAGACTGGTACTAACGCCAACTTCCAGCACGATGGAAGCAACAACCACATTGGATACAACAGCTCTGCGATGGACAAGATCCTCAAGAAGCTCGAGGCCTTCCAAACCCCAGCACAGCTAGCAGCCGACTACACCGCAGCCGACAAGCTGCTCGTGTCTGACGCAGTTACCCTGTCGATCTTCCAGCACCCTGCAGTGACCGCTTACAACTCGGCACTGAAGAACGTGAAGCCAGCTCCGCTGACTCCAAACACGGTCTGGAACTACTGGGAGTGGTCATACTAAAAACCTCGGTTTTTAGTAACAAACCCTAAAAGTTCGATGGCACCCGGAGAAATCCGGGTGCCATCAACTTTTATATCCAGAAAATAATCTAGACTTATTCAGACTTCTCTTTAGGTGAACAACAGGTCACATCGCTGTGACGAAAGGGCAAAATTGCTGACTTATCTCGCACGGAGAATTTCACAGCTCATTGTGATTCTTCTCGGTTCAAGTTTCTTGGTTTTCAACCTAGAAGCAATCGCTGGTGACCCGCTTGAAGAACTCAAGACAAGCAGCGACCCTCGCAAAGCGCAAATGATCATCGATCTCACGCGCAAGCTTGACCTAAACACCCCGCCACCAATTCGCTACTTCAAGTGGCTCGGCGGAATCTTTACCGGGCATTGGGGTGTAACCCGCGATGGTCAGTCTGTAGTCGCCGAGATCAGCCAGGCCATTCCAACGACCGTCCGTTTGGTTTTGGCAGCCACCATCATCGCTATTCTCGTTGGAATCGCCATCGGTGTGGTGACCGCACTGCGTCAGTACAGCCGTTTTGACTACGCCGTGACCTTCATTTCTTTCTTGTTCTTCTCGCTACCGATTTTCTGGGTGGCCGTGCTCCTGAAGCAGTTCTTCTCGATCGGTTTCAATGACTGGCTGGCAGACCCTCAGGTGACAACCCCCTGGCTTATTTTCTTCGGTCTTTTGGCCGGCGTCTTCTGGGCCGGCGTTATCGGTGGTGACCTGAAACGTGTTCTGACCATTGGCTCGGTGGCTGGTGTTTCAACCGTTGCGATTCTTTGGGCGCTATCGGTGACCAAGTGGTTCGGCTCACCAACCCTAGGTATTTTCTTCGTTCTAGGCATGGGCGCTGGTCTTGCTCTCTTGACCACGGTTGCATCGACTGGCCTAGGCAACAAGCCATCGCGAAACACTGCGATTGCAATGGTCGTGCTAGGTGGAGTGCTTTACTACCCACTGCAGGCACTCTTCGCGTTCTTGAAGACCAACTACAACGGCTGGATCGTCGTTGGTTTGGCCTTTGGGGCTATCGGGGTCGGTGCTTTGACAGGTTTCTTCTTCGCAAAAGAAGACCGCAAGCCGGTTATGCGAACTGGCGCGATTGTTGCGTTCCTTGTGGGCCTTCTAATCCTGCTTGACCGAGTAATGCAGGAGTGGTCACCTTATGTGAACTCCGACTTCGTCTCGAACCGCCCAATTCCAACTCTCGGACAATCGAACGACGAGTTGGTTGCTCAGCTTGACAGTCACCCAAACTTCTGGATGGGAACCCTTGACTCGCTATTGCACATCATTCTGCCGACCATCGCGCTTACCTTGATCAGCTTCGCTGGTTATGTTCGTTACACGCGCGGAAACCTGCTTGAGGTGCTCAACCAGGATTACATTCGCACGGCACGCGCCAAGGGTTTGAGCGAGCGCACCGTAATCATGCGTCACGCGTTTAGAAACTCGCTGATTCCTCTAACCACTCTGATGGCATGGGACTTCGCTGGAATTCTCGGTGGCGCGATCATCACCGAAAGCGTCTTCTCCTGGGTTGGAATGGGCACATTGTTCCGTCGAGCAATCGTTGCATTCGACTTGAACTTGCTCATGGGTGTTTTCTTGATCACCAGCACCCTGGCAGTTCTTGCCAACCTGGCATCTGACCTTCTTTATTCAGCGCTTGACCCGCGCATTCGCGTAGGAAATGGAAACTAATCATGTTCGGCAAGAAAAAGAACAAAGACGTTGAAATCGTGAACGAGGCCAACGAAAACGCAATCCAAAACAAAGAGATCGATGGCTTAAGCCAAGGTCAAATTGTTCTTCGTCGTTTCACCCGCCACCGCGGTGCGATGATCGCGCTGTTCACATTGATCTTCTTGATTCTGTTTGTCTACTCGGCTTCGGGAATTTACCTAGGCTCAGACAAGCAACCGTTCACCATTCAAGGTTGGTGGCACTACAAGATCACCGACCACCCGATGCTCGTTTTCGGAAAAGATTGCCCTGGCGGTTCTACCGGCTGCCCAAGCTTGAACCTCAACCCTTTCTCGGGCAAATTCGGTTTCGGTGACCACCCGTTTGGCCAGGATGACATCGGTCGTGACTACTTTGCGCTCGCAATGCGCGGAGCCGAGCAGTCAATCATGATCATGTTCATCATTGGCGGTATTGGTGGTCTTCTCGGAACCGTTATCGGCGCAATCGCCGGTTACTTCCGCGGTCGCCTCGATGGCTTCCTGATGCGTCTCACCGACCTGATCATCACCATTCCTTCGCTGATCATCGGTGCTGTGATTGGTTACAAGGTAGGAAACCTTGGAGTGGTGGTTCTTGGCCTCTACCTGGGTATCTTCTCTTGGACAGGCTTGGCCCGTCTGGTGCGTGGTGAATTCTTGAGCTTGCGTGAGCGTGAGTTCGTCGACGCTGCCCGCGTGGCCGGTGCCAGCAACCGTCGAATCATTTTCAAGCACATTCTTCCAAACGCCGTAGGTATCATCATCGTCTCGGTGACCTTGTCGATGTCTGGTGCGATCTTGCTCGAGACCGCGCTGTCTTACCTTGGATTCGGCGTTGTGCCGCCAGACGTTTCGCTTGGTTCGCTGATTAGCAACTATCAGGAGTCATTCGCGACTCGTCCTTGGTTGTTCTGGTGGCCTGGATTCTTCATCATCGCCATCGCGCTAAGTGTGAACTTCATTGGTGACGGTTTGCGCGACGCGTTTGACCCACGTCAGCGTCGCCGAATCAGCAAGAAGGACCGCGAAAACGCCAAGGTAGCCTCTAAGGCCTAAAGGTGAATAAGTTGGCCGACCGTTACGAGAACGACGCCGAGCAGCAGCAGTGCTGCGCCGGCGACGTTGAACCTGCCCTGCCTGCGTGCGCTTGCGCCGCCATGGGCTCTGAAGTTCTCGAGACGAGTTCGAACAACGTATGCTGCGGCGCCGGAATGAGTTCTGGGGGAGTCACCGGGGCGAACACCGAAGTCTCTGTCCATGTCGGCGCCCCGAAATTCGCTCTTGTGAATGGATCTGGCGTGGTAGCGACCGGGTGCGGGTGCAGCGAAGGCGACAACCTTGGCTTCTCCACTGTGGATGGTGAGAGCGTAGCGAGTCTCAATCTCGTCAACCTCGGCCCAACAAACGGTTGCTGTGATGAAGGGGTTCACTATCGTGATTCCTTCGTCGTAGACCAAGACTCTTGGGTGCACGAACAGCAACCAGGCCAAAATCAAGCTAGCGGCGATGAGCGTGAACTGGGTGAACCAGTGACCATCACCATAGAAAATAACTTGAACCGCAAGCAGCAAATCGTACAAGACAACAACGCCAGCAAGCACCCATGCGGATGTGGGGCGAAAGCTAAAGAGATTAGTCACAAGACCATTCTCGCAGTATCAGTGAAAACTCCACTCAAAGTAGGAAAGTAGAGATCATGACTCAGGCAAAAGAGCCAATTCTCAAAGTAGAGAACTTCAACGTCGAGTTCTGGGTTGACGGCGTCTGGTATCCAGCCGCGATTGACATGAACTACCAAGTTGGTGCCGGCGAGGTGCTAGCCATTGTTGGTGAGTCTGGTTCAGGAAAGTCTTCGTCATCGATGGGACTGATGGGCCTCTTGGCGTCTAACGCTCGCACCACAGGAAGCGTCAAGGTCAAGGGCGTCGAAATGCTCGGTGCTTCAAACAAGACTCTACGCACGTTCCGTGGTCGCGAAGTTGCATACATTTTCCAGGAGCCAATGACCGCTCTGAACCCTGTCTACACCATTGGCTTCCAGATCATCGAAACGCTGAAGACCCACTTCGACATGACCACCGAAAAGGCTCGTGCCCGCGCGATTGAGCTTTTGACCATGGTTGAAATTCCCAACCCAGAAAAGTCGATCAACAAGTACCCTCACCAGCTCTCTGGTGGTCAGCGTCAGCGAGCCATGATTGCTCAGTCTCTTGCTTGTGACCCTTCACTTCTTATCGCTGATGAGCCAACCACGGCACTTGACGTTACCGTTCAGGCCGAAATCATCGACCTGATGCGCAACCTTAAAGACAAACTGGATTCAGCAGTTCTGCTGATCACCCACGATATGGGCGTTGTGGCAGACCTTGCCGACCGCGTTCTCGTTATGAAAGACGGCCTAACAGTCGAACAAGGCTCTGCAGATCAGATCTTCAACCGCCCGGTTCACCCATACACCCAGCAACTTTTGGCTGCGGTTCCAAAGCTTGGGTCTGTGCAATCACGCAAGCTCGTTGTGCCAGCCGACGCCAAGCCTGTTTTGCGCCTAAGTGACGTAACCATCGAATATCCAAAGCGCGGTCGCGTTCCTGCATTTACTGCTGCACAGGGCATCTCGCTTGAGATTTTCCCAGGTGAAATTTTGGGCCTCGTTGGCGAGTCTGGTTCTGGCAAGACAACCATTGGTAGAGCGGCCATCGGTTTGCTGCCAATCAAGTCGGGAATCATCGAAGTTGCCGGCAACGACATTAGCCACGCTTCTTTGAAAGATCTTCAGGCTGTGCGCCGTCACACTGGAATTGTGTTCCAAGACCCGGCATCGTCTCTGAATCCACGATTGCCAATCGGTGAAAGCATCGGCGAGCCATTGTTCTTGGCCAAGATTGCCAAGGGTGACGAACTCAACCGCATGGTCGAAGACCTTCTAGATAAGGTCGAGCTTCCACGCTCATACCGCAACCGTTACCCTCACGAACTTTCGGGTGGTCAGCGTCAGCGCGTTGGAATCGCTCGAGCACTGGCTTTGAACCCAGATATCCTGATTGCCGATGAACCTACTTCGGCTCTTGACGTCTCGATTCAGGCCCGCTTCCTTGAGCTTCTTCAAGAACTGCAAGAAGAGCTGAAGTTTGCCTGTTTGTTCATCAGCCACGACATCGCTGTCGTCGAGATTCTCGCGCACCGAATCGCTGTAATGCAGCACGGTCGCTTGGTCGAAGTTGGCGACCGTGACCAGATTCTTCGTTCGCCAAAAGACCCTTACACTCAAAAGCTTCTGGCTGCAGTTCCTGTGCCAGATCCTGCCGAGCAAAAGATTCGTCGCGAAGCCCGCAAAGCACTAGCCGGCTAAATCGCATCGAACAGAAGGTAACCTTGAACTAGTTAGTTCATCTGGAGTCTTCTTGAAGCGTTTTATTTCGGCGGCAATTATTGCTGTCATCGGTGCAGTATCCCTCGCAGGATGCAATTCGGCCAGTGTTGCCGCTTTTGTGCCAAATTCGACCATAAACATCGCCCAAATCGGCGAACTGTTTTCGATTAACACCGATGTTGCACCAGTCGGCGATCAGCAGAATGCATCGGAGTTGGCAAACCTAACCACCGCATCGTTCTTCGACATTGACGCATATGGCAACCAGGTCGCGAACACCAATCTGGGCACGGTGAAGGTTCTCTCGCAGAGCCCGCTCAAAGTTCAGTATTCGCTATCTGCAAACGCAAAATGGTCTGATGGAACCGCAATCGATGCCGCCGATCTTGCGTTGTCATTCGCAGCAGGCAGCAGCCTTGCCGGAGTCGACTTTGGCTCAACCAGAGCTCACGCTGGAATCTCGTATGGTTCGCTGGCAAACCCTCTCAAGGCTGGTTCCCGTTCGATCACCATCCAGTTCTCGCACCCTGTAGCCGACTTCCAAAACGCAATCAGACTTTCGGTTCCGGCTCACGTTGTTGCTCACTTTGCTGGGCAAGATGCTTCAAACATCCCTGCCGAAAAGCAGTACGTTCTTGATGCGGTAAACAACAAAGATGCCGCTGCGCTAAGACTGCTCGCTTCTACGTATGTCACCGATTTCAATGTCAAGCGACACGTTAATGTGCCATCGAACCGACCAATTTTGGTTTCTTCGGGCGCTTACCGAGTTGAAAAAATCAGTAGCACGAGCGACATCACTCTCGTGGCTAATAAGAACTACAGCCTTGGCCAATCAACCAAGGTCGAGCGCGTTCACTTGGTTTACTTCGGCGATGCAACTGCGGCGGTGGCAGGTATGTCGGGCGGAAACATCGACATCAGCACGGCTGAAGACTCTGGCTTGGCCTCGCTTAGCAACATCAAGCAACTAGCCGACTCAGTAAAATCAGTGCGCATCAAGACCACAATTGCCGCCGGAGCCACTGCTGAGCAAGTGATTTTCAACTTCTCTAACGGAAGCCTTTTTTCGCAAGGCAACTCTCAATCCTCGGCTCAAAGATCGCTCAAACTTCGCCAGGCATTTTTGAACCTGGTCCCTAAGACACGCATTCTTGAAGCCGTTTCTCAGCGCTACAGCACTTCGAGCAGCGACTCTTTTGTCTTTGGTTCGTACTCAGATTTCTATCAGTCAGCCACTCGCGACAATGGTTCGAGCGACTATCTGATTCAAGACGTTGAGAAGTCCAGCGAAATCATGAAGAGCCTTGGTATTTCGCGGCCACAGGTGGTGCGAGTGGTTTTTGACACTGATAACCCTCGTGCGCAAGCTGAATACGCTTTGCTGCTAGACAGAGCCTCAAGTGCCGGCTTCGAAGTGCAATCAGTTGCAAGTGCTGACCCATCGCTAACCATCGCGAACGGTGACTTTGATGTTTACATTGGTCCACGACCGCTCATCTCCGAGCCCGGTGCCGATGTATTTGCCATTACCAATGACTCGTTCAATGGTTTCCACAGCTCGGCCGTTGACGGCATCCTTGCAAAGTATGCGTCGGCAAAGCCTGGCTTGGCTCAAGATGAGCAGTTGAAGAACATCGATGTCGAACTTTTCAAAACTGCATACGGTTTGCCGGTTTACGAAGTGCCGTCAATGTTGTTGTACACAAGTCGTGTTGCAGGGTATGTCGCAAGCCCACACGGAAGCAGTGCCACCTGGGGTTATTACAACTGGTCTGTAAAAGCCTCATCGACTAAATAGCCAACCGCGGTTAGACTAATAACGACCGAAGTGCTGTCGCCCGGTCACAATCACGCTGCGAAGAGCCTGTGTTTTCGCGTGCCTATTACAAGGATGTTCCTATGACTCTGGTTGCCAGAGATGATATTCGCAACGTAGCTATCGTTGCGCACGTTGACCACGGCAAGACCACTTTGGTTGATGCCATGCTTCGCCAGACCGGTTCGTTCAGCGACCACGCTGCCGTTGGAGAGCGAGTCATGGACTCGGGTGACCTCGAGCGCGAAAAGGGAATCACGATTCTCGCCAAGAACACCGCAATCGCCTACAAGGGCGCTTCGGCTAATGGCAAAGAGATCACCATCAACGTCATCGACACCCCCGGCCACGCCGACTTCGGTGGCGAGGTTGAGCGCGGTCTTTCAATGGTTGACGGCGTTGTGCTTCTAGTTGACGCCTCTGAGGGCCCGCTGCCACAGACTCGCTTCGTGCTTCGCAAGGCTCTTGAGTCCAAGCTTCCAGTAATCCTTTTGGTCAACAAGACCGACCGTGCTGACGCTCGAATTGATGAAGTTGTTGAAGAAACTCACGACTTGCTGCTTGGTCTTGCAAGCGACATTCACGAGGATGTTCCTGACCTCGACGTCGACAGCATTCTCGACCTTCCTGTCATCTACGCTTCGGGCCGCGCCGGTCGCGCCAGCATGAACAAGCCTGCCGACGGCACCTTGCCCGACAACGACGACCTTGAGCCATTGTTCGCAGCCATCCTGAAGAACATTCCTGCGCCGATGTACGACCCAGAGGCTCCGCTTCAGGCGCACGTCACCAACTTGGATGCTTCGCCGTTCCTCGGACGTCTCGCGTTGCTTCGTATCTTCAACGGCACCATCCGCAAGGGTCAGACCGTGGCTTGGGTGCGCGCCGACGGCACGACCCAGAACGTGAAGATTACCGAACTGCTAAAGACCAAGGCTCTCGACCGTTTTCCAACCGAAGAAGCCAATCCTGGCGACATCGTTGCCGTTGCGGGTATCGAGCAAATCACCATCGGTGAAACCCTTGCTGACCCTAACGACATTCGCCCATTGCCTATGATCACGGTCGACGACCCAGCGATCTCGATGACCATTGGTATCAACACCTCTCCAATGGCTGGTCGCGTCAAGGGAGCAAAGGTCACAGCCCGCCTTGTAAAAGACCGCCTCGACAAAGAGCTCATCGGTAACGTCTCGATCAAGGTTCTTCCTACTGAGCGTCCTGACGCCTGGGAAGTACAGGGCCGTGGCGAGCTTGCTCTGGCCATCCTGGTTGAGCAGATGCGACGCGAAGGCTATGAGCTAACCGTTGGAAAGCCACAGGTAGTTACCAAGAAGGTCGATGGCAAGGTTCACGAGCCAGTCGAAGACTTGACCGTCGATGTGCCTGAAGAGTTCTTGGGTGCAATCACTCAGTTGATGGCTGCCCGCAAGGGTCGCATGAAGAACATGGTCAACCACTCAACCGGTTGGGTTCGCATGGAGTTCCTGATTCCTAGCCGCGGTCTTATCGGTTTCCGTACCGAGTTCTTGACCACCACCAAGGGAACCGGCATCGCCAACGCAATCTCGGCTGGTTATGAGCCTTGGGCTGGCGAGATCGTCACCCGCAACAACGGCTCAATGGTCGCAGACCGCGCCGGTGTTGTCACTCCGTTTGCGATGATTGGTCTGCAAGAGCGCGGTTCGTTCTTCGTTGAACCAACCAGCGAGGTTTATGCAGGTATGGTCGTGGGCGAGAACTCACGTGCAGATGACATGGAAGTAAACATCACCAAAGAGAAGAAGCTCACCAACATGCGTGCAGCATCTTCTGATGAATTCCAGTCGCTAACCCCACCGCGCAAGCTTTCACTCGAAGAGTGCCTAGAGTTTGCCCGCGAAGACGAGTGTGTCGAGGTAACCCCTGAGGCAACTCGTATTCGCAAGGTAGAGCTAGACGCCAACGTACGTGCGCGTCTTTACTCGCAGCGCAAGAAGAGCTAATAACTCAAACAAAAAAGGACCGAGAGAAATCTCGGTCCTTTTGTTTTGCGCAAAAACTATTTTTTGCTTGGGCGCCGGTAATACAGATACGCAACCGGCAGAGCATAGGCGAGCCACACGAGTGTTTGAAGCTGCGTAGGGGCTGCGTTGAAGCTCAGCGTGGACTTCAGGAAGATCTCGAGCGGTGACCCTTCGGTAACTACCGAAGAAACGTCATAGGTGGTTGCCTGCAGAAATGGAAGCCATCCGAGCTCTTCTAGCTCTTTGACCGCATAGGCCAAAATTCCTGCCGAAACTAAAATCAAAAAACCTGAGGTTATTGAGAAGAAGGTTCTTAGGTTGAGTCTCAGGCTGCCGCGATAGATCGCGTATCCGATGCCAGCTGAGGTCGCCAAACCTAGAACTGCTCCGATAATGCTGACCGAACCTTGTCCGGCGGCGTTGGTTGAGCTCCAAAGAAAAATAGATGTCTCGATTCCTTCGCGCACAACGGCAAAGAATCCGATGGCGATCAGGGCTAGCGTCGAACTAACGTCGGCCAGCTTGGCGTGCATTTGCGAGGGCAGGCTTCTCGAGTGACGAGCCATCCAGAAGATCATCCAGGTGACAAAAATGACGGCAAGCACCGAAGCGCTGGCTCCGATTATTTGATTTGTACCGGCTTCGGCGTCGGCAACCAAGGCCGAAAGAACTAGACCCGAAAGAACTGCAACCAAGATTGCTGCGGCCACGCCCCACAATACTTTGCGGGCGTCGCTCATGCGATTTTGCTTTTTTAGGTAGGCAACGATGATGCCGATAACCAATGCCGCTTCAAGGCCTTCGCGAAGGCCGATCATGAAGTTGGCGAGCATTTGTACCTGACTTGGTTTGGTTAGGGTTACCTAACTAAGCCTAAGTTAAGACACGCTAACGGGCAAGACAAATGAGCTCTCACGTAAAGTATTGGTATGGCTAAACCGATTTTCGCCCCCAAGCGCTTGCTCTTGGTTCACGCTCACCCGGATGACGAGAGCCTTTTCACTGCACACGTTATTGCCAAGGCAGTCGCCTCGGGTGCCGAAGTCTTCGTGCTGACACTAACTCGAGGTGAACGCGGCCGAATGAAGCTTGAAGAGCTAAAGGGTCTTGAAGGTAACCTTGCGGCCGTTGGGGCATTTCGTGCTGCCGAACTTAAGAACGCACTAGCGGCTCTCGGGGTCACTCAACACAAATTTGCTGGAACACGCGCCTATCTCGACACCGGCTTCAAGATCAACAGTTGGGGTCGCGCCGGCAAGCCAAAGCAGGTTGACGAAATGGCTCTGAGTGCTGTCTCGACGGCAGTCATCAGTGAAGACATTTATGGAGTGCTTCGCGAATTCAAGCCAGACACCGTTGTTACATACAACCGCAAAGGTGGCTTTGGGCACCCAGACCACAAGCGCGCCCATGAAGCGTCGGCTATGGCTCTTCGTCGCTATACCAAAGAGCGACGCGGCCGTGGCCCCAAGTTTTGGGTGATCGCCGAATCTCGTGAACGTTTTGACGTCGCCATCGGTGACGAGTCGACGGCAAAGATCAAGAAAGCGGCACTCGAAGCCCACGCATCGCAGATTGCGGTGCACGCAGAAACTTATTCGATCGTCAACGGCAAAGAAGTCCGTTACGACCGCCCAGAACGCTTGCGCCTTTCTAGCATCAAACCTTGGATGGTGCTGAAGCCGATCATCCTTGGGCTCTGGTCTTTGCCGCTCGGTGTTTTGATGGCCGTTGCTGGCACCATGCTTCACGATATTCATGCAGCCGATGCAAACAAAACTCCAATCGGTTTGATGGTGGCGCTTGCTTTGGTTGTTTCGCTCGCACTTGCTCTGCGATTGCTTCGCGAAAGCAGGGGAGCGCTCTATTTGATGTCGCTCACATTTGCCGCAACTTTGCTGTGGCTGGGGAGTAAATCTAACGACGGTGATGTTGTCATCGCAGGAAACACGAACGGTCAATGGTGGGTCTATGGCTCGTTAATCAGCTGTTTCGTGATCATGGCTTTCCCAAGGCTGCGCCCCGGTTCTTGGCGTCGCAGCGCCAGCGGACACCGCTAAGGCGCTCACGGCTTGGGGCTGAGCCTCGTGGTTTAATAGACAGAGTTTTGAAGGGATGAACAAGTGACCTATGTGATCGCGCTGCCTTGCGTTGATGTCAAAGACAAGGCCTGCATCGAAGAATGCCCAGTCGACTGCATCTATGAGGGTGACCGCATGCTCTACATTCACCCCGACGAGTGTGTCGACTGTGGTGCTTGTGAACCTGTTTGCCCAGTCGAAGCGATTTATTACGAGGATGACCTGCCTAGCCAGTGGGCTGACTATTACAAGGCCAACGTCGAGTTCTTCAACGAAATTGGTTCGCCCGGCGGTGCCGCAAAAGTTGGCAAGATCGCTGGCGACCACGAAGTTGTGAGCGTTCTTCCGCCACAGGGCGAGTAGCGTGTTCGACCGCCTGCCTGAATACCCCTGGCAAAAACTAAAACCTTTCGCCGAGGTGGCAGCGCAACACGAGGGTGGAATGGTCGACCTTTCAATCGGTTCGCCGGTTGACCCAACCCCAGAAATCATCAAAAACGCTCTTCAAGCCGCCGCAAACTCTCCAGGTTATCCATCAACCGGTGGCTCGCCTGAGTTGAAGGCCGCCGTAGTCGAGTGGTTTGCCAGACGACGTGGGGTTTCTGGGCTCACTCCAGAACAAGTCATGCCAAGCATCGGCTCGAAAGAACTCATCTCATTTCTGCCGCTTCTTTTGGGCCTCGGCAAGGGTGATGTCGTCGTTCAACCCAAGGTTGCCTATACGGCCTATGTCGTTGGTGCAGCGTTGGTTGATGCCGAAATCATTAGCGAAGATGAACCAGCTAAGTGGCCAGCTAACACCAAACTCATCTGGATCAACTCGCCAGGCAACCCCGATGGGCGTGTGCTTGATGTCGATCAGATGAAGGCCGCCGTTGATCGTGCTCGAGAACTCGGCGCGGTCTTGGCCAGCGATGAGTGTTATGCAGAACTCGGCTGGGATGACTGGTCAGACAAGTTGATCCCGTCGGTTCTAGACCCTCGCGTCTGCGGCGGAAACCACGAGAACCTTCTTGCCCTCTATTCGTTGAGCAAGCAGTCAAACATGGCCGGCCACCGCGCTGCCTTTGCAGCAGGCGATGCCAAGCTGGTCAAGTCTTTGGTCAACATTCGCATGCACGCAGGGCTAAATACCCCGGCTCCAGTTCAGCACGCGATTGCCGTTGCTCTAGGCGACAATGACCACGTGGCTGCTGAAAAAGAGGTTTATCGCAAACGTCGAGAGGTTTTGCTTCCGGCTGTTCGTGACTTCGGCTTTGAACTAAGCGACAGCGAAGCAGGGCTTTACCTTTGGGCAACACTCCACGAAGACTGCTGGGTGACGGTCGAGCGGATGGCCGCGCTGGGCATCCTGGTTGGTCCTGGAAGCCTGTATGGCGATAGCTCAACCAAGCATGTTCGTTTTGCATTAACCGCTACCGATGAGAACATCGCAGAGGCTTCAAGACGCCTTCGCAATGCCATAGGCTTGAACAACCGCTAAACACAAGGAGCTACGTTGACCGAACAGGTTAATGCTGACAAAGTCACACTGAACTACCCGGGTGGCTCGGCTGAGTTTCCGATCATGTCATCTGCCGACGGTGACGGAGCGATCGACTTTTCAAAGCTCAATGCCGCCACCGGCCTAAACGCTTTCGACCAGGGCTTTGTGAACACCGCGTCGACTCGCTCTGCAATCACCTACATCGATGGCGATGCCGGAATCTTGCGTTATCGCGGTTATCCGATCAACGAACTCGCAGGTCAGAAGTCCTTCATTGAGACCGCCTACCTCCTGATTTATGGCAACCTGCCAAGTGCTGATGAACTTGCGAGTTTTGAAGACCGCATTCGCCGTCACACGCTGATTCACGAAGAGCTAAAAAACATCTTCCACGCGATGCCGCAGAACGCTCACCCGATGTCGGTTTTGGCCGCCGGTGTTTCAGCGCTTTCGACTTTCTACCAAGACTCTCTGAACCCACACGACTTGGCTCAAGTGGAGTTGTCGACTGTTCGACTCATGGCCAAGCTGCCTGTTCTGGCAGCCTATGCCTACAAGAACTCGCTCGGGCAAGCGCTGTTGTACCCCGACAACAATCTCAGCTATGTCGAGAACTTCTTGCGACTTTGCTTTGGCAACATGGCCGAGCAATACACTCAGAACCCCATCATCACTCAGGCGCTCGACACATTGTTCGTGCTGCACGCCGACCACGAGCAGAACTGCTCGACTTCAACGGTTCGTTTGGTTGGTTCGAGTCAGGCAAACCTATTTGCTTCGGTCTCGGCTGGTATCAATGCACT
The DNA here is from genome assembly GCA_903834635.1 of uncultured Micrococcales bacterium. Classification (GTDB taxonomy): domain Bacteria; phylum Actinomycetota; class Actinomycetes; order Actinomycetales; family Microbacteriaceae; genus Rhodoluna. The sequence continues at coordinate 6,941 of CAILJO010000109.1, read as the reverse complement.
TTTCGGGCCACTTCACGGCGGAGCCAACGAAGCCGTTCTCGAGATGCTCACTGACATTCAGGCATCGGGAGACTCGGTTCAGCGATACATCGAACGCGTCAAGAACAAAGAAGATGGCATTCGCCTGATGGGTTTTGGTCACCGCGTTTATAAGTCGTTTGACCCTCGTGCAACAATCGTGAAGCAAACCGCTGACCGTGTGCTTGCTGAACTTGGAGTTAAAGACCCGCTTCTGGACATTGCCAAAGAACTCGAACAGGCAGCGCTTGCCGACGACTACTTCGCCGAGCGCAAGCTGTATCCAAACGTGGACTTCTACACCGGTGTTATCTACAAGGCGATGGGATTCCCGACGCGAATGTTCACTGTACTTTTCGCTATTGGTCGCCTGCCAGGATGGGTTGCCCACTGGCGCGAAATGAACACCGATCCGAACACCAAGATCGGTCGCCCACAACAGCTTTACATTGGTGAGCCAGAGCGTCACCTCTAAAAGAAAAAGCCCCCGCCATTAGGCAGGGGCATTTTTCTTGTCATGGCCGGCAAGCGCCATAAGTTTTCTAGTTGTGGTTTAGCCAATAGATCGCGGTATCGCCGTAGTGCTTTTCTTCGCCTGACTCGTAGCCAGTTGGAACGGCAAATTTTTCATTTCTGCTAGAACGCTCAACTACCACAACTGAGTTCAAAGCCAAGCTCGGCAGAAGGGCTTTCAAGTTTTCAGTTACTTCTTCGTTTGAGATCTCATAAGGAGGGTCAATAAAAACCAAGTTGTAATCAGTGGCGGTCGGCGCGGCCAGAAAACTTGTAACCGCCTTGTTGATCACCTTGGTTTCGACTTCGGCAAGCTCCTCTGTCATAACCTTTTGAACCACGCGGCTGTTGGCTACGCACACTGCTGCGGCTTTGCCATCGCGCTCGACCATGTGCGCCAGAGAGGCCCCGCGGCTGATTGCTTCGAGCGCCAATGCTCCAGTACCCGCATAGAGATCAAGTACCTTCGCGTCTTCTAGAAGGTCTCGCGCGTCGAGCATCGAGAAGATGCTCTCACGAATTCGGTCTGAGGTTGGCCGCGTGGCTTTCGCCGGCGACTCGAGTTTTCTGCTGCCAGCGATGCCGCCGATAATTCTTGTCATGTTTAGCATTGAATCATGCTTTTGCCTCTAGAGTCGCTCGATCGAGTTCTTGGTGACCGAACCGCCAAGTCGTTCGCCAGGCATCTTGGGCTAAAAACGGTTAGTGACCTGCTGCTGCATTTTCCGCGGCGATACTCTTCGCGAGGAGAACTGACGCCGATTGCAGACATTCCAATCGGCGAATCGGTGAGTATCGTCGCAGACATCGTTGATGTTCGAGAGCGACACATGACGGGTCGCAAGGGCAGCATTCTCGAAGTGAGAATCACCGATGGCAACGGCATGCTCTCGCTAACATTCTTCAATCAGGCTTGGCGTCAAAAAGACCTTCGCCCAGGGGCTCGGGGTTTGTTCGCCGGCAAGATCGGCGCCTATCAAGGCAAGCTGCAACTGACACACCCAGACTACGAGTTGTTTCCTGAAGAGATTTCAGGAGACAAGGCAAAGGCTTGGGCAGACCTTCCGATTCCCATCTATCCGGCAGCATCCGCGGTTACGACATGGATGATTCAACGTGCGATGGGTGTCATCCTTGACACACTTGGGCCAATCAAAGACGAGATAGGTGAGTCGGTTCGCACTAGCGAGGGTTTGCTGGATATCAGTGATGCCCTAGCCAAGATTCACCGACCTGCCACGATGGCCGAATGGCAGGCAGCGCGCGACACTCTGCGTTTTCACGAGGCATTCTTGTTGCAGGCAGCGCTGCTAAAGCGTCGTGCCGAAAACGCGCACACTGCCACGACCGCGCGTGTTCCTAAACCCGACGGTGCGCTATCGAAGTTTGATGCCGCGCTTCCATTTGAACTGACTCGCGGGCAAATCGAAGTCGGCGAAGAGATCTTGAATGACCTCGCAAACGCTCACCCGATGAACCGTTTGCTTCAGGGCGAGGTTGGCTCAGGAAAGACTCTTGTGGCTCTGCGGTCGATGCTTGCCGTCGCCGATAGCGGGGGACAGGCCGCGCTTTTGGCTCCGACTGAAGTTTTGGCATCGCAGCACTTTGCATCGATTGCAAAAACCTTGGGAGAAGAACTTACTAAGCAGGTTGGTCTTACCCTGCTAACGGGGCAAATGACAGTGGCAGAACGAAAGCGTTCACTGCTGCAAATTGTTAGCGGCAAAGCCCAGCTAGTGGTCGGCACTCACGCACTAATTGCCGACCGCGTCGAGTTCTTAGACCTGGGACTGATCGTGGTTGACGAACAACATCGGTTTGGTGTCGAGCAGCGTGAGGCTCTAAGGCTCAAAGGCAAACTTCCTCCTCACGTGCTGACCATGACCGCGACGCCGATTCCGAGAACTTTGGCGGTGACAGTTTTCGGTGACCTTGATGTGTCAACACTCACCGAGCTGCCTGCCGGACGAAAAGAAATCACCAGCCACGTTGTGCAGTTGAGCCAGCCAAATCTTGTTGCGCGTGTTTGGACAAGAATCGCTGAAGAGGTCGCAGCCGGCAGGCAGGCGTTTGTTGTGTGTCCTCGAATCGATGAGGACGACAGCGGCGAAGAGTTCACGAAAGCCGGTGGTTCGCTTCAAGAAGTTGATTCCGAAGCCACCACCGAAGACCTGAAACCTGAAAAGCCAAAACTTGCCGCTGCCATTTCGGTCGCCGAGGCGCTGAAACTCAACCCGAATCTCAAAGGCCTAAATATCGAGGTCCTACACGGGCGAATGACTAGCGAGCAGAAAGCCGACGTTATGGGCCGGTTTGTTGGCAAGCAGATCGACGTTCTGGTTTCGACCACCGTCATTGAAGTTGGTGTCGACGTGCCCAATGCGACCGTCATGGTGGTGCTAGACGCCGAAAGGTTCGGTGTTTCGCAGTTGCACCAGTTGCGCGGCCGCGTGGGTCGTGGCGGGCTGCCAGGGCTCTGCCTGTTGCTCACAAGTGCTGAGCAAGGAACAATCGCATTTGAACGGGTAACTGCCGTTGCCGGCACTTTAGATGGGTTCAAGCTAAGTGAGATTGACCTCGAACTGAGACGCGAGGGAGATGTCTTAGGTTCGACCCAGTCTGGCGGACGATCTTCTCTCAAACTGCTTCGGGTTATTCAAGATGCTCCGCTGATTCAACACTGTCGCGAACTCGTCAGCTCAATTATTGAATCGGACCCGAGTTTAGAAAAACACCCCGAAATTGCCGAGGCGCTCGAAAGGCTTGACGAACAAAGACAAGCTAACCTCGCAAAGTCTTAGTCGGGTAACCTAGAACAATGCCAATTCACGTCGTGTATCCAGGTTCATTCGACCCCTTCACGCTTGGTCATCTTGATGTCGCCAAGCGCGCGCTAGCCATGTTTGGTGAACTTACGGTGATGGTAGTTCATAACCCTCACAAAGAAGCCGCCTTCGATGCCCAGACTCGAATTGAGCTGATTCGCCAGAGCCTTATCCAAGCCGAAATCAACCAGGATGCGTTGCACTTCGACGTGTTGGCCGAAGGACTGCTGGTGGAGCGCTGCCTAGAGATCGGCGCCAAAATCATTGTCAAGGGTGTTCGCAACGGTGCCGACGCTGAATACGAGTTTGCTATGGCTACCGTGAACCGTGACCTCTCGGCCGTTGAAACCATGCTTTTGCCAGCGGCACCCGAGCTGGCACAGATTTCGTCGTCGCTGGTTCGACAAGTCGCCGCTTTGGGTGCAGATGTGAGCAAATATGTGCCCGCCTCTGTTGCGAGCGCTCTAAAAACAAAGTTCGAAAGGCGCTAAGTGAAAAGCGGACAATATTTGGTGCCTGTGCACGACTTGATCAACAAACCAGGTTCAATGCGCAAGGCCGAGCTGAACGTGATCACCGAAGAGCCTTTAGCTAACTATGCAATCGGTGTTCCGTCCGGAGAAAAACTTGAAATTGACCTCAAGCTGGAGTCGGTTCACGAAGGTATTTATGTGTCCGGCGAAGTGTTTGGTGAGGCTAAAGGGGAGTGCGGTCGTTGCCTCGACCCGATTAAGGGCGAGCTTGAGGTGGATTTTCAGGAACTTTTCGCCTATTCTGGAACGAGTGAAGATGACTTCACCGTAGAGAACGAGCAAATCGATCTCGAACAAGTCATCCGAGACGCGGTAGTTTTGAGTCTCCCTTTCCAACCTGTTTGCAACGAAGATTGTTTAGGTCTTTGCGCGACTTGCGGAGAGAAGATTTTGGACGAAGCGCAACACATGCACGAAGCCCCGATCGACCCGAGGTGGAATGCACTTCAGAAGCTTAAGGAAGATTAGAAATGCCAGTACCTAAAAGACGCCTCTCCCGTTCACGCACGCACGCTCGTCGTTCGCAGTGGAAGGCCGCCGAGGTCACCCTAGTCAAGACCATCGTGAACGGCAAGGTTGTTTACAGCATGCCTCACCGTGCACGTGCAGTTGAAGACGCCGCCGGCAACGTGCAGTTCCTTGAATACAAGGGCCGCAAGGTCGCAGACGCCTAAATCTTGAGCATGGGGCTTGAGGTTTTATCGCAGCGTCTCGGCGTATCGATTGACCCCGCTCTTCTTGAGCAGGCCCTAACTCACCGCTCGTTCTCATACGAGCACGACAACGCACCCAACAACGAACGACTCGAATTTCTCGGGGACTCGGTGTTGGGTTTTGTTGTAACCAGCCACATCTTCGAGCGCTTTCCTGAGCTGGCCGAAGGTGAACTCACCAAAATCAAGAACGGCGTAGTTTCAGCCAAAGCCCTAGCCGAAGTTGGCAACGAACTTGGTCTCGGCGATTTCCTCATCCTGGGCAAAGGCGAAGAATCGTCGGGGGGACGAAAAAAAGCCAACCTCATTGCCGATGCCGTGGAGGCACTTCTGGCGGTGGTTTACCTTGAGGCAGGAATGGCTGCCGCAGCTTCGATTATCGAGCGCCACATTTTTCCGATGCTTGATGACTATCAGGGCTTGTTGTCAAATAGTGACCCTAAGACTCAGCTTCAAGAAATTTCCCAAACCAAAGGTCTTGGTAGCCCGCTTTATGAAACTTCGTTTGAGGGCCCTGATCACGACAGAAACTTTTTCACAGTCGTGCGCCTTGGAGATTTTGAAGCCAGGGGTGAAGCCAGAAGTCGCAAAAATGCCGAAGCCGCTGCAGCGGCAGCCGCGCTTGAGGCGCTCGGAGGCAACTAATGCCCGAGTTGCCTGAGGTCGAAACCGTTCGACTCGGGTTGAGCGATTATCTAACCGGCGCGAGCATCCGTGCGGTCGAAATCCTCGATGAAAGAAGTCTGAAGCGGCACTTGGCTGGGCCAAAAGATTTCACAAAGACACTCGCCGACGCCAAAATATTGGGCGTATCGCGCCGAGGCAAGTTCTTGTGGATGCCACTCGAACTGGCAAACGGGGGAACCGGTCTGGCGCTTGTTGGGCATCTGGGAATGAGTGGACAGATGCTTATTCGTGATGGGGGAGCCCAGGCCGACAAACTGACCCGAATCGTCATGCACGTCGAGAGCGCCAAAGGTGAGGACCTTGAGTTTCGGTTCGTTGACCAGCGCATTTTCGGATCGCTGCAAATCGACGAACTGGTGCCCACCAAAGATGGCGCTGCTGGAGGCTTCTCGGCCGGGGTAGGTGTCGGGCAGCCCTGGCTCAACCTCATTCCACGTTCGGCGGCACATATTGCACGCGACCCACTTGATGAATATTTTGACCAGGACTTGGTGCTATCAAAGTTCAAGAAAAAGAACTCAGGAATCAAGCGGGTGCTTTTGGATCAGGGCGTGCTCAGCGGCATTGGCAACATCTATGCCGACGAAGCGCTTTGGGCAAGCAAGCTTCATTACGATCACCCGGCCAACCGCCTCACCAAAGCGAAGGCGCTAGAACTATTGCAGGCCGTTCAGAGCATTCTGGCCAAGGCTGTCGATGCGGGCGGAACGAGTTTCGACGAGCAGTACAAGAATGTGAACGGTGAATCCGGCTATTTCGAGGTCTCGTTGAACGCCTATGGGCAAACCTCACAGCCTTGCAACCGCTGCGGCAGACCCATCAAGCGAGATGCCTGGATGAACCGAGGTTCGCATTTCTGCCCAAACTGTCAAAAACGACCTCGCTAATCGGGTAATTTTGTTTGACGGCTAATAACTAGCCACTAATTTCGGCATAGGTGTGTGAACCAGCTTGTATCTGAAGAGTCTTACTCTCAAGGGCTTCAAGTCGTTCGCTCAGCCAACCACTTTTGCTTTCGAACGCGGCGTCACGGCCGTGGTGGGACCAAACGGTTCGGGCAAGTCAAACGTTGTCGATGCCCTCGCCTGGGTAATGGGTGAACAAGGCGCTAAGACACTACGCGGCGGCAAGATGGAAGACGTCATCTTTGCAGGCACCAGCACCAAGGGTCCTCTCGGACGAGCCGAAGTTCAGTTGACCATCGACAACACCGATGGCGCGCTGCCTATCGACTACACCGAAGTCACTATCTCGAGAACACTGTTTCGCAATGGCGGCTCAGAGTATGCAATCAATGGTGAGCCTTGCCGCTTGCTCGATGTTCAAGAACTTCTCAGCGACTCGGGTCTCGGTCGAGAGATGCACGTAATCGTCGGCCAGGGTCAGCTCGACGGAATCCTGAAGGCAACGCCAGAGGAACGCCGCGGATTCATCGAAGAAGCCGCCGGTATTCTCAAGCACCGTCGCCGCAAAGAAAAGACTCAGCGCAAGCTCGAGGCAATGCAGGCCAACCTGACCCGACTTAACGATCTTGCTGGCGAAGTGCGTCGTCAGCTCAAGCCGCTCGGCCAGCAAGCCGAGGTTGCTCGTCAGGCCCAAGGCGTGGCTTCGGTCGTTCGCGACGCAAAGGCGCGCATCCTGGCCGAAGACAT
>CAILJO010000108.1 GCA_903834635.1 uncultured Micrococcales bacterium | reverse complement strand
GAAGTTGGGGTTGCCGCCGGCATCGTGGTATTCATCGGGGTCGGACTCGGGCTTTGTCCAGCCATAGAACTCCAGCACGTTGTATTGCTCGTCGGTGAGGGGAGGGTCGACCTGCAGGTTGCCGGAGACTTCCATTTGGACTTTGCCGTCTTCGTCGATGATCGCCTGAAGGTAGGGCGAGGTGTTCGGGCTCAGGTTGTATTTGCGGCCATAGGTTTGCACGCTGAAGCGACCGCCCTGGCGAAGTTGCTCGACGAGGCGCATGAGAACGTGCCCGAGTGGCTGCCATTCGGGGCCGAGAAGTGGGTTATCGCTGATTGGCATTAGCTCACCTGCTTCTTGATTGTCTCGTTGAACCACATCCACTCTTCGGGAGTCAGTTCAAGCGCGGCCAACGCCAAAGGATACTTTGCTGGGTCAACCTGACCCCCCGCTAGGCGCATTCGTTCAATTCGCTGAAGGTTGCAGTTGTCCGCAAGATCGGCGAGTTTTACGATGCGGGCTATTTCGTTCTCGTTAATTCGTTTGTAGTAATCCAGCTTCAATTGCGTTTTGGTCGCATCTCGTTGAATGTCACCGTCGATGGATTCTGAAACATGTGCGTTGTCGGTTAGCAGCTCGACCGCCTCGACAACTTCGGATGGAATATCGTTGGTGAGCAGGTGTTGCGCAGTGATTTGATCACCGTAGTCACCCGAGTCCTCGATTACGTCGTGCAACCAAGCTGCTGCGATTGCTGCGTCAATTGTGTTTGCAACGTGCTTGCCACCTTGGTCAAGAAGGCGTTGGGGGGTCCTTTGCCAAATGAATTGCTCATAGGCCCGAACATTCTCAACAACTCTGTCAGGGTGCGAGATGTATGGTGCGCCCGCTTTGTCTTTTTGGTTTTCGTGCGCTTTCTTGGCGATCATTTGGGCATTCTGGATAATCGAAGGCCACAGTGATCGTGGTTCTTCACCGTTATCAAAAGATTCGTGAGCGTGAGCCCACACGAGGCGCTCAAGATCATCTCGGTACCAGTAAGAGGGATCTTCGTTATGGGGTTTGACGCGCTCACTGAGTGTAAATAGGAGTGGCTTTAGGACATTCCAGTAGGTGTTCACGCCGTCATGAGATTGTGTCCAAGCAAGCAGGAGCATTTCGCAAATCTCATCTGTGGAAGACAGGTTCAGCAGCGCGCCGGATAGTTGCGCGTGCCACTCGATACCGTTCATCAAACGTGAAAGGTTGTGTTCCGCCCTCGCTCGCCGCTGATAGATCTCAGACAGAGGCATTTCGTCTGCGCGTAAAATCTTGTGCTTAAACGGGTAGCTCTCTTCGTAGTTCCACCAGTCGAGTTTGCCTCTGGCCTCCCACTGTCTTCCAAGTTCATAGACGAGGTCTGGAGCGATGTTGTTTGAACCATCTGGCCACACGTATGGGCCAGTAGGGGATTCCATGAAGCTGAAAATCGCCATGGCGAGACGATCATCGTTTGCCTTGAGGCCCTCATCCTCGGTTTTTGGCAGCCGGCCGTAGTACTTTTCGATGTCCACTTGAGCGAGCTTTTTGAGATCGGCTCGCTCGGGAATGTCGCTCCAATCAAGTTGGTCGGAGAGTCTCGGGTTCTCGTAGCACAGATATTCGCCGATCTCCCACAGGTCATAGACGGTATCAACTCTGAGAGGCTCGATGAGCACAAAAGGATTTATGTCGTCGAGGATTGGCTGGAAAGGAAAGTACTGACCCACGTTTTCTAGACGGCGACCATCGCTCGAAAAGAGCATGCCAACCACACCTGGGCTGGCGGGGTCATCAAACAGGTCCCCAGCATGGCGCTGGATATACTCCCGAGCCTCTTTGATGGCGTCGAAATATGAAATTACGGTTGCGGTGTCAGTTTGCGTGGCACGCAACACATCCTCGGCCTCATCTGGGTTGCATTCAAGCCAAAAGAACGTCGTAGGCTTGGCGTCTCTCTTCTCATCAAAGCGACGCGGCCAAACAAGTCGAATCTTCATCTCTACTCCCCGATTTTCTCTAATAGTAACCTTGCGAGCGACATTCTAGGCACGCCAAAACTCAAGGTCAGCCGACTCGAGCAGCCAACGCTCGAAGGTGTAGTTGCAGAGTGCGGCTGAGCCTCGGCCCTCACGAATCAGGTCGATTGCTTCGGCCGGAGTGTGGCCGTCACGAATCAGAACGAGCGCCATGACAAGACCCGACCGGTTGAGCCCGGCCTGGCATCGGATTAGCACGCGCTTGCCGGCCTTCCAGTCGGCGTGTGCCTCGCGCACCGCAAAGCCGAGATCGTCTTGCGGGTCGAAGTCACTCATGTCGCCGTCGTTGAATCCATAACGAATCTCTTTGACGTTCCAGCTGGCCGCGTTGGCGCGGGCATAGAGTGTCACGACGCTCTCAAAGTGCGAGCGGGTGACTCGGTTTGCCCCACCAGATGCTGCCATCTTGCGAGCGGTGTAGCCAACGCCATAGTCAGGTGTTGGTGCGCCGATTACGTCGTAGTCATCGGTGCCGCCTTGCCAAAGGCCGGGCACGATTTCGCTCCAGAGAGCGGTTGGGTATTCCAGGGGTTGCATGAGTTATGCACCTTTCTTGATCGCGGCCACATTGGCTTCGCGAACCTTGCTAAAAATGGTTTCAACAACGAGCGCCCAGGTTTCGGGCGTCTCTTTGAGTGGCTGATAGCCGCCTGCTCCCCCAAGAAGCACGCGACCGTCGGCATAGGCAAGCGCTTTGTCGGCGATCATCTCGGCGGCATAGCGAAAACCATCGGAGGTATAGTTTGCGATCGCACCCAGGTTTCCAACACCCGTGTGACCATCGGCTCCGGCCGCCACCAAAATGATGTTCGGCTTGTATTCATCGACGATGCCCGCGGCGGCATCGATGTATTTCTTAAACACATCGTCACCATCGCCTGGCAGAACGTTGAAGTTGTAGTTGTGCTGGTGCGGGTGGTGAAGTTCACCGCG
>CAILJO010000107.1 GCA_903834635.1 uncultured Micrococcales bacterium | reverse complement strand
TCGCCGTTTCGGGTTGGGTCGGCCGTTTTGGTTATCTGCACGACGCCGACGCAGAACCAAGTCTCGAACATGTCTTCTGGGATGACTTCGGCTGGCAAAACGTTATTCTTTCGATCGGCAATTTTTTGTGGTTGGCGGCACTCGTCTTGGCAATCTTGGATTACCGCGCACGCAACCGCGCGTATTGACAATCATTATCAATAAGGCTTAGCGTGGTCTTATGACCACACCGATGCTTCGCCGCGCAATCGCAACCTCACTGTTCGTTGCGCTCGCAGCATCGTTGGCAGCCTGCGCTCCCACGACCTCACCCACCGGCAGCCCGAGCGCTAGTTCGTCGCCGACGGCATCGGAGCCAGGCAAGTTGCAGGTCGTTGCCTCGACCTCGGTTTGGGGCAGCATCGCTCAGCAGGTCGCCGGGTCGCACGCCGACGTCCACGTGCTTCTCGCCAACCCAGCACAAGACCCACACAGCTACGAGGCCACGCTTCGCGATCGCTTGGCTGTACAAAAGGCCGACTATGTCGTGTTCAACGGCATGGGTTATGACGACTTCATGGTCAAGCTCAACACGTTTGCCACCGCCAAGGTCGCTCCGTTCGAGGCTTGCAAAGCGGTTGCCGTTGAGCACTGCTTTTATCAAATCGGCGTTGCCAACGCGGTCGCCACCCGCATCGCCAACGACCTGTCAAAACTAGACCCGGCCAACCGTGGTGACTATCTGGCGAACGCCATGAAACTCACCGACCAAGACACCGACCTGTTCAAGTTGTCGCACGGCATTGTCGCGGGGCTCGACAACATCGGCGTCATCGAAACCGAACCGCTCATGGACCCACTGTTGAGCGACATGGGTTTCACGAATGTCACACCGCCTGAGTTCACGAAAGCGATTGAAGAGGGCCGTGACGTTGGGGTCACCACGCTCAAGCAGGTTCAAGATCGAATCATCCACGCCAAAATGTCGTTTTTGGCGGTCAATCGCCAAACCAGCACGGCGCAAGTGAAAGCGTTGGTCAAGCTTTGTGCCGACAACGGTGTTTCGGTTGTCTATTTTGACGAGCTGCTGCCAACAGGCAAGACCTATTACGAATGGATGCGCGCCAAGATTCTTGAAATCCGCAAACTCACCGGCGTCGATGAGATCGGAGCCAACAATGGCTAACGCAACTGCACCCGTGCTCAGCATCACCGGCGCGACGCTGGGTTATGACGAAACCCCGCTCTGGCAAGACCTCACGCTCGACGTCGCCCCTGGCGAGTTCATCGCCATAATCGGCACCAACGGCTCGGGCAAAACCTCGCTGCTTCGAGCAATCCTGGGTCAAGAAAAACTTCGCGCCGGCACCATCACCCTCGCCGGCAAACCGATTGGCCACGGTTCACGTCGCATCGGTTACATCCCCCAGCACCGCAGCGTCGATGCCTCAACTCCCATGCGCGCGCGCGACCTCTTGAGCCTCGGCCTGAACGGCCACAGGTTCGGTTTGCCGTGGGGAGGGCGCAAG
>CAILJO010000106.1 GCA_903834635.1 uncultured Micrococcales bacterium | reverse complement strand
GGTCTAACTCTCGAAGAGGCCATGGGCGAAGCAACCGAGTTGGGCTACCTAGAGGCTGACCCAAGCCTCGACGTCGAAGGCTACGATGCTGCGCAAAAGGTCGCCATTTTGGCTTCGCTGGCTTTCCACACCGAGGTTCCGCTCGACCATGTTTACCGCGAGGGCATTACCAAGGTCACCAAAGAGCAAATGACTTCTGCGCGCGAGAATGGCTACGTCATTAAGTTGCTTGCCATTGCCGAGCGTATCGATGCTGACGAAGCTGGCGCAGATGGTGTTAGTGCCCGTGTCTATCCGGCTCTCGTTCCGCGTGAGCACCCGCTGGCAGCCGTTCGCGGTGCCTTCAATGCAGTTTTCGTTGAGGCCGAAGCAGCCGGCTCGCTGATGTTCTATGGTTCGGGTGCCGGCGGTGTTCAGACCGCCTCCGCGGTTCTAGGTGACCTCGTTTCTGCCGCCAAACGCCACGTCGCTGGAGGCCCTGGTTTGGCCGACTCGGTGCACGCCAACCTTCCGGTTTTGCCAATCGACCGAATCCACACTCGCTACCAAATCACGATCAAGGCCAAGGATCAGCCTGGAGTGCTTTCGCAAATTGCCTCGATTTTTGCCGATCACGGTGTTTCGGTCGAAACGGTAGAGCAGGCCGCTAACCCTCGTGTCGCAGGTCAGACGCCAACCGCTAACCTTATGGTTGGAACACACGAAGCCACCGATGCTTCGCTTTCTGCAGTCGTAAACTCTCTCGCCGCCAGCGATGCCGTCGAGTCCATCACATCTGTTATCCGAGTGGAAGGGCTCTAATGGCTCACCAATGGCGCGGCGTTATCCGTGAATATTTTGACCGTCTAGACGTTGACGCGTCGACCCCGATCATCACCTTGGGCGAGGGCGGCACTCCGCTTGTTGAAGCTCCTGCGCTCGCCAAGTTGGTCGGTGCCGAAGAAGTTTGGCTCAAGGTCGAGGGAATGAACCCTACCGGTTCGTTCAAAGACCGCGGCATGACCATGGCTGTCTCAAAGGCAGTCGGCCACGGAGCAAAGGCCGTCATCTGTGCTTCTACCGGAAACACTTCTGCTTCAGCTGCAGCCTATGCAGCCGCCGCAGGCATCCAGTCGGTAGTTTTGGTTCCTGAGGGCAAGATTGCTCTTGGCAAGTTGAGCCAGGCTGTCGCGCACAAGGCCCAGATTTTGCAGGTGCAGGGCAACTTCGATGACTGTCTTGACCTTGCTCGAGCACTCAGCGAAAACTATCCAGTGCACCTGGTCAACTCGGTTAACCCTGACCGCATTGAGGGGCAGAAGACAGCGGCATTCGAAGTTATCGAGCGTCTTGGCTATGCGCCTGACATTCACGTTTTGCCGGTTGGCAACGCCGGAAACTACTCGGCATATTTCAAGGGCTACCTTGAAGACTTCAACGCCGGTGTCATCAAGACTGTGCCAAAGATGTGGGGTTTCCAGGCCGACGGCTCGGCTCCGTTCGTCTATGGCACCCCGGTGAAGAACCCAGACACCATCGCAACAGCAATCCGCATCGGAAACCCAGCTTCTTATGAGTTGGCTTTGAGTGCACGCGAGTGCTCGCTTGGAGAGTTTGGTTCGGTTCTCGACTCAGAGATCTTGTGGATGCACCGTTTCTTGTCGCAGGAGGTTGGCGTTTTCGTTGAGCCTTCTTCGGCAACCGGCGCAGCAGGCCTGCTCAAGAACGCCCGCGCCGGCAAGGTTCCGGCCGGCTCAAAGATCGTTGTGACCGTGACCGGTCACGGCCTCAAAGATGCCCTCTGGGCGCTAAAGGATGAAAACGGCAACGAGATTCAGCCGCAGTCGGTTTCGAACCGAGCCGAAGAAGTAGCCGAGAGGCTTGGACTGGCCTAATGAGCATCGTAGGTCGTCGCGTAACGGTCAAGGTTCCTGCCACGTCGGCAAACCTCGGGCCGGGCTTCGACACTCTCGGAATGGCTTTGTCGTTCTATGACGAGCTTGAAGTTCAAGTTTCGGCCGACTCGAAAGTTGTCGTCGAAGTCAACGGCGAGGGTGCCGGTGAAGTACCGACCGATGAAACCAACCTTGTCGCAAAGACGATTCACTTCGTATTCAAAAAGTTTGGTCAGCCGTTGCCGGGGCTTCGTCTGAAGGCGCACAACATCATTCCTCACGGCCGCGGCATGGGCTCGTCCGGTGCTGCAGTGGTTTCTGGAATCAAGGCTGCTCAGGGACTTCTTGAAGGCATCGTAGAAATCTCAAACCAGCAGTTGCTAGAGATGGCAACCGAACTTGAAGGCCACCCTGACAACGTTGCTCCGGCGCTATTCGGTGGACTAACCATCGCCTGGGAAGACGAACGCGGACCACACCACAAAAAGCTTTTCGTTCACCGAGGAGTCTCACCTCTAGAACTCGTGCCGACACACAAAATGTCTACTGCCTTGGCGCGATCGCTTCAGCCAGAGTCTGTCTCGCACGGCGACGCAGTTTTCAACGTTTCCCGTTCGGCACTATTGATAGCCGCATTGACCCAAAGCCCAGAGCTAATGATGTCGGCAACTGAAGACCGTCTGCACCAGGATTACCGCGCCTCGGCGATGCCTGAAACTGAGGCGGTCATTCAACTTATGCGTTCACACGGCCACGCGGCAGTGGTTTCGGGCGCAGGCCCATCGGTGCTGGTTTTAGCCAGCGACCCGTTTGAGCGAATTGCTGCAGCGAAACTCGCCGCAGAAAAATATCCACAGTGGCGTGCGTTGCTGTTGGCAGTGGACTTCAAAGGTGCTACTGTTGTGGTGCACCAAGAAGAAAGTGCGTCTGGCGGCGAATAGCCCCGATTGCAGCTCGGTGAATCCACGCAAATCATGCGATAACGCACATCACGTGCAAGTGGCCACTACCTCGATTGAAATCGATGGCCGCGCAAACTAAGAAAGAACAACATGGACGAGATCCAGAACGAAGCCCCGGTTCGCAAGAGCCGTCGCGTAACCGCAGCAGTAGTTGCCGGTGACAGTGCTCCAACCGAAGCACCAAAGACCAAGCCAGAAAAGTCGGCTCCAGCCGAAGCGTCAAGCGAAAGTGCGAGCGAGGGTGGCGCATCACGTCAGCGTCGCCAGCGTCCTCCTCGCAACAACTCGACCAACAACGAGAGCGGCGAAGCAAGCAAGACTGAAGACCGCAGCAATGACTCCGAAGGTCAGAGCGAGCGTCCTGCCCGCCAGAACAACAATGGTGGCGGCAACCGCGATCGTGACCGCGACTTCGACGATGACCGTCGCGGCGGAAACAACCGCAACCGCAACCACAACCGTTATCGCGACCGTGACCGTCGTCGCGGCGGCAACGGCGCTGGCAACGACCGCGATGAGGTCGAACCAGAAATCTCACCAGATGACGTGCTAGTTCCTGTCGCAGGCATCTTGGATGTTCTAGACAACTACGCGTTCATTCGCACCACCGGCTACCTGCCAGGACCAAACGATGTTTACGTTTCTTTGGGTCAGGTTAAGAAGTACGGTCTGCGCAAGGGTGACGCAGTTGTCGGAGCCATTCGTCAGCCACGCGAAGGCGAAGGCGTCGGGCGCCAAAAGTTCAATGCAGTCGTTCGCATTGACTCGATCAACGGATTGACCATCGAGCAGGCTCAGGCTCGTGTCGAGTTCGGCAAGTTGACCCCGCTTTATCCTCAGACCCGTCTGCGCCTCGAGACCGAGTCAACCAAGTTGGCCACCCGAATCATCGACCTTGTTGCGCCGATCGGAAAGGGCCAGCGCGGTCTGATCGTTTCGCCTCCAAAGGCCGGAAAGACTCTGGTTCTTCAGGCAATCGCAAACTCGATCGCCGTCAACAACCCTGAGGTTCACCTGATGGTGGTTCTGGTTGACGAGCGCCCAGAAGAAGTTACCGACATGCAACGCACAGTCAAGGGCGAAGTTATTGCTTCAACCTTCGACCGACCTGCAGAAGACCACACCACCGTCGCCGAACTGGCTATCGAGCGAGCTAAGCGTTTGGTCGAAATGGGTCACGACGTTGTCGTGCTTCTTGACTCGATTACCCGACTAGGGCGCGCTTACAACCTGAGCGCACCAGCATCTGGTCGTATTCTCTCGGGTGGTGTCGACTCATCGGCGCTTTACCCACCAAAGCGCTTCTTCGGTGCTGCTCGCAACATCGAAGACGGCGGCTCGCTGACCATTCTGGCAACCGCTCTGGTCGACACAGGCTCAAAGATGGACGAAGTTATCTTCGAGGAGTTCAAGGGCACCGGCAACATGGAGCTTCGCCTATCGCGCCAGTTGGCCGACAAGCGAATCTTCCCGGCAGTCGATGTGAATGCATCGGGTACTCGTCGCGAAGAGTTGCTCATGGGTGCCGACGAGACCAAGATCATCTGGAAGCTTCGCCGAGCACTTGCCGGCTTGGAGCAGCAGTCTGCTCTTGAGCTAGTGTTGAGCCGCCTGAAAGAAACCTCGAGCAACGTCGAGTTCCTGATGCAGGTTCAAAAGTCGATGCCGGTTCCTTCAGGTTCTGACGGAGAATAATGCTCGATTCAGTCCAGCCGTTGCTGGCTGAACACGCGGCCCTTCAGGATCAACTGTCTGAAGCTTCGGTTCACGCCAACCCGGCACTAGCCAAGAAGCTCAACCGTCGCTACGCCGAACTCAGCTCAATCGTTGCTGCCTATAACCAGGTCAACGAAATCGCTGAAGACCTGGCAGCTGCCAAAGAACTGGCCAAAGAGGATGACTCCTTCGCCGACGAAGTTCCGGCAACCGAAGAACGTCTAGTCGCTGCAACCGAAAAACTTCGCCGACTTCTGATTCCTCGCGACCCAGATGATGGACGCGATGTAATCATGGAAATCAAGGCTGGCGAAGGCGGAGCAGAGTCTGCTCTTTTCGCAGCCGACCTATTGCGCATGTACATTCAGTACTCAAATGCCAAGGGTTGGAAGACCGAGATTCTCGACAAAAACGAGAGC
>CAILJO010000105.1 GCA_903834635.1 uncultured Micrococcales bacterium | reverse complement strand
TTGCCGCGCACTCGCTGGTCACCGCCAGACGAGAATGCCCAGACGCCGTCCTTTGGCGAAGGGCCGTTGCCGGTGAGCAAAACCACACCAACTCGTGAGTCTTCTGCGGCGTGCTGCAGAGTGCGAGCGAGTTCATCTACGGTGCGAGGTCTAAATGCATTGCGCACCTCAGGGCGGTTAAACGCGATGCGAACGATGCCCTTCGTCATGTGCTTGTGATAGGTCACATCGGTGAGTTCGTTGAACCCGGGCACCTCGTGCCAGATGGTCGCGTCGAAAAGCTCAGAAACCTGATTTGCCATACTTCTAGACTAACAATGTGCATGCCTCACAAATCAGTTCGATCATCGACTCGGCCCGAGTGGTCAGCCTTCCGTTGCGCACTCGCTTTCGCGGGGTGACCGAACGCGAGGCACTGTTGTTTGAAGGACCAAACGGATGGGCCGAATGGTCACCGTTTGTCGAATACGAAGACGAAGAAGCCGCCGCCTGGTTGAGCGCCGCCGTTGACTTTGCGTTTGGCGATCTGCCACCGCTGGTTCGCACGCGAATCGGCATCAACGCCACCCTGCCGGCCGTGGCACCAGACGCCGTCGAAAAAGCCCTGGCTCCATTTGGCGAGTTTCGCACCGTGAAGATCAAGGTCGCCGAAAAGGGGCAACGACTTCAAGACGACATCGACCGCATCGCACGCGTTTCGGCACTGTGGCCAAATGCCAAAATCCGCTTGGATGCCAACGGCGGCTTCGAAGTTGACCAAGCGATGGCGCTAATCGGCTTCATGGTTGAAAACGGCATAAAGCTCGACTACTTCGAGCAGCCATGCGCGAGCATTGCCGAACTTGCGGACTTGCGAGTGACCCTGTTTCGCCAAAGCCTGCCACTGCTGATCGCTGCCGACGAGTCGGTGCGCAAGTCGAGTGACCCACTGGCGGTCGCGCAGGCTGGCGCCGCCGACATCCTAGTTTTAAAGGCCGCACCTCTCGGGGGCATTGGAAAGGCTGTGCAAATCGCCAACGAAGCTGGTTTGCCGGTTGTTGTTTCGAGCGCGCTCGACACCTCGGTTGGCATCAGCATGGGTTTGCACCTGGCCGCTGCTCTGCCAAACCTTGAGTTCGATTGCGGGCTGGGCACCGCCGCGATGTTCATCGGCGACATAACCCGCGAGCCGCTTATCGCCAAAGACGGCTATCTGGATGTGCGTCGGGTCGAGGTGGATGCCGACAAGCTGCAAGTTTTTGCAGCCGAAGACCACCGCTATGACTGGTGGATCGAGCGGCTAGAGCGTTGCTATTCGCTTTTTTGATGTGTTGCCGAGCTGCTCAGGGAATAACCAATGCATCCTCCAGGCCTTCACGGTTTCTCCAAAGTGAATGACTGCAAGTCGCGGGACATTAGTTTTGGCTCGAACGCAGTTCAGAGCTCTTCACTTTTGTTTGGTGGTTACCTCAGCCAATAGTTTCCCAAATATGGGGTACACGTCCTTCGGCATTTGTAATTTGCCTGTCCGTATTTTGATGATACCTACAGAGAAACCGTCCGAAATTCGTGGGGCATGTCAAGGTGTCCATTAAAACGGGTTCAGCTCCAACTCTCTGACATAAGTAACGAATCATGGCTGATATTTGTGCTTGAAGTGCCTCCAAACTCCTAATGAAAAGGCGTTAACAAAAATACATAGAATGAAAGCAGCGAGGCGGAACTCTGGCGAATCGTAGATGCACACCAGAATGATTCCGAACTGGGGAAAAGCTACCCCAAGAGCGAACCAGATGATGAAGTCTTCAATGGGGGTCCTGTCTCTGAAGTAGCTCCGAAAAATCGGGACTACAGCATTGGCTTGAATGAAAACGCCAAGCACTGCAAACGATAAATATTCGACTTTCACTTTTTACACTTTCTATTCTTGATGACACACGGGGGTGCATCCGCTTTCCTTCGAAAGCTTTCTACAGAGGCCTTACCTGTAAATTCTCCTGCGCCTGCGTAAATAAAGTCACGTTTTAGCTCAACCAACTCACCGACCTTTCTAAGTAACCCAGTCCGCGTAAGCGCGTACTTGAGGGCGGAACCTACGCCTGCGCCTATGCAGCCGATTGCTAATCCTTCCACGAACCCTGTGAGCATTGCCTCACCTCGTTTTGACATTGATTCGCCATGATTCGCAG
>CAILJO010000104.1 GCA_903834635.1 uncultured Micrococcales bacterium | reverse complement strand
AGAGGAACGAGATGGCAGATCTAAAAATCAGCCCGAACGAGATTCGCGACGCTCTGAAGGACTTCGTTAAGTCCTATGAGCCTGCTAAGGCATCGCGCACCGAGGTAGGTCACGTGATCGACGCCGGTGACGGTATCGCGCACATCGAAGGCCTGCCTAGCGCAATGGCTAACGAGCTGCTCAAGTTCGCCGATGGCACGCTTGGTCTTGCCCTGAACTTGGACGAGCGAGAGATCGGTGCTGTTGTTCTCGGAAACTTCGAGGGAATCGTCGAGGGCATGGAAGTTCACCGCACCGGTGAGGTTCTGTCTGTTCCTGTTGGCGACAACTTCCTCGGTCGTGTCGTTGACCCGCTGGGCAACCCAATCGACGGTCAGGGTGACATCAAGGCTGATGCTCGCCGCGCGCTTGAGCTTCAGGCTCCAGGCGTTATGGCCCGCAAGTCGGTTCACGAGCCACTGCAGACCGGTATCAAGGCAATCGACGCCATGATTCCTGTCGGCCGCGGTCAGCGTCAGCTGATCATCGGCGACCGCCAGACCGGAAAGACCGCAATCGCGGTTGACACCATCATCAACCAGAAGGCCAACTGGGCTTCGGGTGACCCAAAGAAGCAGGTTCGCTGCATCTACGTTGCAATCGGTCAGAAGGGCTCGACCATTGCAGCCGTAAAGGGCGCTCTTGAAGAGGCCGGCGCAATGGAGTACACCACCATCGTGGCTTCTCCTGCATCAGACCCAGCCGGTTTCAAGTACCTAGCGCCTTACACCGGTTCGGCTATTGGTCAGCACTGGATGTATGGCGGCAAGCACGTCCTCATCATTTTCGATGACCTGTCAAAGCAGGCCGAGGCCTACCGTGCAGTGTCACTGCTTCTTCGTCGTCCACCAGGCCGCGAGGCATACCCAGGTGACGTCTTCTACCTACACTCACGTCTACTTGAGCGTTGTGCCAAGCTGAACGACGAGCTCGGTGGCGGTTCGATGACTGGTCTTCCAATCATCGAGACCAAGGCAAACGACGTCTCGGCATACATTCCGACCAACGTGATTTCGATCACCGACGGCCAGATCTTCTTGCAGAGCGACTTGTTCAACTCGAACCAGCGCCCAGCTATCGACGTCGGTATCTCGGTGTCGCGTGTTGGTGGTGCGGCTCAGGTCAAGGGCATCAAGAAGGTTTCAGGAACCCTGAAGCTTGAACTTGCTCAGTACCGTTCGCTCGAGGCCTTCGCAATGTTTGCAAGCGACTTGGATGCGGCATCACGCCAGCAGCTAGCTCGCGGTGCCCGCCTGATGGAACTTCTAAAGCAGCCACAGTACTCACCGTTCCCTGTTGAAGAGCAGACCGTTTCGGTTTGGACCGGCACCACCGGCAAGCTCGATGAGGTCCCTGTTGAAGATGTGCTGCGTTTCGAAGCAGAGCTTCTTGAGCACCTTCGTCGCAACACCAAGGTTCTAGATGTTATCCGCGAGACCAATGACCTCAAGGAAGACACCGTTGCTGAGCTCGAAAAAGAGGTCGCTAAGTTCAAGAAGTCGTTCATGACCAAGGGTGGCGCTCCGCTGGCATCCTCGGCCAAGGCCGCTCCTCTTGACGAGGCAGACGTTCAGCAGGAAAAAATCGTAAAGCAGAAGCGCAAGTAACTGCGGATCGATCAGGAAAGGTAAGACATGGGAGCCCAACTTCGGGTCTACAGGCAGAAAATCAAGTCTGCCCAGACGACCAAGAAGATCACTCGCGCCATGGAGTTGATTTCGGCCTCGCGTATCGCGAAGGCTCAGCAGCGCGTCGCTGCATCAGCACCATACTCGCGCGCCGTGACCCGTGCCGTCTCGGCTGTTGCCACCTACTCGACCGTTGACCACCCGCTAACCCGCACACCTGAGAAGATCGATCGCGCTGCGGTTGTAATCTTCACCAGCGACCGTGGTTTGGCTGGAGCGTTCTCGTCGAACGTGCTCAAAGAAGCGGAACAGCTCACCAACCTGCTGATTTCGCAGGGCAAGGATGTTACTTATTACCTAGTCGGTCGCAAGGCTGTGGGTTATTTCAACTTCCGACGCCGCACCGCGATTCGCAACTGGATTGGTGGAACCGACCTTCCTCAGTTTGACACCGCAAAAGAGGTTGCCGACGCAGTCGTTGCAGCTTTCAACACCGATGCCAAAGAAGGCGGCGTAGACGAGATTCACTTGGTTTACAACCGTTTCGTCTCGATGATTGCTCAGGTTCCTGAAGTTGTTCGCCTGCTTCCACTTGAAGTGGTCGAAGGCCAGGATGCCCCTGCGGCCGACGAGGTCTTCCCGCTTTACGAGTTCGAACCAGACGTAAACAAGGTTTTGGATGCACTGCTTCCGGTTTACATCGAAAGCCGCATCTATAACGCAATGCTTCAGAGCGCTGCGTCTGAGCACGCTGCACGTCAAAAGGCCATGAAGTCGGCCACTGACAACGCAGACAAACTCATCAAGAACTACACCAGACTGAGCAACCAGGCTCGTCAGTCAGAAATTACGCAACAGATTTCCGAAATCGTTGGCGGCGCAGACGCACTTGTCTCTGCCGGCGATGAGGACTAAGAGAAAGAAAGAGACATGGCCACCACCAAGAAGGCAGCAGCTACCGGCGCAACCGGTCGCATCGCACGCGTTACCGGTCCTGTTGTTGACATCGAGTTTCCTCACGATGCCATCCCAGGAATCTACAACGCTCTGACCACTGTCATCGACCTGAACGGCGAGCAGACCACGTTGACCCTCGAGGTTGCCCAGCACTTGGGTGACGACCTGGTTCGCGCCATCGCTCTGAAGCCAACCGATGGTTTGGTTCGCGGCGGTGCCGTGACCGACACCGGTGCACCTATCTCGGTGCCTGTCGGCGATGTCACCAAGGGCAAGGTTTTCAACGTTGTTGGTGAAATCCTCAACGGCAAGCCAGGTGACAAGGTCGAGATCAAAGAGACTTGGCCGATTCACCGTCAGCCTCCAGCTTTCGACCAGCTCGAATCAAAGACGCAGATGTTCGAGACCGGCATCAAGTCGATCGACTTGCTGACCCCTTACGTTCTCGGTGGAAAAATTGGTCTATTCGGTGGTGCCGGTGTTGGTAAGACCGTT
>CAILJO010000103.1 GCA_903834635.1 uncultured Micrococcales bacterium | reverse complement strand
TTGACACAACTGTGAACACAGCCCCCACGAAGGCGGCAAAAAAGGTGGTGGCAACGACCAGCACCCAATTTTTTCGCAGGATGTGCCAGTAGTCCCTAAGGTTCAAAACAGCTCCCTCTTTTAGCCAAATTTGTTCTTAGAAAAACGTTGCCAATTGTTAACTTTTCCCTATAAGTCTAGGGGTATTGACGGCTATGATTGGAGGTAAGCAGTTTTTTCGGAGGGGAAAAATGTCCAAATCATATCGTCTTATCGCTGTGGGTCTTGCAGCGGTGTTTGCCGTTTCATCGGCCGGAGTCGCCCAGGCATACCCTGCAGGCACCAACCCAACACTTGGACTTTCATCATATTCACGACTTGCACCTGGCGACGCTGTCACGGCTTCTGTTTCGCGAATCTACAAGGGTTGCAACGTAGTTATCGGTTGGGATGGCGGGAACACTGTAAGCGCCGTTGCTGGCAAGACTAGCCGAACTGCCCCGGCTCAGATTGTTAGCCCAAGCATTGGTGGACGATATGTGCTTCGCGCAACTTTCGGTAAAGGCTGCCGTAGTGACCAAGGGTCATCTGTTTTCAAGAACATCACCGTAGGCCGCTTGGTTCGCCACTCCGTTGCCATCAAGACTTCAAGCTCGTCGTCTCGCAAGAACCCAACCCTTACCCTTTCGGGCAAGATCTTCTGGGGTTCAGAGGCTCAAAGTGGTGTTGCTGTGACTCTTGTTCTAACCAAGCCAAACGGTAGTACCGTGAACCTCAAGGCAACTACGAATTCCGTCGGTGTCTACACTGCCACCTATGGAGGTATCGGTGCCGTTGCTCAAGGGGCATATACCGTTGTGACTACCCTCGACCCTGATGGCACCTATGCCGGCAGCGTTGCTACCTCGCGAACAGTAACTATTCGCAAGTAGGCAGCACACTTGAGGCTAAACACTCGCAAACGAAAGGCCATCGCTCTAACGGCGGTGGCTTTAGTTTTAGTCTTTCTATATGGAGTGATTCGCCTAATCATCATGGGCGCCAGTTTGGGCAGCACCTATGACGAACTCAAAAAGGTTCAGGCATCGAGCTCTGACTTCAACTCGGTAGCTGGCTCGCTTGCCAAAGCGGTGAACGCCTCGGCCGCTGCGGCATCGGCCGCCGACGACCCAATCGTGCAAACCTGGAACTGGATTCCATTCATCGGATCAGACTTTGCTGCCCTAGGCACGGTGAGCCGCGACGGCCACAAGATTCTTCAGGCGGCCGAGCAGGTGTTCAACTACACCAACAACCTCAAACAAGCCAAAGGCAAACTAAACGCCAACACCGTCGCAGCACTACGTGATTCGGTGGTTTCGCTGAACGATTCGCTTCAGACAGCGAACGGTGACTTTGCCGGCATAAAGCCAGCCGACCTTCACTTTGGTCTAGCCGACAAGGTGACCACCGCAAAGGCTTTGATTTCCAAGACCGCGTCGGCCATGAACGTGGCGACCCCAATGGTCAAGATTGGCGCAGCGCTGATCGGCGCGCAAGGCACTCAGCACTGGTTCATCGCCACACAAAATTTGGCCGAAGCCCGCGCGCAAGGTGGCATCATCGGCGCCTATGCGATTGTCACCATAAACAATGGCAAGATCTCGCTTAGCCGATTTGGCAGCGACATTGAACTGCTTGGCATGGGCCCAATCAACTACAGCTCTTACCCGCAAGAACTGCGCGAACTTTGGGGCGTAAACCTGGCCGACTGGCGTGACATCAACGCATCGGCAAACGCTCCCTATGCGGGCCAGCTGGTCTTTGACGGCTGGAAGCAGCACACAGGCGAGTCACTCGACGGAGTCATCTTTGTAGGGCAAGGCACCGTTGCTCACCTAGCAGCAGCCGGCGGCGACATCAACGTGCGCGGCAATGCTCTGAACGAAAACAACATCGTCGACTTTTTGACCAAAGGCATTTATGCCAAGTATTCAGATGTTGGCACCAAGAACGCCGTAGTCACCGAAGTCATGAAGGCGCTGTTTAGCAACCTGACCACCAAGAAGGTCGACACCAACGCATTCTTTGCAAACCTGGCCAGCGAAAAGACCGGTGACCGCCTGGTTGCTTGGTCGTCACACAAAGACGTTGAACAAAGCTTCGCAGAGCAGGGTGTGGCCGGTGTGGTTTCGACCCACATGGGGCCAAACGCACTGGTCACCGTGAACAACGCCGGCGGAAACAAGCTCGAGGCCTATGCCCACCTAACCGCCACCTATGACCAAGGCAAATGTGGAGCGGTGACCTTTGAAGGTTATTACGCGCGCGAATCACAGATTGTGGTCAACGTGACCAACGCGGCACCAAAGTCTGGCCTGCCTGCCTATGTGACCCCTCGCCTCGACCAAGACTTTGGGCTAGCACCACGCCCTAAAGGTTCGAACCGCGAACTGATCTCGATCTATGGGCCGGTTGGGTCAAACGACAACGGATTCTTTGTGAACGGCAAATCTTATTTTGCATCGGCCGGAGTCGACCGTGGCCACCCGGTTTGGGTGTTCGACATTGAGCTTCAGCCAGGCGAAACCAAGCAGCTAAAGGTCAAGTTCTTAGAGCCAATCGCCGACCAAAACGCCGAGCTGCTAAAGGGCCAGCCAACGCTGACCCCGCCAATCATGCTTAACCCTGCACGCGTCTTCGTGAACGCAGGGCCGCAATGCTCCGTGAAGAAATAACACCAATCAGCACACCGATAGAGTTGTGCAGCACATCGGCCCACGTGCCAAAACGTGCAGGCAACAACAGCCTTTGAGTCAGCTCGGCTCCGGCGGTCACGGCGATGCCAATCAATGCATCTGCCCACCAAGGCAAGCGCCGCAAAAACACGGCAAGGCTAATGCCCAGCGGCACATAAAGCGCAACGTTGGCCAGCGCCTCGAGGGTGTTGTAATCAAGCCAGTGCCAGGTTTTGTTCACAGACGTATAGTTGAGCACCCACGCAACAAACTGCCTTATCGGGCCGCTGCCATCGATGGGTTTAGGGTTCAGGCTGGCCCACAGCAAAGTCACAATGTAGGCGGCGAAAGCCGAATAGCCGATCAGGCGCAGTGTTCTGCTCTTCGACAAGCCCGCACCCGCCCCTCTAAACTTTCGAAGTTTAAGCCTAACCGAGATTAGTTCACAGCCCGCTCTGGCAAACTATAAGGGTGAATAACCGCGGGCAAATCAGACGTCGCAGCACCACGGTGCTGGCGGTGCTGGCGCTGGCGGCATCATCGTTATTTTTCACCACGATGCCTTCGGCAACAGCCGACGGCCAGCTGGGTGCCGGCAACTCCCCCGCGTGCACCATCACAGGAACCTCGGGCGATGATCAACTGAACGGCACATCGGGCGACGACGTTATTTGTGGTCTTGCCGGCAACGACGTGATCAACGGTTTGGGCGGTGACGACGTAATTTTGGGCGGCCCAGGCAACGACACCCTGATTGGTGGCGACGGCACCGACACCCTCGACTATTCGCAGGTCAGTTTTGACATGTCGGTGAACCTTGCTCGTGAACGCGCCTATGGTCAGGGCACAGACACCGTCACCGGCTTTGAGAAGGTGGTCGGCGGCAACGGCGATGACACAATCGTTGGCACCGACGGCAACGAACAATTCTTTGGTGGCCCAGGCGACGACAGCCTTTATGGTGCCGGCGGCGTGAACCTGCTTGACGGTGGCTATGGCACCGACACCGTTACCTATGCCACGGTGGGTGGCGCTGTGTCGGCGAGCCTGCTCAACTCGATTGGCACCGTTGTTGCGACCGGTTCGGCTGTGGCCGCAACCGACGCCTATGCTGCGATCGAAAACCTTACCGGCTCAAGCTTTAACGACACTCTTGGCGGCGACGGTTTGGCTAACACCATCTCGGGCGGTGGCGGCAACGATTCCATCACAGGCAGCGGTGGCAACGACCTGCTACTTGGCGGCTCGGGCAACGACACCCTCGACGGTGGCGAAGGCATTGACACGGTCTCGTTTGCGCAGGCTTCGGTCGCCGTGACGGCATCGTTGTTGACTGGCACCGCAACCGGTGAAGGCAGCGACACCCTGACTGGTCTAGAAGACATGATCGGTGGCAACGGCAACGACGTGCTGACTGGCAACACCGACGTCAACCGCATTGCCGGTGGGCCTGGCAACGACACCCTCAACGGTGGCGGCATCGCAAACGGTGTTACTGGCAACGACATTGTCGATTTTTCGGCATCGGCCGCGGCTGTGAACGCCAACTTGCTAACCCAGTCGGCGACCGGCGAAGGCACCGACAGCATTGTTGGGTTTGGCTCGATCGTTGGCTCACCGTTTGACGACGTGCTGGTCGGCAACTCGGGCGACAACGAGCTGCTTGGCCAGGCTGGCAACGACAACATCGATGGCGGCGCCGGCAACGACTTTGCCGAATTCGTGTCGGGCAGCGACATGAACGTTGATTTGACCACCGGGCTTGCCACGGGCGAAGGCAACGATGCCCTGCTGAACATCGAAAACGTTCTGACAGGTGCGGGCAACGACGTGCTGGTGGGCAACTCTGGTGACAACCAACTTGTTGCCGCAGCTGGCGACGACACCATCATTGGTGGGGCCGGCGACGACCACATTCTTTGCTGGGGCGGAAACGATACGGTTTCTTTCGCATCATCAACCGATGCATTGACGGTGGATTTGGCGGCTGGCACATCGGTTGGCGCTGCAACCGGCCACGACACTCTAAGCATGTGTGAGAACGTTATCGGCGGCGCAGGCAACGATGTGATTTCGGGCGATGCACAGGCCAACACGTTGATCGGTGGGGCCGGCAACGACACTCTTCGTGGGCAGTTTGGCGACGACGTGCTGGTGGGCGGTGTTGGCAACGATTCGATCTCGGGTGGCGCTGGCAGCGACACTGTTGACTATTCAGATTCGACATCTGCGGTCAAAGTTAGCCTGACCACCATGAAGGCTTCGGGTGCCGGCAACGATGTGCTGTCTAACATCGAAAACATTGTGGGTGGCTCGGGCAACGACGTGCTGATTGGCTCGGCTGGCGCCAATGCCATTGACGGTGGTGCCGGTGATGACAGCATCGATGGCGCCGCCGGAATCGACACGCTCTCGTTTGCTGGCTTCAGCGGCCCAGTCACCGTCTCATTGCAGCAAAAGAAGGCACGCGGCAATGGCAACGACACTTTGGTTCGAATCGAGAACGTTCTTGGTGGTTCAGGCGATGACTCGCTCATGGGCGACGCAGCCGCAAACCACCTGGATGGCGGCCCAGGCAACGATGTTCTCTTTGGCGGGCTTGGCAACGATGCGCTTGTAGGTGGTGAGGGCGTTGACACTGCCTCATTTGCCGACACGTCAAAGCCGATCGTGGCCTCGCTTTCGACCGGAAAATCAACGGGCGCTGGCAGTGACACTTTGTCTTCGATCGAAAACTTGACCGGCGGCTCGGGCAAAGACAATCTGACTGGTGACTCTCAAGCCAACCGAATCGATGGTGGCTCGGGCAACGATGTGCTGGCAGGTGGCGCAGGCGATGACTCTTTGGTCGGTGGGCTTGGCGATGATTCTCTAAACGGAGGCGATGGCAGCGACGTGGCTGACTTTAGTGCCTTGACCGCTGCCGTTCGAGCCAACCTATCCACGGGCAAAGCCAGCGGCCCTGCAGGCAATGACACCTTGGTCGACCTCGAAGGTTTGACTGGCGGTGCTGGCAATGACCTGCTGATTGGCAACGACGCCGCAAACGTCTTGACCGGCAACGGCGGAGATGACAACATCTCGGGTGCAGGTGGCGACGATGTGCTGTCTGGTGGCTATGGCAAAGACCTTTTGGTTGGCGGCTCGGGCAACGACACCGTTAGCTATGCGGGAACCAGCTTGGCTATCACCGCATCTTTGACCACCGGCACCGCAACCGGCCTGGGCAGCGACACCTTGAACGGCGTCGAAAACCTGACCGGCGGCGATGGCGCCGACGTTTTGACCGGCGACTCTCAGGCAAACGTGCTTATCGGTGGCACCGGAAACGACACATTGCTTGGCGGTGACGGAGCCGACACCCTGCTTGGCGGAGCCGGCAACGACCGACTCGATGGAGGCTCGGGCATCGACCTGGTTGACGGCGAATCGGGCCGCAACATTTGTCGCAGCGGCGACGATGCCGGTGACCAGCAGAGCAACTGTGCTTTCTCGGTCGGCTTCGACGTGACCCAGGCGCGCTACATCACGGGCACCTACACCGATGCCTCCGGCGCAGGCATTGGCCTTGTCTCGCTGACCGTCAACACCAAAGCTGGCGCGCTAAGCAGCACCACCTCAACCGACGTTCGAGGCAACTTCGCCTTTGTTGCCGCGGTCGGCAACTATACGCTCGACTTTGCAACACAAAACGACAAATCACAAGATGGCCTGCCCAGCTCGTTCGAATTGATCGCAGATCTGCGTGTTGTGGTTGACCAAACCATCACGATTTCGACACCAGCCACGCTCAGGTTGCAGGCAACTGTGCTCGACAGCGATGGCTCACCGGTTGCCGGCGCGCACCTGCTAACCAGCGATGCCTATGCCAACGGAAGCTGGCAGGTTGGCTCTGGTCTGGTTGGAGTTCTAACCTCGACCCTTGGCGGTTCGGCTGCAATCACCGACTCGAACGGGCAACTGAGTTTGCCGGTTTTTGCCACTGCGCCAAACAGCACTATGACACTTCGTGCAGTATGGGTTGATGGCAACGGTGTTACTCACCGCGGATCAGTTCAGGTTTCTATAACTGCCGACAAGAACGCGACAATAACGCTCGATTAGCCCTGGTTTTTGCCGTTATGGCTTGGCGTAGCGAATGGT
>CAILJO010000102.1 GCA_903834635.1 uncultured Micrococcales bacterium | reverse complement strand
CAGTTTGCGCCGCCGCCGGTGACGTTGGTTCCGAGTGAAACACCGCCGGCACCATCGGCTGCAAGGTTGCTTGTTGCATAACCGGTAGGCACACCGTTGGCATCGGTGGTGGTTCCACCGGCAAGGGTGATACGTCCACCGCCCGAGGTCAGGGTGTTTCCGACGTTGTTAGTGGTGTCGAAGTAACTCCACTTGTCGACATAGATGAATCCGTTTGCAGCTGTGCCGGCCGCGTTAGACCAAAGCGTTAGGTCACCCTTGTTGGTGCGCAAAACAAACGGGGTTGCCGCGGCAGAGCCGGCAGAAGTCGTGATCGATCCAGTTGCCTTCAGCAGAATCTTGGCATTCAGCAGGCTTGAAATCTGTGGCTGAGAGACGGTCAGGTTGCCACCGTAAATCGAGATTGGGCCAGCGATCGCATAAGCAGTATCGAGTGTGATGTTTGCCGTGTTCTGGTCTGCGCCCGAGGTCCCAGGGTTTCCAACTGTTAGCCCTGTGATTCCGGAGTCGAGGGTGAACTTGGACATGGTCAAAGCCGCACCGAATGAGTTAGACGCCAGAGCATCTGGTGTCGTGAATGCTACGGTTCCGGTGGTCTTGATTGAAGGGTTTGTGGTGACCGAGAAAGTGTCCGCCTTCAAAACCACGTTCGAACTTGAAGTGGTCATGTCAACACCGTTGAGAGTGTAAGTGCTCGGGGCCGCACCAATAGTGGTCGCACCAGTGAAATACACCGAATCGTGGGCGAAAGACATTCCAAAGCTGTAGACGCTCGAACTGGTACTCTGCCCACTCATCGTGATCGGCCCAGACTTGCTATAGATTCCGACCTTACCGAGCTCGAGAGCATCTCCGACAATGTTCGTTAGATCTCCAGCGCCCGAACTCGCCGTCACACCCTTCAGCGAAATCCCACCGGATGATGAATTGGCGATGATGTTGCTTGATGGGGCATAAGAGGTTCCCGACTCCATGAAGAGCCCGCTCGAGCGAACCGAGGGGGTGCTGGTCGATCCCGAAATGACAATCGCATCAGACTGTGTGCCCGAAGAGGTAATCGAGGTTGCCCTAGTCGAAGAACCACCGCTGAGCATGACGCCATGGATGTAATAACTGGTTGCGCCAACATTGGTTCCGTAAATGTGCACTCGGCCTGAACCGGAAGCAATCTGGGTACCTTCATATATCCTGACGCAGATAGCAGCCTGGGCACGATTTTCCGCCGTCTGTCCGGCGATAAAAATGTCATTATTTGTAGCTGTAAGTGTGCTGTTTGGCCCAATGGTCACGCCGTTACCTACTGGGTCAGCAGTTGAAGCGGAAGTTCCATAGGCCCAACCATCAGGTTTTCCGTCTCCGGAGGTTCTGCCAGATTCGACCAGGGATCCACCGTCATCCAAGCCACCCGACAAGGTGATCGCACCTGAGCCAGAGGTGATAGTGACTGGTGTTGTTGAAGTCGCTAGTGTTATGTTTCCACTCTTATTCGCGTCGTCATCCGCCCAAAGCGTGATGTCTGAGTCGGTCGAAGAGATTGTCGACGTGGCCGGGCTCGAAATAGAACCGGTTGCCTTCAACAAAATTGTGCCTGCAGCCGTTGACGAAGTGGTTGTCATGAGTGCCACATCGCCGCCATAAATAGTGATTGGTCCGGCAACGGTCATTGACGGGGCCGAAACAATTTTGGTTGAGTGAACGGTCGTCGAAGTGTACTTGCCGATGCGCACGGATGGCTTGCCGCTAGCGACCGTTACACCAGACATGTCTAGGTCGCCCGCCGCGTTTCCTGTCTTGGACTGCGCTAGCCAGTCTGCGCCAATTGGCTCAACAACTAGAGGCCCGGTTCCGGTGAGGCTAACTGCAGTGGTGTCAAAGGTGAGGTTATTCGCCTTGATGTTGGTTGCACCACCGGTGCCGATAGTAATTTTCTGGAAATACGTTTGTGCATTACCGTTTCCGATTATGTTGATGTCACCCGATGTCGATGTTAGCGAGCTGGCGGCGGTGGTGCTGTTGGCCCAAACGTCGTAGCTGCTAGTGGTGTTTGCAGCCTTGCCCGTGATGGTGATATTTCCAGAACCGGTAGTTACTGTCAGCGGATTCAGCAACACGCCTCGACGGCAGTTGTATGTGCCGTTATTTGACGCATCACCGGTGATGGTTACGTTGCCACTTGTTGTCGTTAGTGTCACCGCGGGGCCGTTGCCAAACCAAACACCATAGGTGTTGCTGGTGTAGGTGTTGGTTGAGGCAGTGCGTCCAGTGATTGAAATATCGCCGGCTCCGGTGCTGATCGAGGCACCGCTTTCAATTTCGACTCCGCCAGTGATGTATGTGGTTGTTCCGCCCGGGCTCTCACCAATCAGAATCACTTGGCCGCCCGAGGTTGTCACACTGCCCTGAATGCGAACACCATACTGACCAGATACGTCTGTTGCGCGAGCATATCCGTTTGGGTACCCGTTGGCATCGGTGGTGGTGCCGCCGGCTGCCACGAAGTTTCCGCCGCCGGTGGTGATTGAACCTGGTGAACCGAGTACGTTTCCATCTACCAAACCATCGGCGTTAGCCCAGAAAACGATGTCTCCATTTGCAGTCTTTGTGGTGTACGAACCACCAATGACAATGTTTCCGGTTGCCTTCAACAAAATATTGTTGCTGCCCGAGGTCGTCACACTGTTCTCAAGGCTTGTGTTCACGCTGATGTTGCCACCGTAAACCGAGATTGGTCCGGCTATCTTGGTGTTGTTTGCCGTGTTGGTTCCGCTGGTCACTGAATAGTTGCCAAGCGTCACGTTTGCAGAGCTCTGCGTGGTGCCACCGCTGCCAGCCTTGCCGATTCTCAAGCTGGTAGCGGTGGTGTTGATGATAGAGCCGGTGGTGTCAAAAGCAGCAGAGAAGTTGCTGCCGTATGGCTCAAATACCAAAGGTCCCGTGGTGTTAACAGTCAGGCCATTGGGGTCAATAGTTGGCGCGGTGAAAGTTGCGCCTGCTGAACCAGCTGTAATAGTTGTGCTCGGCAAGGTAAAACCGCTTGCAGTTGATGCGGTGCCGATCATATTGACGGCTCCAGTTGTACTGACAACGTTGCCGGTTGAGGCGAACTGAATGTCCCAGGTGCTGGTGCCAGCGTTTGAGCCTGTACCAGTGAGCGTGATGTTGCCAGATGTAGAAGTGATCGTCGCTGGCCAGAGAAGAATTCCGCGGTGGTTGCTGTAGTTTGAGCCGTTCGCCGAGCCCGTTATGTTGATGGCACCGGTCGTGGTCGTTATGGTGCCTCGAGTGCCGTTGTTGCCCACCAGCACGCCAAAGTAGAGCTGGCTCGTGTCCGTCAGAGCCGTCGCAATCTTGCCATAGACGTTGATGCTTCCGGCACCTGCGCTAACACCAGTGGCGATGTAGATTCCGCCTCGATAAGAGCCAACAGTGTTCGAAGTTCCCTCACCACGTATAGTGATGTTTCCGCCAGCCGACGTGATCTGCCCATAGAGGTTGGTGCCGAGGTAGTCGGTAGTAGACCCGGATGCGCGGGCAAAACCCGTCAGCGGATCGATTCCGCCAGAAATCACGATGTCGCCGCCGTTAGTAGTAACTGTCGATTTTGCCCAGACAGCGCCGCCGCCCGCACCAGAGTCATCGCTGTCGGACCACAATTTGATCCAAGAGCCAGAATCGGTAGCCGAAAGTGCGCCGCTTGCGATTACATCTGCAGTGCCTTTGAGCAGCAGGTTTCCCGTCGAGGTGACTGTCGACGATGTGGTGACCGTTGTTCCAATAAGGCTCACCGATGCACCAGTCGCGCTTGTTGCCACAGCCCCGCTTGCTGTCGTGGTGCCCGAACCAGTGATGCTTACTGAACCAGTGCTGGTAATCGCTGCAAAACTCATGGTTGTGCCGGTTGAAGTCAGGGTCGCGTTGGTTCCGCTTGTGGTCATAGTGCCAGACGCTGTTACAGTGCCAGTGCCTGTGATTGTGATTCCGGCGTTGGCGGTGACTGCCGCGACGCTCATGGTGGTTCCGGTCGCCGTGACAGTCGATCCGGTGCCGCCTGCTGTCAAGGTTCCGGACGAGGTCACGGTGCCAGAACCCGTCAGAGTTACGTTTCCTGTGGTGGTGGTGATTGCAGCCGTAGAGAGGTTGGTTCCCTTGACCACGACATTTGAGGTCGACCCCGTGGTCGATAGCGTGCCAGACGTGGTCGCTGTTCCAGTCGCCTGAATCGTAATGTCGTCACTCGAACT
>CAILJO010000101.1 GCA_903834635.1 uncultured Micrococcales bacterium | reverse complement strand
GCACTTCGAGATGCGCACCCACAAGCGTGTTCTCGACATCATTGACCCGACCCCAAAGGCCGTGGACTCATTGATGCGTCTCGACTTGCCAGCTGACGTCAACATCGAGATCAAGCTCTAAGGAAACCATGTCTAGCGCACAAAGAACAGTCAAGGGACTGCTGGGCAAGAAGCTCGGCATGACCCAGGTCTGGGACGAGAACAACCGTCTCATCCCAGTAACCGTGGTCGAAGCCGGCAGCAACGTTGTCACCCAGATCAAGAACGTAGAAACCGATGGCTATGTAGCCATCCAGGTTGCCTATGGCGCCATCGACCCTCGCAAGGTGAACCAGCCAGTTGGCGGTCACTTCGTGAAGGCCGGCGTCAACCCACGTCGCTACATTGCAGAAATCCGCACCGCTGACGCAGCTTCTTACGAAGTTGGCCAGGAGCTCGGTGTTGAGGTTCTCGAAGTCGGTTCAAAGATCGACGTCGTTGGCACCTCAAAGGGTAAGGGCTTCGCAGGTCACATGAAGCGCCACGGATTCCACGGTGTTGGTGCATCGCACGGTGCTCACCGCAACCACCGCAAGCCAGGTTCGATCGGTATGTCATCGACACCGGGTCGTGTTTTC
This sequence comes from uncultured Micrococcales bacterium, assembly GCA_903834635.1. Taxonomy (GTDB): domain Bacteria; phylum Actinomycetota; class Actinomycetes; order Actinomycetales; family Microbacteriaceae; genus Rhodoluna. The sequence goes on along the minus strand of CAILJO010000101.1, from coordinate 4,786 downwards.
AAGGGCAAGAAGATGGCAGGCCGCATGGGTGGAGACCGCGTCACCACTCTGAACCTAACTCTGCACTCTGTCGACCTAGAAAAGGGTCTGCTACTCATCAAGGGTGCAGTTCCTGGTCCTAAGGGTCAGCTCGTATTCGTTCGCAACGCAGTGAAGGGAGCGTAACCCACATGTCAGAGAACACTTCAGTCGACGTGGTAGACGTTCAAGGAAAGAAGGCCGGCTCGGTCGCTCTTCCTGCCGACATCTTCAACGTTCAGACCAACGTTCCACTAATCCACCAGGTAGTTGTTGCCCAGCAGGCAGCAGCTCGCCAGGGCACCCAGTCTGCAAAGACACGCGGTGAAGTTAGCGGTGCAGGTCGCAAGCCTTTCAAGCAGAAGGGAACCGGTCGTGCTCGTCAGGGTTCGATCCGTGCTCCACAGATGCGCGGCGGTGGCATGGTCCACGCTGTAAAGCCACGTGACTACTCACAGCGCACCCCAAAGAAGATGATTGCTGCCGCTATTAAGGGCGCACTATCTGACCGCGCACGCAACGGTCGTTTGCACGTCATCAACGAGTTCGCAATCGGTTCTGCTCCATCGACCAAGGCTGCTGCAAGCATCTTGGCTCAGTTGACTCAGCGCCGCAACGTTCTAGTTGTTCTAGACCGCAACGACGACACCAGCTACAAGAGCTTGCGCAACCTTCAGAGCGTTCACGTTCTGCCAGTTGACCAGCTCAACGCCTATGACATTCTGCTTAGCGACGACCTGGTTTTCACCAAGTCGGCTATCGAGCAGTACATCGCTGGCCCAGCCAAGAAGGAGGCATAACGATGACTGCACTAAACAAGGCACCACACGATGTCATCATCAAGCCAATCGTCTCTGAAAAGAGCTACGCGCTAATCGACACCGGAAAGTACACCTTCGAGGTCGACCCACGCTCAAACAAGACTGAGATCAAGCAGGCCATCGAGGCAATCTTCAACGTGAAGGTCGCATCGGTCAACACCCTAAACCGTGTTGGCAAGGTCAAGCGCACTCGCATTGGCCTTGGCAAGCGCAAGGACACCAAGCGCGCCATCGTCACCCTTAAGTCCGGTTCAATCGACATCTTCACCAACGTCGGCTAAGCGGAAGTAGAGAAAGCAAGAAAATGGCTATTCGCAAGTACAAGCCCACGACCCCTGGTCGTCGCGGTTCGTCAGTTTCGGACTTTGCTGAGATCACCCGATCAACTCCAGAAAAGTCGCTACTGAGACCACTTCCAAAGACTGGTGGCCGCAACTCAGCTGGTCGCATCACGACCCGTCACATCGGTGGTGGCCACAAGCGCCAGTACCGTGTCATCGACTTCCGTCGTCACGACAAAGATGGCGTGCCAGCAACCGTTGCTCACATCGAGTACGACCCGAACCGTACCGCTCGCATTGCCCTCCTGCACTACATCGATGGCACCAAGCGTTACATCATCGCGCCGAACAAGATCAAGCAGGGCGACCGCATCGAGCAGGGACCATCGGCTGACATCAAGCCGGGCAACAACCTGCCTTTGAAGAACATCCCAGTCGGTACCGTGATTCACGCTATCGAGCTAAAGCCAGGTGGCGGTGCCAAGATGGGCCGTTCAGCCGGTGCTTCGATCCGTCTAGTTGCCAAGGATGGCGACTACGCCCAGCTGCGTTTGCCATCAGGCGAAATCCGCAACGTTGATGTGCGCTGCCGCGCAACCATCGGCGAAGTCGGCAACGCCGAGCAGTCAAACATCAACTGGGGCAAGGCCGGCCGCATGCGTTGGAAGGGCATCCGCCCAACCGTTCGTGGTGTAGCCATGAACCCAGTCGACCACCCTCACGGTGGTGGTGAAGGTAAGACTTCTGGTGGACGTCACCCTGTAACCCCTTGGGGTCAGGCTGAGGGTCGCACTCGCAAGCCAAACCTTCCAAGCGACAAGTTGATTGTCCGTCGCCGCACCGTTGGCAAGAAGCGTTAGTAGGAGCCTGAAAATATGCCACGCAGTCTAAAAAAGGGTCCATTCGTTGACGACCACCTGTTTCAGAAGGTCGCCAAGCAGAACGAGGCCAACACCAAGAATGTGATCAAGACCTGGTCGCGTCGCTCGATGATTGTTCCAGCCATGCTGGGTCACACCATCGCAGTGCACGACGGTCGCAAGCACATCCCTGTATTCGTCACCGAGACCATGGTTGGTCACAAGCTTGGCGAATTCGCACCTACCCGCACCTTCCGTGGTCACGTGAAGGATGACAAGAAGGGACGTCGCAAGTAATGGAAGCTCTAGCGAAAGTTAAGCACATCCGCGTCACCCCAATGAAGGCACGTCGTGTCATCAACCTGATCCGCGGAAAGCAGGCCACCGAGGCCCTTGCAATCCTGAAGTTTGCTCCACAGGCAGCTAGCGAGCCAATCTACAAGTTGGTTCACGCTGCAATGGCAAACGCCAAGGTCAAGGCCGACGCCGCCAACGTGATGTTCGACGAAGACGACCTAATCGTCTCGGCAGCATTCGTTGACGAGGGCACCACCCTGAAGCGTTTTATGCCTCGTGCCCAAGGACGCGCATTCCGCATCCTCAAGCGCACCAGCCACATCACCGTTGTGGTTTCTACCCCAGATGAGCTTGCTGCTAAGGCCGGCTCCCAGAAGGCGAGGAACAAGTAATGGGTCAAAAGGTAAATCCTTACGGCTTCCGACTTGGAATCACTACCGACCACCGTTCGCGCTGGTTCACTGACTCCACCAAGAAGGGTCAGCGTTACAGCGACTACGTAGCCGAAGACATCAAGGTTCGTTCAATGCTCACCGAGCGTCTTGACCGTGCCGGTGTTTCACGCGTAGAGATCGAGCGCACCCGTGACCGTGTTCGCGTGGACATCCACACTGCACGTCCAGGTTTGGTCATTGGTCGTCGTGGCGAGCAGGCCGAAGTTATTCGCGCCGACCTCGAGAAGCTAACCAACAAGCAGATTCAGTTGAACATCCTTGAGGTCAAGAACCCAGACATGGATGCACAGCTGGTTGCCCAGGGTATTGCCGAGCAGCTAAACGCTCGTGTTGCTTTCCGTCGCGCAATGCGCAAGGGAATGCAGGGCGCGCTTCGCAGCGGTGCAAAGGGTATTCGTGTTCAGACCTCTGGTCGACTTGGTGGCGCTGAAATGTCACGCCGCGAGTTCTACCGTGAAGGCCGTGTTCCACTACACACCCTCCGCGCCAACATCGACTACGGCTTCTATGAGGCCAAGACCGTCTTCGGTCGCATCGGTGTGAAGGTTTGGATCTACAAGGGTGACATCACCAACAAAGAGCTAGCAGTCGCTCAGGCAAACGCCAAGGGTGGTCCTCGCGGCCCTCGCAAGGCTCCAGCCGGCGCACCTGCAACCGCACAAGCAGCTCCAGCAGCCGAGGCAGCAGCCCCAGTTGCAGCCGCTGCAGGATCGGAGAACTAAGCCATGCTTATTCCACGTCGTGTAAAGCACCGCAAGCAACACCACCCGAAGCGTTCGGGCGCAGCTAGCGGCGGCACCACCGTTGCTTTCGGTGAATACGGTATTCAGGCACTTACCCCTGCTTATGTGACCAACCGTCAGATCGAGTCAGCTCGTATCGCGATGACCCGTCACATCAAGCGTGGTGGAAAGGTTTGGATCAACATCTATCCAGACCGTCCACTAACCAAGAAGCCAGCCGAAACCCGCATGGGTTCGGGTAAGGGTTCACCGGAGTGGTGGGTAGCTAACGTCAAGCCAGGACGCGTGCTCTTCGAGCTCAGCGGTGTTTCAGAGACCATTGCTCGCGAAGCTATGACTCGTGCGATTCACAAGCTGCCTCTAAAGGCCCGCATCATCAAGCGTGAAGAAGGTGACGCATAATGTCGATCGGTTCGAAGAACCTAGCTCCAGTAGAGCTAGACAAGATTGAGGACTCAGTTCTCGTCGAAGAGCTAAAGAAGGCCAAGGAAGAGCTGTTCAACCTGCGCTTCCAGTCGGCCACCGGCCAGCTCGAGAGCCACGGACGTCTGCGTGCCGTAAAGCGCGACATCGCCCGTATCTACACAATCATCCGTGAGCGCGAGCTCGGCATTCGTGCGGTTCCTGCCGCTGCTGCCAAGCCTGCGACCAAGGCCAAGAAGGCTGAAGCTGTTGAAGCTGACGCTGCCACTGAGGAGGCATAACCATGGCTGAAACCAAGAAGGCTAAGGCTGCTGCTGAGACCACCACCACTGCAGAGGCTCGCGGTTACCGCAAGACTCGTCGTGGACTGGTCGTTAGCGACAAGATGAACAAGACCATCGTTGTTGAGGTTGAAGACCGCGTAAAGCACCCGCTTTATGGCAAGGTTCTTACCCGCACCAAGAAGGTCAAGGCTCACGATGAGCTAAACACTGCCGGTATCGGCGACCTCGTTCTAATCAGCGAGACTCGTCCACTTTCGGCAACCAAGAACTGGCGCCTCGTCGAGATCCTCGAAAAGGCCAAGTAAACCTAACCCCTAGGGTGCCCGTCGGTAATGGGCATTCTTCAAACAAGGAGTAACTAATGCTTCAGCAAGAGTCGAGACTCAAGGTTGCCGACAACACCGGCGCCAAAGAGCTACTGACTATCCGCGTGCTCGGTGGTTCAGGCCGCCGTTACGCCGGACTGGGCGACGTGATCGTTTGCTCTGTCAAGGATGCAATCCCTGGCGGCAGCGTGAAGAAGGGTGACGTCGTTAAGGCTGTCATCGTTCGCACCGTCAAAGAGACCCGTCGTCCTGACGGCTCATACATCAAGTTCGACGAG
>CAILJO010000100.1 GCA_903834635.1 uncultured Micrococcales bacterium | reverse complement strand
GAAATCCCCATTTCACTTGCTCTAAACCTACACCCCATAAACCGGGATTCTAGGCCTGGTCGGCAGGCGGCACCTGCAACGAGTAGAGGTTGGCCGGCTTGCCGGGGCGGGAGCCATCTTTGTTGTTGGTAGGGCGCAAATAGGAGGTTTCGCTGGTCATTTGCCGGCGGAACAGGTCGCGCTGGATGCGCTCGCCGCGACAGACTTCGGTGAACTCTTGGAGGTCGCTCAGGCGAAACTCGCCACCGAGCGGGTTGATGCCGAGATATCTGAACGGGTCGAGGCGACCATCAAACGCGTGACGCAGCGCGCGCCATGCATAGAAAACCATGTCGTCGTGGTCGAGGGCCAGCAGTCGGCCCGTCGGCATGTTCGAGGTGAGCGACTTGTGGTGACCAACTCCCGTGCGGGCGTTTGGCATGGTGCGGTTGCCAAAGCGCGAGACTCCGTCGTGGGCATCGAGCCGGGCAAGCTTGGCCTCGCGTTCGGCAGGGCTGTCTTTGTCGGTCAGGCCGCAGAACTCCTCGAGATAGCTTTGCGAGTTGACCAGCTCGAGCCCCACGCGCTCGCGGCCCCCCAAGAACTTGCGAATGTCTTCGAAGTTGACCATGCCCCAATAGGCAAACGACAGCACACGGTCGTTTGGGTCGCGCTTTGGGTCGTCAAAGATTCCGAGCTGGCGAACCTTGCTGCGCAGGGTCAGCCCGAGACGATCTTCCAAGATGCGCCGCGACGCCTGCTCGAGCGATTCGGTCTTGCCGAGGTAGCCACCCGGCAGAACGCGCTTGCCGGCGGCATCGGGGTAGATTGCAGTGTCTGCAGGAACCGTGACTACGAATAGTGACAGACCGGATGCACCCTTTTGTCCAACGGTGGCGGGCGAGATCAGGTCTTCGTCCCAGACTTTGCCTCGGATTGTGGCCTCGTCGACGATGGTGAAAATCACCAGGTCGATGGCCTTGTCAAAATAAATGTCAGTGGTCATGTGCATAATCTATCTTACTAGATGTTTAGTTGCGAATAAAAACTATTTGACGGGAATAGTTTGCGCAAAAAAACTATTTAGTGCTAGTGTGGGGAATCCACAGAATGGAAACGATAACATGATCAACATCAAGATCGAGCACTCAGTGTGCAAAATGGGCGAGCCAACCTCGCTCGGTCTAATGGTTGAGCTGACTGCGCCACAAGCAGCACCGCAGCTCACCGGCCCAGAGGGCAAGACCAACAACCAGCCGAAGGCGATCATCTTTGTGGTCGACCGCTCGGGTTCAATGGCCGGCGAACGCCTAGACATGGTCAAGCAGACCATCCTCGACACCCTGCCTCGCATTCACAAGGACGACTACCTTTCGGTAATCACCTTCGATGACTCCGCCTTTGTCAACGTGCCGATGCGCCAGATTTCGGCGCACGACATGCAAAAGGTCACGGCGTTCATCGGCAAAATCCACGATGGTGGCAGCACCAACCTCGAGGCCGGCTATCGCGCCGCACTCGACCAGGCTCGCACACTGCCGCAGGGCACCCAGGTGAATGTGATTCTGTTGAGCGATGGCCACGCCAACGTCGGCCTTGTCGACCCGGCTCAACTTGGCCGCATAGCCGCTCAGGCAACCGAGCACTATGTGACCACCTCGACCCTCGGCATTGGCGACGGCTATGACGAAACCATCATGGACGCCCTCGCCGACCACGGTCAAGGCAACCACACCGCGGCAATCGAACTGGGCGAGGCGATCAACGGTCTCCAGGCCGAGATCGACAACCTGCTTCAGAAAACCATGCTCAACGTCGAGTTCGAGATCATCCTCGGGCCAAACGTTGCGGGTCGTCGTGCCGACATCAAAGCGGTTCGTCGCATGCGTCGCTGGCTATACAACCGCACCTCGGTGCGCGGCTTGCTGGGAGATCTTGCCAGCGAAGAGCAAAAGACCGTGGTGTTCGACGTGACTCTCGACTCGCACGAGTTGGCGCAGCCGGGCTTTGAGCGCGCGTTCATCGTGCGTGTCAAATACACCGATGCCGTCAGCGGCGACGTGCAACTCGAAGAGTATCCGTTCGACGTTGAGCTGATCGAGCCAAACAACTGGTTCGAGCCGGCACGCGACCCGAACATCGTGGGCGAGCTGATGCTTGCTCGTTTGCAAGACGTTGCCAAGCGCGCGTTCAAGCTGTTCGAGTTCGGTCGCGAGGCCGAGGCAGACGCGCTGATCAAAGACGCGGCCGACAAGCTCGAGAAGTTCATCACCGAGGCAAAACTCGACGAACGAACTGCCGAGCGTTTTCGTTCGCAGATTCGCGACTTCAAGGCCTTCGAGTTCATGGGCACCATGAACGAAAAGCGCAAGCGACTCTATGAGTCGTCGAACCGCATCTCGCGTGATCGTCGCAACTTTAGAGATGACTTCATCTCATAACAGCTAGTGGCGGTGGTCGTCTTTTTATCCTTTCGTCGGGAGGCGACCACCGAACACTCCACTTGCCCCAGCGCTTCGGGCGCGAAGGCATCCGTGCCCGATCAAGGCATGACTATATAAAGGTCAAAAACCAAACAACCCGAGACCAGAAGTCTCAGAAGGAAAACGATAAACATGTGGATTTTCACAGAAACCGGCTTCATCAGCATTGTGCGCAAACCGGAACACCCGGGTGTGCTCACCGTAAGAGCTCGCGACCGCAAGTCGCTCGAACTCTTGGCCGCCAAGGCGGGCGTTGAAATCAAACGCTCACCAAATGGCGACTACCCATACCGAGTCTTCGTTGGCGACGGACCATTCCTGGAGTGGTTTCTCGATCGCGGCGGCGAACTTCAGTATGACAACTTCAAGAACCGCGTCGCCAAGACCCGCGGCTATGACTTTGCCCACGCCCTAGGCGACGTTTGGGTGGCAATGCTTCAGGTCGAAGACGAAGGCTCGCGTGACGAACTCACCGATGCCGAGCTGACCGACCGCTTGACCCAGATCGAAAACGACCAGGAGGCTGAATAGACCAACATGGCTGAAAAGAACACTCCTAAGAAGGGTGCCACGGCTGTCTATACGGTGCCTCGCAACCTGGCTGATATGAGCAAGGACGAGCTTCGCGATTGGGCTGCGAGTCTGCACTCCAAGATGGTCAAAGACATCACCGATGCCGAGGCGCTACCACTAGCCGTCGTCTATGACGACATCTATCTGGACTGGCTGCTCGGTGCCGGCGATGGCTCGCACCCAACCAACCCGATGCGCGCCAAGCTGGCCACCGAACTGCTTCAGGCTGCCCTAGGCAAGCAGATGCTCTTGGTCAACCCTTGCCCTGAAGGCAAAGACGACGAAGATCGCGCTGCCCTCGAGTCGATTCACGAGGAGCGCTATGTTCGGCATTCATTGACGGGCGTAAACAGCGAGTGGCACGGCATGAAGACCAAAGTTGCCAGGGCTGGCTTTGCCATGTTCCAAGGAACGGTTCGAGCAGTCGAGCTCATTCTGGCCGGCACCGTCAAGGTCGCCTTCAACCCGCAAGGAGCCAAGCACCACGCGCAGTTCGCGCACGGAAGCGGCTTTTGCGTGTTCAACGACATGGCCTATGCGGCCAAGGCGTTTCAGGCAGCCGGATTGCGGCCGCTGTATATCGACTGGGACATCCACGCTGGCGACGGTGTTGCCGAAATGCTCCGTGGCACAGGCATTCCAACGATCAGCATCCACAACGCCATGGGCTACCCAAGCAACTCGCAGATGCAGACCTTTGGCGCTCGCGGTGAACTTCACCACCCGCACCAGCACAACTACAACTTCAACGTTTTGCCAGGCGATGGTGACGATGTGTTCAAGCAATACATCGATGCCGCCGCGGGCATCGTTGATGAATACCAGCCGAACATCATTTTGG
>CAILJO010000099.1 GCA_903834635.1 uncultured Micrococcales bacterium | reverse complement strand
TTGAACCAGTTTGGTCACCGCGATTTTGTGACGGGCAATCCGGTGGCGGTGTTCAAGGCTGCGATGCCTTACAGCGGCGAGAGCGTTGACTGGTGCTTCTTTTGCAACGATCAGGTTGGGCCTAACGAAGATTCGCACCTCGAGATTTGGGGTGTGAACTCGGCACACAGTCGGTTCTTCAACATGGCTCCGAGCGTTGTGACCACGGTGGTTGTTGGCCCAGCAGAATCGAACAAGGCTCATGTGCACTGCAAGTTCTGTGGGCAGGTCACCGATGACCTCGATGCTAAATCAGAGCTGCTCAGTGCAGTGGCCCAATTGCATAACGAATGGCACAGCCTGCCAAAACTGGTGGGGCTGGTTAGGCGTCAGTCTTGCAAGTCGGTCGAAAGATACATTCCTGAACGTCAGGGGCACACCGCAATTAGCCCAGACAAGTGGGCAGAGGCCAAGTCACAGCCTCGACTGCCGGTGCAGGTCACGTTCATGGGCAATGCTGAATTCGAACTCGACACCAACAACGGCACACCCAAGAGCTATTGGTATCACGATCCAACAGAGCTGTTCAAGTGGGTGCGAGATTCGCAATCGCACGGCGGTGAAAACCAAGCGACCTTCATCGAATCAGGGCCATACCTGGTCTGCGGCAAATCATTCGATACACCTCACGTGCTGTGGCTATCAACCACCGAGATCGAACCCTGCACAGTCAGCAAACTAGAAGCGGGGCGCTTTAACGAAGTATTTGCGCCCTATGAAGGCGACACTGCCGGCGACCTACAAGAGAGGGGATAAGGTGAGCAACGAAGCGTCAAACGAAATCAGGCTGCCAGCAGTTCACATCTCAGGCTTGATCCTTAAAACGGGCAAGATCGCTTGGGGAGTCTATTGCGACACGTGCCGCAAGCACATAGGTGAGAGATCCCAGGATGACGCGTATCTCGAGGCGACGAAGCTCGAACACATCGAGTTTCATCGACAAATGTGAGGCATTCGAAAGCGGATGCGATTGGAATTGGGATCCCTAAAGGTTGCACACCGATCATGTAAGCTGCTTGCAAAAGGGGAGGCTAGATGACTAGATTCTGGTGGGTCAACCAAAATCAAACTTTTGAAGAAGAAGCCACTGCGGGTGTCATGTGGTCCCCACAGACAAACAAAGATGGGAACCGAAGCCCCTATTACGACAATATGCGGCTCATTAAGCGTGGAGACATAATCTTTTCTTATGCCGGCACAGTTATTCGGGCCGTTGGCATTGCTGTGAGGGAAGCATACGAAAGTGTGAAACCAGAATCTTTCGGTTCAAAAGGCTCGAACTGGCTGCCAATTGGATGGCAAGTAGATGTCGAGTATGAACACCTAGATACCCAAGTCAAACCCAAAGATTTTATGGCTGAATTGGCTACCATGCTCCCGGAGAAGTACTCTCCGCTGAGGCCAGATGGGGTCGGCAATCAGGCCTATCTATTTGAAATCTCAGCAGAGATGGCCCATTTTCTCTTGGAAATTGTGCATGCACCACCTCTTAAGTTGGAAGTCGCAACACTAGACGAGTTGGATTTTGATTCAGATGAGCAAGAAGTAATTGCTGATGACACACTGACAGAAACAGCTAAGGCGACATTAGTACTTGCGAGAAGAGGGCAAGGATCATTCCGCAAGCGAGTTCACCTCATAGAAGTTGGCTGCCGAGTGACACAAGTTACAGCAGAGAAGTTATTGGTCGCGAGCCACATAAAACCTTGGAAGGCTGCGGACAATAGCGAGAGACTCTCAGGCAACAATGGACTGTTTCTCTCGCCGCATGTGGACGCACTTTTTGACAAGGGGTATATAACGTTCACTAAAAATGGGGTCATGGAAGTCTCTTCAAAGCTAGAGACTGATGTGCTTGAACGCTGGAAAATAGACGCGACGAAGAATGTCGGCAAATTTAATTCAGAACAGGCCTATTTTCTCGAGTTTCACAACCAAGAGGTTTTTAAGCCTTAGTTAGCTAAGGGCAGCGACCTCGGCAGCGGTAGGAGGCTCACACCCTGCACGCTCACAAGTGATGCTCGCGGCCACTCCGGCTACGCGAACGTATTCGGTTAGGTGATCGTCAGACAGGGCAACCAGGTTGTTGCCGCCCAG
>CAILJO010000098.1 GCA_903834635.1 uncultured Micrococcales bacterium | reverse complement strand
CTCGATCTTCGCTGTTCTTGGACTCATTACCTGGTCGTATCGTGATGTGGCGAACCGCCACAGCAACAAACACGACAACTCCAAGGGTCACCACTAAGCCTCAAGGCTTTTATTTATGGCCAAGTTACGTCTCGGTGTAATGGGTGGCACCTTCGACCCCATTCACCACGGGCACTTGGTTGCTGCCAGTGAAGTTGCAGCAGCTTTCAATCTTGATGAAGTGCTTTTTGTGCCGACGGGCGAACCTTGGCAAAAGACGAACGTTACTCCAAGCGAGCACCGCTACTTGATGTCTGTCGTCGCCACGGCTTCTAACCCTCGATTTAAAGTGAGCCGTTTAGACATCGATCGAGGGGGCGCTACCTATACGATCGACACCCTTCGTGACGTAAGAGCCAACTACCCAGACGCCGACGTTTTCTTTATAACCGGCGCTGACGCGATTGCTCAGATTTTGACTTGGCGCGATGTGGATCAGATTTGGCAGTTGGCTACTTTTGTGGCTGTAAGTAGGCCTGGCCACAAGCTCACCCTTCCAGAACATCCAAAAGGCGCAATTGAGACTCTAGAGATTCCCGCTTTGGCAATTTCGAGTACCGACATTCGTTCTAGAGCCAAGGCCGGCAAACCGGTTTGGTATCTCGTTCCTGATGGAGTGGTGCAGCACATCGCCAAGCACAAGCTTTATCAAGCAGATTCTGGAGGTGATTCAGAATGACCGACGATGCCCCTGTGCCTTACCCAACCAACGGTTTCGCGTATCCGGTAGCAAAGCCTGTTGCTTCATATGCTCCGCCAGTGCCGGCATTCGCTCAGTCGGCGGTACCTGATACCTCCGCCCAAGAAACTCCAGCAGTTTCAAAACTTGAATCTCTGACCCCCGCGCAGCTGCCAGTTGACTCTCCAGTTTTAGCAACCCCAGAACAGAAGTTTTTTCCGCTCGTTCCGACTGAGACTTCAAAGTTTGTTAGCCCTGGCAGCGTGGTTGATGCCTCTGAAGAACGGCAAACAGTCGCACCTCAACCGGTTGTTGAGCAATCGGATCTGCTCGATGAAATCGAAGTTGATGTAGACAACAACGTGGTTCCAACAGCCGTCGAACCCGCCGAGCTCTTAGAGAGCCCGTTCGACATATCTTCGAGCCTTACACGCGAACCTCAAACGAACTCAATCGTTTTAGATGAAATCCCCGACGCTCTTACATCAAGCGACATTCTTATGGATGCAGGTCAGATTCTTGCGACCGGCTCTATCGAGCTACCCACCCTCACCGGCGAAATCAAAATTGTTTCAGATTCGCCGAATGCTGACATTGCCGACGACCTTGACAGTGCATCGGTGACCATTTCAACCGTGGCTCCGGTTAGAGCGCCATCGGTTATCAATTCGAAGGCGCAACTTGGAGTCTTGCCAAGTAAACGCCGCAAAAACCAAGGCCAACTCATGGCCATGCTCACACTAGCGATCATGATTGTGACTGTCGGCACGCTTTATGCCATGGCTTCAATTCTTGGCTTTATCAAATAAGGAACCTATTGCCAGCAACTAAACAAGCCATCAAGATCGCAGACCAGGCAGCGACGGCCGCACTCGACAAGTTGGCAGAAAACCTAGTTGCACTGGATGTTTCGGGAGCCAT
>CAILJO010000097.1 GCA_903834635.1 uncultured Micrococcales bacterium | reverse complement strand
CGGGGATCAAAACCAACCAGGTTGTATTTCGCTTTCAGGCCTGCAGTGCCGATGTAGTCATAGTTGTCGCGAACAAAATCGACACCCGATGCACCTGGTCCGCCTGGGTTAACAAGGAGATAGCCAGAAGCGGTTGGAGAGGTGTGCTCGTTGATTGCAATCTTCATGGTCTTGCCGCCTGGGTTGTTCCAGTCGAGTGGAACGGTTATCGACGCACACCAAATGTCGCCACAAGACTTCCAGGCCGGCTTCTGGCTGTAGAACTTTGCCAAGGCGGGCGCCACGTTTTCAACGGCGTTAGCCGAGCTGCTTGGCGAACTGCAGCCAACCACGGTTGACACAAGCAAAAGGCTCAAAACCAGGGCCAGCGAACGTTTGAAAGTCTTTAGGAACATCTATTTAGTTTGCCCCAAAATCGACCCTAACGAGGCAGTTGGAGTGAAACTCCCAGCGAGTCCAAAACAATGGCATTGCCGCCGTTTCGGCCGATTCGCTCTCGAGCCACTTCGATGGCCTCAAGTTTGGCAAGAGTGTGTTCTGGCTTAGTTCGATCAGCAACCGCACCGATGTCGGCCGACAGATCTTCGTTGATGAGTGGCGCGCCAGTGCCAAGTTGCACCGACAAAACATCACGGTAGAGCGCGAGCAAGTCGATAAAAACTCGGTCAAGCCCATCTCGAAGGCTTCGAGTCGCCCGGCGTTTTTGAGCATCGGCAAGTCTCTTAAGTTCAGACCTGAGTGCGGGCGGAACGGCATCTTTGGGACCAATGCCCATCGATGCCATCAGCTCGTCTTTTTCAACGTCATCGCGTTCTGAAGTCAGGGCATCGGCATCTTTTTGGGCCAGCTCTAGCCAACGCTCAGAAGTCTTCGCCGCGAGCGTGACATTCGTGATTGACATTGCCGCTTTCAAAACATCTCGGCGGCGATTGCGTGCTTCGCTGCTGGTTGCCAGTCTTCTTGCCATACCAATGTGACTTTGAGCTTCGGCCGCAGCCTTGGCAGCGAGAGCCGGTTCGACTCCATCTCTTTCGACCAACAACTTGGCAACATCTTCGATGGAAGGCACCTTGAGCCCAACGCGACGAACGCGGGAACGAATCGTTGGAAGCATGTCGGCCTCTGACGGGGCGCAAAGCATCCAGATGGTTCCGGCTGGCGGTTCTTCGAGCGCCTTGAGCAAAACGTTTGATGCGTTCGCCGTCATTCGGTCTGCATCTTCGATGACCATGATTCGGTATTTGCTCATCGATGACCCCAGAACCGAAGCCGTGACTAGTTCACGAATCTCGGCAATCGCGATTTGAACTTTTTCGGTCGAGAGAGTGGTGATGTCTGGATGAGTACCTGACTTGACCAATACGCAGGACTGGCAAACACCACATCCTTGCTCTTTGCACATCAGCGCGGCGGCGAAGGCAATTGCAAGGTTTGATCGGCCCGAGCCGGGTGGTCCGGTGAACAACCACGAGTGAAAAACGCCTTCTTCGCGGTGACGAACGGCAGTCGACAATGCGTCTACTGCCTCTGGCTGAGCCAAAAGGTCATGCCAGATTGGTTTTGGTTCGCTAACGGCCATTATGCCTCGAGCAGTGAGTCAATGCGAGCACGAATTTGTGACTGCAGTTCGTCTGGCGTTTGCTTGGCATCGAGCACCAGAAAGCGTTCTGGTTCGGCGGCGGCCAGCGACAGATAGGCATTGCGAGCCGCCTCGAAGAAGTCAAGTTTTTCGCGTTCGAGCCGATCTGGTGCGTCACCGGTCGAGTTGCGTCGGTCTCTAGCTGATTCGGCATCGAGGTCTAAGAGAACAGTGAGAGCCGGAAGCAGGCCGCGAGTTGCCCAAATGGAAAGATCTCTAACTTCTTCGGCACCCAGAACTCGACCTGCCCCTTGATAGGCAACCGAAGAGTCAAGATAGCGATCAGTGATCACATCGGTGTCGGCCTCAAGCGCTGGGCGAATCTTTGTGGCAACATGGTGAGCTCTGTCGGCGGCATAGAGGAGCGCCTCGGCACGTGCGTCTACGTCGCCTTTGCGATGCAGAAGCAGGTGTCGAATCTCTTGACCAAGTTCGGTTCCACCCGGCTCGAGAGTGCGAATCACCTTGCGTCCGCGTTCTTTTAGATACTCTTCGAGACGGTCGGCTTGGGTCGACTTGCCTACGCCGTCGATGCCTTCGAATGAGATAAAGATTCCAGCCAAGAGCTACTTCTTCTTTCGGGTAGCCCCACGCTTGACGACGCGGGTCGAAGAGGTTGCCTTCTTGCCTCGAGTCGACTTGGCAGGAGCCTCGCCAGGTTGAAGTCCGAGCTTTTCGCGACGAATTGCCAACAACTCAAATGCCCGTTCTGCGGTCATGTCTTCGATGTTGTCGTCTTTTGGAATGGTCGCGTTGACGAAGGTGTCGGTGACATAAGCGCCGAACTGCCCGGTCTTGATAGTGACTGCGCCCTTGCTCTCCGGGTCTTCTCCGAACTCACGCAACGGAGTTGCAGCGGTTCGGCGAGCGCCATACTTGGGTGCTGCATAGATTGCGAGCGCCTGTTCGAGAGTGATGTCAAAGATTTCTTGCTCGGCCATTAGTGAGCGTGAGTCTGTGCCCTTCTTCAGGTATGGACCAAACTTGCCGTTTTGGGCGGTGATTTCACTGTTTGACTCTGGGTCGACACCAACCACACGTGGCAACGCCAGAAGCCGAAGAGACGTTTCTAGATCTAAGGCGAATGGATCCATGCTCTTGAACAACGATGCCGTCTTTGGCTTGGCAGCCTTTGGGTCATCGAGAACAACGTATGGGCCGAAGCGGCCATCTTTGAACAGGATCTCGAAGCCGGTCTCTGGGTCTACACCGATGACTCGATCGGTGACCACTGGAGCATCAACCAACTCTTGAGCTTTGGCAGGAGTCAACTCGTCGGGGGCAAGCCCTTCGGGAATATTGACTATTCGGCGACCGTTCTCGTCGTGCCCATCGGCTGCGGCATCGCCGAAGATCTCTAGGTATGGGCCGTATTGACCGGTTCGCAACGTAATGTCATCGGTGATCGAAATCGAGTTGATGGCACGAGGGTCTTGGTCAAGAATGTGCTCTGCTATGTATTGGAGGCCTTCTAGATCGTCGCCACCAAAGTAGAAGTGCTTCAGCCAGTCGAGGTAGTTCAACTCGCCGTCTGCGATGCGGTCGAGGTCTTCTTCCATCGAAGCTGTGAACTCATAGTCGATCAACTTGCCGAAGTTTGTTTCTAAGAAGCGCGTCACTGTGAACGCGATCCATTCGGGAACCAAAGCCTGGCCACGCTTGCTTACGTAGCCCTTGTTGATGATGGTCGACATGATGTTTGCATAGGTAGATGGACGACCGATGCCGTCCTCTTCTAGAGCTTTTACCAGACTTGCCTCGGTGTAACGAGGTGGTGGAGTCGTCTGGTGATCTTTCGCGAAGATTTCTTCGATGGTTAGGCTCTGCCCAACACTTAGGTTTGGCAGCTTTGACTCTTGCTCATTGTCGCCATCATTGCGGCTCTCGTCGTGGCCCTCTTCATAGGCTGCCAAGAATCCTCTGAAGGTAACCACGGTGCCAGAAGCGCTGAACTCCACGGCCTTGCCGTTGATTGGGCTGACTTCGATGCGTGCAGTGGTTGTTGAAACCTTGGCATCTTCCATTTGCGAAGCAACGGTTCGCTTCCAAATCAGGTCATAAAGCTCTAGGGCTCGACCCGATAACTGGCTGGCAACCTCGCTTGGAGAGCGGAAAACTTCACCCGCTGGGCGAATTGCTTCGTGGGCTTCTTGAGCGTTTTTGTTTTTACCTGTGTAAACACGAGGCTTGTCGGCGACTAGGTCGCTGCCGAACATTTTGGCGGCCTGCGATCGAGCGGCGGCGATTGCCTGCTGCGAAAGAGTTGGTGAATCGGTTCTCATGTAGGTGATGAAACCGTCTTGGTAAAGCGACTGCGCGGTGTCCATGGTCTGCTTGGCCGACATGCGAAGTTTTCGCGATGCCTCTTGTTGCAGAGTTGAGGTGGTGAACGGGGCAGCAGGGCGGCGGGTGCTTGGCTTGGCCTCGACCGAAACCACACGGATGCTCGCAGAGCCCGACTTTGCGCCTTCGGCGATTGCTGTTGCATCGGCTTCGTTCAAAAGCAGAACATCGGCAACCAGCTTGCCTTCGTCGTTGAATGATTCTCCCGAGGCAATCTTTTTGCCATCAACCGAAACCAATTTCGCTTCAAACGAAGGCTCGGCTGCTGAACCTTTAAAAACAGCCTTGACGTCGAAGTAAGAAGCCGAGACGAAAGCCATGCGCTCACGCTCGCGCTCGACAACCAAACGCATGGCAGGCGACTGCACGCGTCCGGCGCTCAAACCTCGGTTGATTTTGCGCCAAAGCACTGGTGAAATTTCGTAACCGAAGAGGCGGTCAACGATTCGTCTAGTTTCTTGAGCCTGAACGAGGTCGGTGTCGAGGTCGCGAGTGTGGTCTAGAGCAGCGGTGATGGCTTCTTTGGTGATTTCGTGAAAAACCATGCGCTTGACAGGAACTTTTGGCTTCAAAACTTGAAGCAGGTGCCAGGCGATGGCTTCACCTTCGCGGTCTTCATCGGTGGCGAGATAGAGCTCCGATGCTGAGCTGAGCGCCTTCTTGAGATCTGAAACTGTTTTGCTTTTGCCAGCCGAGATGCCGTAATAAGGCTCAAAGTCGTTTTCGATGTTGATGGCAAACTTGCCGAACGGGCCCTTCTTGAGCTCGGCAGGCAGGTCGCGTGGTTCGACGAGTTCGCGAATGTGACCAACTGAAGCGAGAACGGTGTAGTCCTCACCCAAATATTTGGAAATCGTCTTTGCCTTGGCGGGCGACTCAACGATTACTAGTTTCTGGCTAGACGCCAACTAATGCTCCCTACTTTGGGCAACCCGAAGATTGCCTGCTCTTGCACTTGCGAAATGAACGATACCAAGCACTTTGTCTTGCGCGCTAACGAAGACCTCGAAACCGACAATACGACACTCTGCCAGTTTCGACCTATTTTCTTCGATTACTGCCTTCGCTGCTTCGCAAGGAAAACCGGTCGTGAAACCATTCAATGCGTCGGCGGCAGCTAAGGCGCCAGATTCTGCCGCGATAGCTAAGTGCTGCTCTTGTCTTGCAGAACCGACCACATAACTGCATGCGAGTGCAAGTTCTAGCAAAGCAATAACTATAGCGACAGCGAGAATTGTTCCTGAACCGTTTTCGTCCAGAAATTCGCTGAACCTAATCCTGCTCACTGCGGAACGGTCTCTCCGACCCACACACAACTTCGTTCATCGAGGACAAAGCTGGGCAATGTTATGCCAACACTCAGACGCTGTTTGAGCATGGCGCAAAGTATGCCGTCTTCTTGTGAAGTCGTGAGCTTAAAGTTGTGCAGGTCGGCTTTGAGCCAAGCTTCCACGTCGGTCACCGATTCACCTCGCCCGATTGCCCTCGCCGCGATTGCTGCATCTTGCTCGAGCCTGGCACCTTGCACCTGTGATGCAACCAGTGAGAGCGAAAAAATAAGGATGACCATTACCGCAGGAAGCGCAACGGCGAACTCGGCTGCTACCGCGCCGGTTTCGTCATCCATTCGGATTAGAAAAAGTTAGCGCGCTTTTTACTAGACCGAAGAGAAGATCTTTCACTTCGGGGCTTCTCATAATCACGACCAATAGTCCCGCAAAACCGACGGCTGCCATGGTCGTGATTGCGTATTCGGCGGTTGAAGCGCCAGTTTCGTCGAGGAAAATCTTGTAGTTCATGTAACTCCTTATATATGTATCGATTTATTGGGCAACGGGGCTGGCAAAGCCAACTGATAACGGCACGACGAGCAGCAGAATCAGCGACGGCAAAACTGCAACACCGAGTGGCCACATCAACGTGACGGCAGCTTCACGAATTCGAAGTCGATTCTGCCTTTGAGTTAGAACCCTCAGACGTTCTGCCCGGTTTAGGGCCAGGGCTGCAATCGGTGCGCCCGTGGTTCTAGCCAAAAGTCGCTCTTGAACCAAGAGCTCGCCCACCTGCGATACAGCCGAAACCTTATCAAGCGCTTTGTCGAAGGTTAATCCGGCGCCCAAGGCAACGGCCACCAAATCAATTTGCTCGGCATGAGGCGTTTCGACAGGCTTCGCTTTGGCAAGAATCTTGGCGCTCCAGTATCGGGCGAACAGCAAAAGTAGAACACCCGAGATAACGGCGACCTTGGCTAAAAGGTTTTCAGAAACGGCCTGAAAGATGGGCAAACCGAGCAGTTGCGCCAGTGCGATAAACCCCACTGGAAGCCAAACAACGAGTCGCATTGTGGCTCGAGGCGTTGCCCATTCCGCTTGAAGTTCTGCGTTGAACTCTTCGCTTTGTCTTGCGACAGACAGCAGACGTTCTAGCGCGACGACGGGTGACGTGCCAAGGCTTCGACAAAGGTTGACCAGTTTTGTGACTCGGTGTTTGAGCGGTTCTTCGAGTTCGAGCATTGACTCTCGTTTTGACCAAGCTCGCGACAGAGAGACACCTGCCTTAAGGTCTTGAACCAGCTCATAGAGTGGTTCGAGTTTGGGCTCACTCATGACTTGGTTCGATAACTAATGATTTGCCCTCGAGTTTGAAATGCCCTATCGACCTGATGCGATGCCCTTCAAGTCGATCTATGAAAACGACAAGGTCAATCGCGTCGACAACCATTCGTGCGAGGGCAGTTTGCGAAACCCCTGACGATGCAGCAATAGCTGAAAGCCGACCAGCCACAGATTGCATTGAATTGGCGTGGATGGTTGCCCCTGCACCTGCATGCCCGGTGTTCAGAGCATTCAGTATCACCAGAAGTTCTTTGCCTCGAATCTCACCGACGACAAGGCGATCAGGGCTCATTCGAAGTGCTTCAACGACCAAATCTTGCAATCCGATTTCGCCCACGCCTTCGACGTTGGCATCACGCGACACTAGAGCCACACAGTTGTCACCCTCAAGTGCTAGTTCGGCAACGTCTTCTATCGTGACTACCCGCTCGCTGCCCACCGATCGCAGCAGTTCACGAAGCAACGATGTTTTGCCAGAACCAGCTGGCCCAGCAATCAAGATGTTCTTTCGGTCTGCGACGGCAGCCCTAAGAACACTCAGGCGTTGATGCGACTCTTGATCTGCAAAGCGCAACGCCCCATCCGTGGGCCGCAATCGTCGGATTGTCGCACTCGGGCGTTCTGTGATTTGCCCACCAATGAGTGCGTGCAATCTAAAGCCGTCAAAAGAAACTGAGCTTGCCGGATGCGAAAAGTCCAAACGCCCGTCGGCGCTTTCGACAGCATCGACCAGCCACTGTGAAAACTCGAGTTCCGAATCAAAAGGACTAGAGCCACTAAGCCAAAGACCTTGACGCTTGAAAGCTAGGCGATCGAAGCCATTGAAGGCAACATCGGTGACCGACGGGTCATCGAAGAGTTGAGACATTTCGAAAGGCATTGCAACAGCATCGGCGATGCGGAACGCATTGGGGAAAGGCACTTAGAAGTTGTGGAAAACCTGAGATCAGTGTCTCAACGAAGGCCAAAAGGTCCAGTTAAAAAGGGGCGGCAGGCCTTGGGGGAAGCCTGCCGCCAAGCGGCACCAAATTGGGGGAACTGGTGCCGCGGGTCGGACTAAATCCGACTACTTAATAATAGGCATGCGAAAGGCGAAAACATTCCTTTCGCCAGCAAATTCTCAGGAAAACTGCTTTTTATCTGCGATAAGTAGGGTTTTCAAAAACTTCAGTTGTGCCATTATGAAGAAGTCACATCTATCGAAAGACAACGATGTCTGAAAACGACCTGATTAGCAGCCTTGCATCTGAGAGCCGATCGTTCGCACCTAGCGCAGAGTTCTCGCGCCAAGCCAACGCCCAACCCGAGATTTATGCACACGCCGCGGCTAACCCAGAGGCATTTTGGGCAGAACAAGCTCACGCCCTGACATGGCACAAACCTTTCACCAAAACACTCGACTGGAGTGACGCACCTTTTGCCAAGTGGTTTGACGACGGCGAACTAAACGTTGCCTACAACTGCCTTGACCGTCACGTTGAAAACGGTCTCGGCGAGCGCGTTGCCTTGTTCTTCGAAGGTGAGCCTGGCGACACTCAGGTCTTCACATACGCCACCCTGACCGAGGCCGTCAAGCGAGCAGCAAACGTGCTGGCCGACCTGGGTGTCACAGCCGGTGACCGCGTTGCAATCTATTTGCCGATGATTCCTGAGGCGATTATCTCGATGCTGGCCGTGGCACGCATCGGAGCCATCCACTCGGTAGTGTTCGGCGGTTTCAGCGCCGACTCGCTGGCCACCCGCATTCAAGACGCCGAAGCCAAACTCGTGATCACGGCCGACGGTGGCTATCGCAAGGGCAAGGCATCGGCGTTGAAGCCAGCCGTTGACGAAGCTCTTTCGGGCAACGCCTGCCCCAGCGTGCAACACGTGCTGGTCGTTCAGCGCACCGGTCAAAGTGTTGAATGGTTTGAGACCACCGACATTTGGTGGCACGAAGCGATGAATAAGGCCAGCAGCGAACACACGGCGCAGGCTTTTGCAGCCGAGAACCCGCTGTTCATTTTGTATACGTCTGGAACCACGGGCAAGCCGAAGGGAATTCTGCACACCTCAGGCGGCTACCTCACGCAGGCGGCTTTCACGCACCGCAACATTTTTGACCTCAAGCCCGAGACCGACATCTATTGGTGCACGGCTGACGTTGGTTGGATCACCGGTCACTCCTATGTCGCCTACGGTCCGCTCGCGAATGGCGCAACGCAGGTCATCTACGAGGGCACTCCCGACGCACCGCATCCTGGCCGCTGGTGGGAGATCATTCAGAAGTACGGCGTCACGATTCTTTACACGGCACCGACCGCCATTCGTTCATTCATGAAACTTGGTCGCCAAATCCCCGATGCCTTCGACTTGAGCACCCTTCGCGTGCTGGGTTCGGTTGGTGAACCAATCAACCCCGAAGCATGGATGTGGTACCGCGACGTTATTGGCGGCGGCTCTGCGCCGATCGTTGACACCTGGTGGCAGACCGAAACCGGTGCGATCATGATCAGCCCACTGCCGGGAATCACACACACCAAGCCAGGTTCGGCGCAGGTGCCGATGTCTGGCATAGCCGCCGATGTCGTCGACGACCACGGGCACTCGGTGGCCAACGGCCACGGAGGCTACCTCGTGATCTCAGAGCCTTGGCCTTCAATGCTTCGCGGTATTTGGCGTGACCCAGAGCGCTTCAATGAAACCTACTGGTCGCGTTTTCACGGGCAGTACTTTGCTGGCGACGGAGCTAAGAAGGACGCCGACGGTGACATCTGGTTGCTCGGTCGAGTTGATGACGTTATGAATGTTTCGGGTCACCGACTTTCGACAACCGAAATTGAGTCAGCCTTGGTTTCGCACCACTGGGTTGCTGAAGCGGCCGTGGTTGGCGCTCGCGATGAGCTGACCGGTCAGGCGGTGGTTGCGTTTGTGATCTTGCGTCAAGATGAGATCGCCGACGCCGGCTCGGATGCCGACATTTCAAAGATTTTGCGTGACCACGTGGCGAAGGAGATTGGCCCGATCGCCAAGCCTCGCCAAATCATGGTTGTCGCCGAACTGCCAAAGACGCGTTCGGGCAAAATCATGCGAAGACTGTTGCGCGACGTTGCCGAAGACCGACCAATCGGCGACGTAACCACGCTGGCCGACAGCTCGGTGATGAACATCATCAGCGGCAAGATCGCTGCTGGCGCTAACGACTAGTAGTCCGACCGCCGCTGTCGGCGGGTTGCCCGATAAGCAGGGGCCGCCGGCAGGCATCGTGGCTAGTTGAATTCGACGATGATCTCGAGTTCGACCGGAGAATCGAGCGGCAAAACTGGCACACCGACAGCCGAGCGAGCGTGGATTCCGGCGTCGCCAAAAACCTCGTTGAGAAACTCGCTGGCACCGTTGATGACGCCTGGTTGGCCACTGAACTCTGGCACCGAGGCCACGAAACCGACGAGCTTCACGACTCGGGTTACGCGGTCGAGGTCACCGATGACCAGCTTGACCGCAGCGAGTGCGTTGAGGGCAGCTTGACGAGCATAGGCCTTGGCGTTTTCAGGTGAAACCGTTGCTCCAACCTTGCCTGTCTCGGGAAGCGAACCGTTGGTGAAAGGCAGCT
>CAILJO010000096.1 GCA_903834635.1 uncultured Micrococcales bacterium | reverse complement strand
TCGGCTAGTTCCGAGCTGTCACCGATGATGTCGATGTCGCACTGAACAAACTGGCGGTAGCGACCTTTTTGCGGGCGCTCTGCTCGCCAAACTGGGCCGGTCTGAATGGCTTTGAAAACGTTAGGAAGCTTGGCTCGGTTGGTTGCGTAATAGCGAGTCAGTGGCACCGTGAGGTCAAAACGAAGACCAAGGTCAGCGAGCTCGCCACCCTCGGCTAGCGCCGACTCAAGTTCTTCGCCACGTTTAAGCACGCGATAGGCGAGCTTCTCGTTGTCGCCACCCTGACCCGAGGTCAGTCGAGCGAGGTCTTCCATCGCTGGGGTTTCGATTTCTTGATAACCGTGAGCAGCGTAGGTGCCGCGGATGGCGTTGAGAACAACACTGCGCTTGGCGTGCTCAAGCGGCAGAAAGTCGCGCATACCGCGCGGAGGGTTCACATCGTTAGCCATGCATCAATCTTGCCAGAGAGCGGCGCTCGAGGGTCTGAGATTAGTCGAGCTCTTGCCCAACAACTCCGGCATCGCTCGCCGACAGAACCTCTGCTTTTCGAATGTCATCCATCAGGTCACGCACAGCAAATCTCAAGGCTCGCTCTGAGTCAAGGCCATTGGCGCGCGCTGAGGTGACAATGGCGAGCAGCAGCCCACCTAGTTGTTCTTCGTCTTCGACCTGAAGTGGACCAGCAACGCCGGCTTCGAGCAACCCGATCTTCTCTGCCTTGCCAAGCACTTTGTTGGCCAACGCTAGGGCAGGCATTCCGCTTGCAATGCCATCGAGCACGCTTTCGCGCTCTGGCTTTTCGCGCTTCTTGTGGTTATCCCAGTTGAGCATAACCTCGTCGCCGGTCTGGGCGGCAAACTCGGCTAGTTCTTCTTCGTTGCCAAAGACGTGAGGGTGGCGCGAGACCATCTTTTCGCGCATCTTGGCAGCGACATCTTGGATGTCAAAAGGTTCGCCCAGCGAACCGCTTGACGCCAAATCACTGTGGAACACCACCTGATAAAGCACGTCACCAAGTTCTTCGAGAATTTCATCTCGATTGCCCGACTCGATTGCATCAACCAACTCGAAACACTCCTCGATCAGGTATTGCACCAACGAGGCGTGCGTTTGCTCGGCGTCCCAAGGGCATCCACCCGGGGCTCGCAGTTGGTGTGCGGTGGCAATCAGCTCTTCGAGGTTGCTCATTCGTTCTCCTTCTTGGCAAAAACTGTCGCAAACAGTGCCCAAGTCCAGTCGATAACAGCGCGGTCACGCAACGGTTCGCCGGCGGCATTTTTGGGGATAGGTACTGTCAAAAGTTTGTTGGTTTGCAAATAACGCAGGCCAGGATAACGGTGGCTCAAACGCACCTGCTCGCCTTCGGTCAGCTCAACCGGTTTGATGCTGGCTTGGGCACCCAACATTGTCACGTCTTTTAGTCCAAGTCGGTTTGCCTGCTGACGCAACTCGGTCACGTCGATCAGGTTCTTCACCGACTGCGGTGCCTCGCCGTAGCGGTCGTCAAGCTCGGCAAGAATGGCGTCGAGTTGAGCACGAGTTGCGTTCTCACCGCTGGCTGCCGAAAGCTTGTGATAGGCCTCTAACCTCAGGCGCTCGCTGTCGACATAGGTGTTTGGAATGTGCGCATCGACCGCAAGTTCTAACTTGAGTTCGCTCGGGTTTTCGTGCTTGATGCCCTTAAAGTCTGAGACAGCCTCGCCAATCATCCGCAGATAAAGGTCGAAACCAACCCCAGCAATGTGGCCGCTTTGCTCACCACCAAGCAGATTTCCTGCCCCACGAATCTCGAGGTCTTTGAGCGCAACCTGCATTCCAGAACCAAGCTCGTTGTTGGCAGCAATCGTCGCCAAACGATCGTGCGCCAATTCGGTTAGCGGCTTAGACGGGTCGTAGAAGAAATAGGCATAGGCACGCTCGCGACTGCGACCGACTCGGCCGCGAATCTGGTGCAACTGGCTAAGACCAAAGCGTTCGGCTCGGTCGACAATCAGAGTGTTTGCATTCGGAATATCGATGCCGGTTTCGATGATGGTCGTTGAGACCAAGACATCAAAGCGTTTCTCCCAAAAGTCGATGACCACCTGCTCGAGAGCCTGCTCGCTCATCTGCCCGTGGGCTACGGCGATTCGCGCCTCGGGAACCAGTTCTGCGATTTCGCGAGCCGTCTTGTCGATGGTCTCGACTCGGTTGTGCACAAAGAAAACCTGGCCCTCGCGAATCAGCTCACGCCTGATCGCCGCAGCCACCTGCTTTTCGCTGTAACCGCCGATATAGGTCAAAATCGGATGACGGTCTTCGGGCGGTGTGGCCAATGTTGACATCTCACGGATGCCGGTCACGGCCATCTCAAGTGTTCGAGGAATCGGGGTTGCCGACATGGCGAGCACGTCAACGTTTTGTTTAAGGTCCTTTAGCTTCTCTTTGTGCTCAACACCAAAACGTTGCTCTTCATCGATGATGATGAGCCCGAGGTTTCTGAACTTCACGGCACCGCTAAGCAAACGGTGAGTTCCGATAACTAGGTCGACTGCG
>CAILJO010000095.1 GCA_903834635.1 uncultured Micrococcales bacterium | reverse complement strand
TTTCGGTGCAATCACCTTTTCTGACCGCTCAACAGCCGAGAGCGTCTTGATCGTGCCTAAGGTAATTCTCGGTTCTCGCGATGGTCGCTTTTGGATCACGAGCGTCGATGGTGCGGCTTTGCCTTCGACCAACCCGATCAGAGAGGTTTCGGTTGCGGCGTTAGGTTCGGGAGAACTGAGCCGACCAGACTTTAAGAATGCTGTTGACTCGGCACTGGCCAAGATTGAATCTGGCCTGGTCGAGAAGGTCGTTTTGGCCCGCGACCTAGTTGCCGAGGTAGGCGAAGGTTTTGATTTGCGAGCGCCTTTGACTCGCCTCGCAGAAAACTACCCGACCTGCTGGGTCTATTCGGTTGACGGGCTTTTTGGTGCATCACCCGAGCTTCTGGTTCGTGTTTCACACGGGCAGGTTTCTGCTCGAGTTCTTGCCGGCACCGCTGGTCGCGGAACAGATGCAGGCATTGACCTGGCAATCGGTCAAGCTCTTGCACAGTCGCACAAGAACGTGGTCGAGCACGCTTTTGCTGTCGATTCGATGGTCAAGGCGTTGGCTCCGTTTTGTGAACACGTCGATGCTGACCCTCAGCCGTTCTCACTCAAGCTGCCAAATGTTTGGCACCTCGCCAGCGATGTGCACGGGGTTTTGGAAGGCAACGCATCGGTTCTTGATTTGGCGGCGGCAATTCACCCAACCGCTGCTGTCGCCGGCACCCCGCGCCAAAGTGCGGGTGAGTTGATTTCTGAACTCGAGCCATTCGACCGTGGTCGCTATGCCGGGCCGGTCGGCTGGATCGGCGCTGACGGCGACGGCGAGTGGGCGATTGCGCTTCGTGGTGCTCAACTCGAAGGCAACACTGTGAGGGCTTTTGCGGGCTGCGGAATCGTCGCCGAGAGCGATGCCGATTCTGAAGCCGCCGAAACCGACCTAAAGTTTCAGCCGATTATTCAGGCGCTAACCAGCTAAAGCTGGATTTCGATAAGCACTCGACCGGTTTCGGTCAGCGCTTCGCGCAATGCATCTTCGTTATCCACAGGAATATGACGCCACCCATAGGCTGCGGCCAAAGTGGGTAGGTTGACGTTTTGTGGTGTTCGAAAGAGTTTGTCAAAGGTCTTCGGTTGAAGAGTTTTTGCCATTTCGAGGCTTTCAAAAATGCTGCCACCGTGGTCGTTCACCACCACCAGCTGAATGTCTAGCGATCCGTCGTTTGGATCGATTGCGAGTGAGCCGGCATCGTGCAAAAGTGTGAGGTCGCCTAGCAGAACTCGAGTTTGCTGCCCAGTGGTCAGCGCAATTCCAGTGGCGGTTGCGATTGTGCCGTCAATACCGGCCAAGCCTCGGTTCGAGAAAACATTGATTGGTTTGCCCGGCGCCCAAACGTCAGCTTCACGAATCAAGCGAGACGCACCCAAAACTAAGTTGTCAGCGCCTTCGGTTGCTTGCCAGATTGCTTCGACAATTTCACGACGGCCCAGATTTGCTGTTACCTCTGCCGAAAGGCGAATTTGGTTGTCTGCGATCTGCCATTCGCGAAGCCAATCAAAATCGACCTCAGCGTCGATTGTGATCTCGTCGACAAAGGCCGAGGCACGTCGCGAGACATCGAAGTGGCCCATGGTCTTGCTTCGGACTACAACAATGTCTACTGACTCGTTGAAAAGAAGTTTGGTGATGGCACGGCTCAGGGTCGGCTTGCCAAAAACAATGGCGCGCCCGATGCGACCAGCAAGGTCTTGCCTGTTCTCAAGAATTTGTCGATATGCAAGAATCGCGTTTTCGCCAAAACGCGCTCCCGAGGACGGTTCGGCCAAAAGCGGCCAACCGAAAGACTCGGCAAGCTCGGTTGCCTCTGGACCAGCATCTGCTCCGGCTATAACCACGGCTGGAGTTTGGGCGTCGAGGATTGCGAACTCGATGTTCGGCTTTTCAAACTCGGCGTCAACCACGGGGTGAAACTGAGCGGCGTTTGGTTCAAGCGAGGACAGCGGCTCGCGAAAAGCCACGTTGATCTGCACCGGGCCAGGCTGAGTGTTCTTAACCCCGGTCGCGGCAACCAGCGCCCGACGCACAATGTCGTCGATGCGGTCTAGCAAAGGCTCTTCGGTGGTCGCAGCCTCGATGTCGAACTCAAGCCGAACGGCATCGTTGAAAATGCCGACCTGGTTCGTGGTTTGGTTTGCACCCACTCCGCGCAGTTCGTGAGGGCGGTCTGCCGTTAGAAGAATCAGCGCAACGCCGGAGTGGTGGGCCTCGAGAACGGCAGGGTGAAGGTTGGCTACCGCCGTGCCCGATGTGGTGATAACCACCGATGGCTCGCCCGATGCCAGGGCCGCACCGAGCGCCGAGAACCCGAGTGAGCGTTCATCGAGACGAACATGAAGGTTTGCCTTGCCCGCATCGGCAAGTTGACCCGCTGCAATAGCGAGGGCCTGCGAGCGAGCGCCAGGCGCAATAAAGATTCGCGAAGCGCCACCGGCAACCAGGGTTGCCAAAAGTTGAGCGGCGAACGCTTGACTAGGAGTCGAACCGTTAGACATTCGGCAGGTCTCCGCCGTGCTCGTGGCCGTCTTCGTCTTTTTCTTTCTCAAAGCGATCGGCTAACCGACGCAAGAAATCTGGGTCATCATCAGGAGCCACAGTTTTAACCGTTCTGCCCTGGTCGCGATATTCGTCGGGAGTTGGCAGTGGTCGTCCAAGCGAAAGATAGAGCAAACCGCCAACGATCGGAACCAACAGGCAGAGGGCAACCCAAACCGGCTTAGGCAAAACGCGAACATCTTCGCGCCTTGCACTCACCGCATAAACGGTGGTGAAGACGGTGAAAACAATCCAGATACCGATGGCATAGACCAAAAACCTCATGGCTTAACTCTAACCAGCGACAAACCTAGACTTATAACTATGAAAAACCCGCTGGTTGCCTATGCCCTGATTCGAATCGGCATGTTTGCCGCATTTTTGACTGTGTTTCTCATCGTCGGATTCAATCCGATTTATTCAACGCTAGTTGCGGCGGCTCTAGCCTTTTCGATTTCGCTAATCTTCTTGAGCAAGATGCGAGACGAAGCATCGAAGTCGGTCTATAACCGAATCAAGCGTGAGTCTGCCGAAGGCATCAAAGATGCCGACACCGAAATCGAAGACTCGATTCTCGACAAAAAGAACTAGCCGACAAAGATTCGAGCCAGTCCCAAACCAAGCCCAAGGCCATAAATCAACGCTGCGGCGCTGACAATCTTTAGCGCGGTGACAAGTTCGCGAGGCGAACGATAAGTCCAGACGATAAGAATCGATGGCAGCAAGAACAGCACCGAAATGTAGCTCATGATCGTGGCCGGATAAAACAGCGGGTACGGAATCAGAGTGGCGATTGCACCGACAACAAGAACCGTGAAAAGCACCTTGGAACCGGTCTGACCGATACGCACCGAGAGAGTGCGCTTGCCGACGGCAGCATCGGTTGGAACATCGCGAAGATTGTTGACCAGCAGAACCGCAGCGGCCAAGAACCCGATTCCGAGAGCACCACCTGCGTCGACCAGGGCACTGAAGAGGTCGCTAAACATTTTTGGTGACTGAACAAAGGTGGTGCCATAAACGGCAACCGGGCCAAAGAACAAGAAGGCGACCAGCTCGCCGAATCCGGCATAGCCATAAGGTTTCTTGCCGCCGGTGTAGAACCAGGCTGCCACGATGCACACGGCGCCAACAGCAATCAGCCACCACAGCTTGGTGATAACAACAAGGCCAAGTCCAGCGATTGCTGCCAGGCCGAAGAACACGAATGCAACATTTCGCACCTGGGTGGCCTTGACCAGCCCCGATGCCGTTAGGCGAAACGGACCAACGCGAGTCGCATCGGTTCCGCGGATGCCATCTGAGTAGTCATTGGCATAGTTGACACCGATTTGAAGAAAAACTGCAACCAACATGGCCAGTGAAGCATTTAGCCAAACGAGTGACTGGTTAGCTGAGGCAACACCCGTGCCGAAAGCAACCGGCGCGATAGCGAGACCTAGAGTGCGAGGGCGTGCCGCCGAGACCCACTTGCCGAACATGGTTCGAGGAACCTTAGGTGCCGGCGCCGCGTTCTTGCCTTTCGGCTTTGGTGCCGGTGCGGTTGCTTTGAGGGCTGGGTTGTGTGAGCGAGCTGCTGCGTTCTTCTTCTTTGCCATGTGAAAATCCTAAATCTCTCCGCGGTCGCGAAGGTCACGTTGCTGTTTTTGATATTCCAAAAAGCTCTTCTGCAGTTCTTGCAGATCGGGTTTGCCGTTGGGCAACTTTGGCATCTCGGGCAGGTTCGCCCAAATGGCCGTGCGGGCCGCTAGCCCAAGTTCGACCGAGGCTAGGGTGTGGTCGATTGCCGTGGCATCAACGTCGTCAACTACCACCCAGCAAATAAAACTGTCGCCAAACTTGGGGTGCTGCAAAGGCAAAGCAACAGCATCGCGAACGCCGGGTTGGGTTCTCGCCCACTCTTCAACAAGGTCGAGTGAAAGTTTCACAGCGCCCGAGTTGATCACACGGTCGCGTCGACCCAAAACCTTCAAGCGACCATTTTCGTCAATCGAACCGGTGTCGGCGGTGGCAAACCATTCGTCGATTCCGTTGGCCAAGGTTGCCCCGCCAATTTGAATCTCGCCAGCTTCAGAAACTCGAACCTGAACTCCGTCGAGAACGATGCCGTCATAGACGCAACCACCGGCCGTCTCGGTCATGCCATATGTGACCACGATGTTGACGCCTAGTTCACGCAAAAAAGAAACGGTCGATGCACTCGGTGCCTGACCACCAACCAAGATTGCATCGAATGAGCGAAGCGCTTTGAGAACGTAGTCGTCGCCGCCCGCTGCAGCTGCCAAAAGATTTAGTTGGGTAGGAACCAGGCTGGTGTAGCGACGGTCGCCAGACATCAGAGTGGTTGATCTGACAAACGCATCAACCGTGAAAGAGACGGCCGTGTTCATCAAAACCGGTTGGGTGTCGGCCAACAGCGAGCGAATCAAAACTTGAGCGCCAGCGATATAGTTGGCCGGCAAAGCCAACAGCCATTGCCCCGGGCCGCCAAGGCGATCTAGCGACGCTTGCGCCGAAGCCAAAAGAGCCTCGGTCGAAAGCTCGATGCGCTTTGGGCGACCGGTTGAACCGCTCGACTCGACAATTAGCCCGACGTTGTCTGCAACATCGTCTGGCAAGCCGTGAACCTCGGGCATCAAACCATTCGCCTCTGGAGGGCCAACAAACAGCGCTTGGTTGCCGGCGAGCACTTCGCCGAGTGCGAGCAGCACCTTGACGGTGTCGTTGGCGGCGACGATTCTTAGTGGTTTAGACATACAGCTTTAGAAGTGCCACGGAAACTCGGACCAGTTCGGTTCGCGCTTCTCAAGAAAGGCATCGCGCCCCTCGGTTGCCTCGGCGGTGCCATAGGCAAGACGCGTTGCCTCGCCAGCGAAGAGCTGCTGGCCGACGAGACCGTCATCCACCGCGTTGAATGCATACTTGAGCATTCGCACCGACTGAGGTGACTTGGTCAAGATTTCGCTAGCCCACTCGACGCCGGTCTTCTCGAGG
>CAILJO010000094.1 GCA_903834635.1 uncultured Micrococcales bacterium | reverse complement strand
GGCATCGGTGATGCATCTTCGAGTGAGTTCGACCCAGAGTCAAAGAACCCTGTTATTGCGACGATTGCTGAGCAGGTCGCAATCCTGGAGTCCGGAGATCTTGGTGGCACCATGCGTTTGGGTCTTTACACGGCCAAGCTAAAGCCAGGTTCGATTGTTGAATCACTTTACGACTCGCCAACCTCTGAAGAGCGACACCGTCACCGCTACGAGGTCAACAATTCGTATCGCCCACAGATTTCTGATGCTGGTTTGGTCTTCTCTGGAACATCTCCTGATGACCACCTTGTTGAGTACGTTGAGTTGCCTCGCGAAGTGCATCCTTTCTACGTTGCAACGCAGGCTCACCCTGAGTTCAAGTCGCGACCAACTCACGCCCATCCGCTATTCCGAGGATTAGTCGATGCTGCACTGGCTCGCCAGGTTGCAAGTCGACTCTTCGAAGTTGAGGCAGATGCCTAAAGACCAGTCGGTCAATGTCGAACCTAGCCTTCGAGAGATTGCTTTCGAGGGGCGGGTTTGGAATGTGGTTAGAGAGACCTTCGATTACAGTGGCCAAACTCTCGTGCGCGACTTTATCGAGCACCCTGGCGCCGTTGCTGTAGTTGCGGTAAATCGCGACAACGAAGTCTTAATGATTCGCCAATACCGGCACCCCGTTCGCAAATTTCTTTGGGAGATACCTGCCGGTCTGCTCGACGTTGCGGGAGAGTCGCACCTAGATGCGGCAAAACGTGAACTTCTCGAAGAAACCTTTTACGAGGCAAAAAACTGGGAGCTTCTTCAAACTTTCCACGCCTCTCCCGGGGGCAACAGCGAGCAGATTGACATCTTTCTCGCGACAGATGTTCATCCTGTCGAATCGGATTATCAACGCGAAGGTGAAGAAATGGACATGGAGGTGCGTTGGGTGCCATTCTCAGATGCTTTGCGTTCAGTGAAGACTTCTGAGATTCAGAGCCCGGTCGCCGTTGTAGCAATGTTGGCTCTAGCCAGCCGACAAAAATAGTTCGATGGACCTGCAAAAGCTGATCGATGGCTATCTTCGGCACCTCACCGTCGAGCGGGGGATGTCCAAAAACACTATCTCGGCCTATCGCAGGGATCTTGCTAGATATTTAGAGTTTCTGAAAGATCGGGCGATTGAAACTCCAGAAAAAATCACCGAACTGACGGTTTCTGATTTCGGTCAGGCCTTGAGTTCGCGTTGGGGCATGTCGGCAACTTCGGTCGCACGAGTCTTATCTGGGGTCCGAGGGCTACACAAATACTGGCTAATCGAGGGAACCACTCTCAATGACAGTGCGGCTCGAGTTAAGCCGCCAAAGCCGCCTCGTCGCCTGCCAAAGGCAATCACCATAGATGAGGTCGAGAGACTGCTGGCTGCATCTGGACCGGATGCCGGAGATGAAGACGCTATCGCGTTGGATCCAATCAAAGTTCGAGACCGCGCCATTTTAGAGTTGCTCTACGCAACCGGAGGTCGTGTATCTGAAATCACCAACATCGATTTGGATGACCTAGTTGATCCAACTCTGATCCGGTTATTCGGAAAGGGCTCAAAGGAGCGCGTCGTTCCTGTCGGATCCTTCGCGCAGCGCGCTTTGGAAGCCTATCTAGTGCGTGTTCGTCCTACGCTCGCTGTACTCGGTCGAGGAACGCCCGCACTCTTCTTGAACCAACGCGGCTCGCGACTTAGCCGGCAAACGGTTTGGCAAATAATCGCTCAAGCGGGAGAAAAGGCTGCGATTCAAAAAGAAATTTCGCCACACACACTTCGTCACTCATTTGCAACCCATCTTCTCGAAGGTGGTGCCGATGTTCGAGTTGTCCAGGAACTTCTTGGACACTCGTCGGTTGCAACGACACAGATCTACACGTTGATAACTGTTGATGCCCTTCGAGAGGTGTATTCGACAGCGCATCCACGTGCTCGGCGGTAGGCTAGAGGCAAACCAAATGGCGAAGTTTGAGCACTGAGAGGAAAACATGGCGCAAGCAAAATCTAAGAACGAAGACCATCGTTTTCCAAAGCCAAAAAACCTAACCCAGCACGGACCTGCCCGCATCATTGCTATGTGCAATCAAAAGGGTGGTGTTGGCAAAACCACCACATCGATCAATATGTCGGCTGCGCTTGTCGAGTACGGCCGCAAGGTTTTGCTTATCGATTATGACCCTCAGGGTGCGCTTTCTGCCGGCCTCGGCATCATGGCTCATGACGACATCACTATTTATGACCTAATGCTCGACTCGTCCATCGACCCTAAGACGGCTATCAAGCACACCGCAATCGAGGGTCTTGACGTAATTCCGGCGAACATCGAACTTTCGGCTGCAGAAATGAAGCTGGTCAACGAGTTTTCGCGCGAGAACATTCTGGCCCGAATACTAAAGAAGGTCTCAGCGGACTACGACTTAATCGTCATCGATTGCCAGCCTTCGCTAGGGCTTCTAACAGTCAATGCGTTGACTGCTGCTCACGGTGTGATTATTCCGTTGGCGACCGAGTACTTCGCCTTGCGTGGTGTTGCGATTCTTGAGGACATCATCAAGAAAGTCCAAGAAACCACTAACCCAACTTTGGTTTTGGATGGCGTTTTGGGAACAATGTTCGACGGCCGCACACTTCACTCGCGTGAAGTTATGGACAGACTTCGTGAAGCATTTGGAGACAAGCTCTTCAAGAGCGTGATCCACCGAACCGTTAAGTTCCCCGATGCCACCGTTGCTGCCGAGCCGATCACCTCGTTCGCCAGCGATTCAGAGGCAGCCGAGGCTTATCGCACGGTAGCCAGGGAGCTCGTTGCTCGTGGCTACGCTCCATAACCCCGAACTGGTTGAAGGATCCGAGAAGAGCACCGGCTTTGCCGTAAGCCTTAGTAACTTCGAGGGGCCTTTCGACCTGCTTTTGAGTTTGATTTCGAAGCACGAAATGAACATCACCGAAATCTCACTATCAATGGTGACCGACGAGTTCATCTCATATTTGAAGCAGTTAGACGAAGCCGAGGAGCTCGAGCAGGCTTCAGAATTCTTGGTTATCGCAGCGACGCTACTTGACCTAAAAATCGCGGGGCTCTTGCCGCGTGGCGAAGTTGTCGACGCCGAGGATGTTGCGTTGCTCGAAGCTAGAGACTTACTATTCGCGCGACTGCTGCAATATCGAGCCTTTAAAGAAGTTGCAACGTGGTTTAGTACAGCGCTTAGCCTCGAGTCGACTCGCATTCCTCGCGATGCCAGAATCGAAGAGCGTTTCAAGAATCAACAGCCTGAACTGGTCTGGACCCTCACCGCAGAAGAGTTTGGGCGCCTGGCCGAAGAAACCATGCGTCCCCGCGAAATACCTATGGTTGGCATTACCCACCTTCATGCTTCGCGCGTCAGTATTCGCGAGCAGGCTAGTGCGGTTGTAGAAATGTTGAGGTCTCGAGGAACCGTGACATTCTTTGAGGTAATCCGAGAAGTAAAAGACCGTGCCGTTATTGTGGCTCGATTTTTGGCGGTTCTTGAGCTTTACCGACTGAATGCTTTGATTTTTGAACAGGACACACCGTTGGGCGATCTAAACCTCACCTGGCGCGATAACGACTTTGACGACGAGAAACTAGCAACCCTAGGAGCCGACTATGACTCATGATGAGATTTCCCAGACCGAATCTATAGAACTAAGCCAAGATGACCTTGTCGGCGCTCTAGAGGCGATTCTGATGATCACCGACGTTCCTGTCTCGTTGGTGGCGTTGGCTACGGCGTTAGAGCACCCAGTCAATGTGATTAGAGACGCGGTCTTAGCGCTTCGCGACGACTATGACGGGGTCAGTTCGGGCAAACCACGAGGCTTTGAGCTTCGTGAGGTTGGCGGAGGTTGGCGCATTTTTGTGCGTCAAGACTTTGACTGGGCCGTCAAAATGTTCATCGCTAACGAGAACCCAACAAAACTCAGCCAGGCTGCGTTAGAAACCTTGGCAGTCATTGCCTACAAGCAGCCAATTTCGCGAGGTCAGGTCGCGAGCATCCGTGCAGTAAACGTCGACAGCGTGGTTAGAACCTTGCTAAACCGTGGACTGATCACCGAGCTCTACACCGACAGCGAAACAGGTGCTGTGAACTTCGGCACCACCGACCTGATGCTCGAACTGTTAGGAATCAACACATTGGATGAACTTCCGCAAATAAGCCCGTACCTTCCAGACGCGAATAGCAACTTCGATGAGTGATCGCGACGAGGACTGGGTTAACAAAGATTTTTACGACGAGGATGACTACGAAACCGAAGAAATCCCTGACGACGAAATAGCGGAACCAGAACCTGTCGAAACTTCAGTGCGGCTTCAAAAGGCACTTGCAGCAGCCGGAGTTGCTTCACGCAGGGCCTGTGAAGACCTTATTGTTCAAGGGCAAGTCAAGATCAATGGCAAATTGGTCACCGAGCTTGGCAGTCGCGTAGACCCTACGAGTGACTTTGTGACGGTCCGTGGCGTGCCAGTGCAGTTCGATACTTCGAGGGTTTACCTGGCGTTGAATAAACCTGCAGGCGTGATTTCTACGATGGCCGATGAGGAGGGGCGCCCTGATTTGAGTCAGTTTGTTATCGATTTCGATCGCGTTTTCAACATAGGAAGATTGGACGCCGAAACGACCGGTCTTTTGCTTCTTACAAACGACGGTGACTTAGCTAACAAACTCGCTCATCCGTCATTCGGAGTTGAGAAAACCTATGTTGCTCGAGTTTCGGGCGATGTCACACCAGCAACCATGCAAAAGCTCATTGACGGTTTCGAACTCGAGGATGGCTTTATTCAAGCCGACCGAGCTCGAATCATAGACGTCAAGCGCGGTGAGGCACTTGTGGAAATCATTCTTCACTCGGGTCGCAATCGAATTGTTCGACGAATGCTCGACCATGTCGGCAACCCCGTCCTCGGCCTGGTCAGAAAGCAGTTCGGGCCCATTCATCTCGGCACACTCAAACTGGGCCATGTGCGCAACCTCAGTAAAATCGAGGTAGGCGCCCTGTTGAAGGCTGCTCAAGGCAAAGAGGAACGAGCACCGAGACCGCCGAAGGATCGCGGAGGCAACCGAGGCGCTCGTCCTGATCGAAAGAGGAACTGACGTGGCATTACGTGCAATTCGAGGCGCTATCCAACTTGAGGTTGACGAGCGCGAGCATTTGCTGAAGTCGACGGCAGAGTTGATTTCAAAGACTTTGCATGCCAACGACATTGATTCTTCACAGTTGGTCTCGATTCTTTTTACCGCCACACCTGACATCACATCGGAGTTTCCGGCGCTCGCGGCTCGTGAGCTTGGCTTGGGCGATGTTCCCTTGATGTGTTTTGTTGAAATGAATGTTGAGCGTGCCATGCCCCTGGTGATTCGCCTTATGATTCATGCCGACATCGACAAGGCTCGTGGCGAGATTCAGCATGTCTATCTGCGCGGCGCAACCGCGTTGCGTTTGGATTTAGCGCAGTGAATCAAGTTCGACTTACCGGTACCGTTCGAATCGTCGGAGCTGGGCTCATTGGCACAAGCATCGGCTTGGCTTTAACCAAGGCTGGTCTCGATGTAGTCATCGAAGATGCTTCGCCAGCAAACGTCAGACTCGCAATCGACTATGGGGCTGGTCGCCAGCCCAAAAGCGATGACAGCCCGAGTGTGATCGTGGTTTGTGTGCCACCAGATGTCACCGCCAGCGTGGTTTCGTCCGAGCTCGCAAGATTTGAAACTTCAATCGTGACCGACGTCGCCTCGATCAAGGGTCAGGTTCTCGAAGAACTAAATCAATCTGGCGCTGATGTATCTAGGTATGTTGGTTCACATCCGATGGCTGGGCGTGAACGTGGTGGTGCTTTGTCGGGTCGTGCTGACCTGTTTTATTCGCGGCCATGGGTGATTTCTGCTCATTCAAACTCAAAATCAGCTGCGGTCGCGGCAGTAGAAATGCTCGCTTTAGATTTAGGCGCAACTCCGATACGCGTGGACCCGTTCGAACACGACCGTGCGGTTGCGTTGGTCTCACATGTTCCTCAAATAGTTTCAAGCCTTCTTGCCGCCAGGCTCATCGATGCTGACGCTTCGGATGTGTCCTTGGCGGGGCAAGGGCTGCGCGACACAACCCGCATTGCCGCGAGCGACCCCAAGCTTTGGATTCAAATTCTTGGAGCTAATTCAAATGAGGTGGCAAAGGTGCTTGCGGCCCTTTCAAAAGATTTAACTCAGGTGATCGCGGCCCTTGAGAACGTTGATGCCACAGGTTCTTTGGCAACCATCGGTGACGCCTTGTCTAGAGGAAACAGGGGAGTCGAGCAGATTCCTGGCAAGCACGGTTCCAGAAACAAGCACTACGAACAGGTCATCGTAATGATTGATGACCAACCTGGTCAGTTGGCCAAGTTGCTGACCGAAATCGGCGAAATCGGCATCAATCTCGAAGACCTATCGCTGGAACACTCGCCGGGTGCCCAGATTGGCCTTGTCGAACTTTCGGTTTTGCCAAACGTCCAAGCAACACTTATTGATGCGTTGACCCAACGCGGATGGCGAATCGCCGGCTAATGGTAGAGATCATTGCAGTCGATGGCCCAGCTGGTTCTGGCAAATCTAGCGTCTCCAAGCAGGTTGCTAGGGCGCTGGGGTTCGGCTATCTGGATACCGGTGCGGCCTACCGCGCCCTGGCCTGGGCTTCGAGCCATGGTTTCGTAGTTGGACTTGAAGACAACCCTGACGTGGCCTTGAGCGGTTTTGAGTATTCCATATCACTCGATCCGGATTATTTTTGGGTTCGGGTTGGCGAGCATGATGTCACCGAATCGATTAGGCAACCCGAGATTGCCGAGATTGTCAGTTCGGTAGCAAGCATTCCAGAGGTTCGAGTATTTATGAAAAACCTCACTCTGCGCCTCGTCGAGGGCTCAAACCTCGCCGGCGTAGTTGTCGAGGGGCGTGACATAACGACCGTGGTAGCACCCGACGCCAAAAATCGCATACTGCTAACTGCCTCTGAAGAAGTTAGACTTAGAAGGCGTTCCGCTGAACTGGCTCCAGAAGCCGCCAAGAACGTTGAGCGTCATGTATTGCAACGCGATGCGCAAGACGCCAAAGTAGTCGAATTTATGACTCCCGCACCGGGAGTTAAACTCGTGGACTCAACCGAACTCAACTTCGAGCAGACAGTTTCTGCTGTGCTCGCTGCTGTTCGGTAGTCCCAAAACAGGAGCAACAAGTGCGCGAAGACGAATACCAAGCCGATCCGATGGATCCGGCATTTTTGCAGCGCCTGAGTGAACTTTCGCCAGCTGATGAAGAGGCCAGAGAGCGTGTCCTTCGCGCCGGTCTTGACGACTATGACCTCGAAGAAGAAGACTTTGACGTTCTCGAGCAGCATGATTTCGATGCGGATGGACCGATTTACCTTCCGGCCTTGCCAGTTTTGGCTATCGTTGGCAGACCGAACGTCGGCAAATCAGCGCTTGTAAACCGAATTCTTGGGCGTCGCGAAGCGGTTGTCGAAGACAAACCAGGTGTCACGAGAGACCGTGTTTCTTATAAGGCCGAATGGAACGAACGAAAGTTCACGCTGGTCGACACCGGAGGTTGGGAGCCCGATGCAAAAGGAATCGACCTTTCGGTAGCCGTTCAAGCCGAAGTTGCTGTCGAGCTGGCTGACGCCGTGCTTTTTGTTGTCGACGCAACCGTTGGTGCTACCAGCACTGATGAGAGAGTCGTAAAGATGCTTCGGGCATCTAAGAAGCCGGTGCTTCTTATCGGAAACAAAATTGACGACCAGCGTCAAGAACCTGAAGTTGCGGCACTTTGGTCTCTGGGCCTTGGCGAGCCTTACCCTGTTTCTGCTGTGCATGGTCGAGGTGTCGCTGACATGCTCGACGCGGCTATGAAACTCTTGCCAAAGGTAAGCACGGTGGCCAAGCAAGAAATCGGTGGACCTAGGCGTGTAGCCCTGATTGGCCGCCCGAATGTCGGCAAGTCTTCGCTTTTGAACAAGGCCGTCGGTTCTGAGCGTGCAGTTGTTAATGACCTTGCCGGAACCACGAGAGACCCAATCGACGAGCAGGTTGAGCTCGGAGGCCAAGTCTGGCGCTTCGTTGACACGGCGGGCATCCGCCGCCGTGTGCACCTGGCTCAAGGTGCGGACTTCTATGCTTCGCTGAGAACCGCTGCGGCTCTTGAACGAGCCGAAGTTGCCACCGTTCTTCTAGACGTAACCGCGCCAATCAGCGAAGCCGATATCCGCATTGTGGACATGGTGATTGAGTCTGGTCGCGCTCTAGTTCTAGCCTTCAACAAGTGGGACATGCTCGATGACGAGCGCCGTCGATATCTTGAACGTGAAATCGAGCAGGACCTTGCTCACGTCGACTGGGCGCCTCGAGTAAATATTTCGGCTAAGACCGGAAGACACCTCGAAAAACTCGTTCCAGCGTTGGAGGTGGCGCTTGACTCGTGGGATCTAAGAATCCCAACCGGAAAGCTAAACGCTTTCATCTCGGAACTCACCATGGAGAACCCTCACCCGGTGCGCGGCGGTAAGCAACCGAGAATTCTTTTTGCAACTCAGGCGAGCAGCCGACCACCCAAGTTTGTTCTCTTCACTACCGGATTCTTGGATCCTGGTTATCGTCGATTCATTCAGCGACGACTTCGAGAGACGTTCGGCTTTGAAGGTACTCCCATCGAAGTTTCCATGCGAGTGCGCGAAAAGCGCAAACGCACCTAAACTTTTCTTCAAACGGGCTATAGCGCAGCTTGGTAGCGCACTTGTCTGGGGGACAAGGGGTCGCCGGTTCAAATCCGGCTAGCCCGACCAACTCTCGAGAGCATAGAATCGCAACATGACTGAGCAAAGAAAATACCGGGATGAGCTCTTAACTATCCCAAACATGCTCAGTATTTTGCGCTTGGTTTTAGTTCCAGTTTTCTTGCTGTTGTTGTTGGCGAACCTCTCCGGTTGGGCTCTTTTGACTCTGGTAGTCGCGTCGGCCACCGACTTTCTAGATGGCTATTTGGCTCGTCGGCTCAATCAGCAAACGCGACTCGGGCAACTTCTCGATCCAGCGGCCGATCGACTCTATATTTTGGCGACGCTGGTTGGTTTGGCGATGACTTCGCACATTCCGATCTGGTTGCCGTTTGTCATCGTCTCACGTGACATCCTCCTGGCCGCTACCTATCCGATGCTTGCCAAGCGCGGCTATGGGCCACTACCGGTTCACTACCTGGGCAAAGCCGGAACTTTTGCTTTGCTTTACGCTTTTCCGCTTCTGCTGATGGCCGACGTGTTTTCAGCTGCCAAAATGATCATCCTTCCTTTGGCTTGGGCTTTTGCAATTTGGGGTATTGGGCTCTATTGGTGGTCAGGGTATATCTACCTAAAACAACTTCGCGCAGTCGTGAAATTGGACCCGTCAGATTCCACTAGGCTTATGGTCTAAAGGAGCACGAGAAACCATGAACGCCGCGGATTTTAATGACGAAGTTGACTCAACTCGTCGATTCTCCAAAGACTTTTTAACGGAGGATTCCGAAGGCCTTAACGCTGACGAGCGGGAGGCCATCGATGCGCTTCCTAGCGGTCATGCGCTGCTTGTCGTGCGTCGTGGCTATGAAGAGGGTTCGCGCTTTTTGCTCGATGCCGATGTCACGACCGTTGGTCGTCACCCGAACGCAGATATTTTGCTGGACGATGTGACGGTATCTCGTCGCCATGCAGAATTCGTGCGCAATGAAACTACTTTCATGGTCAAAGACTTGGCCTCACTAAATGGCACTTATTACCAAGGGCATCGAATCGACGAAGCCATTCTTGAAGACGGTGCAGAAATTCAAATCGGCAAGTTCAAGCTGACTTTTTATGCCGCAAAGGCAGACAAGAAGTAAGCCATGGCACAAACCGCTCCTAAGGCGGGGTTTACTCCTCGCAGCCTAAAACTTTTGACCATTGGTCAGGTGCTCAGCGCACTAAAGTCAGATTTTTCAGACCTTTCTCCTTCGAAGTTGCGTTTCCTCGAAGAGCAAGAGTTGGTTTTGCCTCAGCGCACGTCTTCGGGTTACCGCAAGTACACCGAACAAGATGTCGACCGAATTCGCATCATTCTCGAACTCCAGCGCGACAAGTACCTGCCTTTGAAGGTCATTCGCCAGTATCTGGATGACCTAGAGGCCGGAAAGAACCCAAGTTTGCCGGGTTCAAGCTCGCCGGTCGCAGACCATCTGAGGCTTTCAAATAAAACAAAGTTCACCGAACTTGAACTCATTGCCGCTACCGGAATCACGCCGGCTCTAATCTCGGAAGCCAAAAACGCTCAACTGATTGGGCAAGAACCCTTCGAAGCTGCCGATCTAGAAATTGCAAGAAGCATCATGCACCTTCAAAGATTCGGGCTGCAGCCTCGCCACCTAAGAGGTATTCGAGCCTCGGCAGATCGTGAAATCGGTATTATCCAGGGCGTTGTCGCACCGGTTTTGGCCAAAAGCGATGTTTCGTCACGTTCTCGTGCGGTTCACTACGGTCTTGAAATCGCGAACCAGTTTTCCAGTATTCACGCCGAACTCGTGCGTGCTGCGCTTTCAAAACTAGACTCCTAAACTTCGCGACACGCCGAAGGTTTAAATTAACCGAGCATTGACCTTTTAGGGGTCAACAATTAAACCTGTACTTGAACCTTCGTGTTAGAGCCTGAAAGGAGCGCGAATGTCTGAAGAAACGCGCGATCAGGACTACACCCAAGACATGCTTTTCACCGAGGGGCTTCCTTCGGCTGACCCACGACTCGGTTACCGAGGACTTCCTGCGGCATCGGCCGCCGGCATTTCTTACCGCCAGCTTGACTACTGGGACAGAACAGGGCTTGTGCAACCGAGCGTTCGAGAAGCCACCGGTTCAGGAAGCCAGCGCCTCTATGCATTTCGCGACGTTCTTGTTCTCAAACTGGTAAAGCGTCTTCTAGACACAGGTGTCTCGCTTCAGCAGATTCGTTTGGCTGTAGACCAGCTTCGTGCCGCAGGCATCAATGACCTCGCAAAGATCACGTTGATGTCAGATGGGGCCAGAGTCTATTTGTGCACCACAGAAGACGAAGTCATTGACCTTGTCGGTCGCGGTCAAGGTGTGTTTGGTATCGCGGTAGGACGCGTGCTTCGTGAAGTTGAGGCGACTCTAGTGAACATGACTCCATCGTCACTAGACGATATGGATGAACTTGCAGCGCGCCGCCAGGCTCGCAAAGCCGTTTAGTCTTCTTTAGATTCGGTTTCGTCGGCCAGTTTGCGCTGAGTTTCGGCCAATAGCTCCTCGAAAAGCTGCTGAGGTGTTGGCGGGATGACGTCTTTCTCATCCTCGAACTCCGCCGATTCAGAAGGTTCAATCAGATCGCTTGCAGCCACAGCGTGGATGTCTGAGATGTCTACTGAACCTGTATCAACAAACTCAGCAGTTGGCTCTTCGGTTGGCTCTTGGCCCTCGACAAATGAGGCCGGCATTTCAATTTCTCCGGTCAAAAGTTCGAGTTCGTCAAGCGGCTCGCTTGCTTGAGCGGTTGCCAAAAGAGCATCAATGTTCTTGCCGCGCTTGGAACGGTTAAGTTTGTTTGCCTTTCGGGCCTTGCGCTTAGATCTTGATGTCACTTCGATGTGCGGATTCTCAACCAAATCGATTAGTAGGCCGTCGAGGATTTCATCAAATTTCTTTGCGACCAGTGCGGCTGTTTCGCCCGCCCAAGCGTGAATCGGTCGCGCTGCGCCCTGGGCCTGCTGAATGGTCGATTTCTCATCAAAGCGCTGAGGAAGAAGTCTTTGGCCATACTTTTCTGACAGTTCGTTCACGCGGAATTGGTGCTCACGGCTGAGCGGCTTGAACCTGTTGATCACGACTCCGTGAATCTTGAGTCGGCGAGTAATGCCTTTTCTAAGTTCGTTGATCGAACGTATGCTTCGGTCCGCGGCAACCACAGAAAAAAGTGAAGGCTCTGTAACAACGATGATTCGGTCGCTGGCAACCCAAGCGGTTTTGGTTAGACCATTTATTGAGGGGGGAGTGTCGATAACGACCAAGTCGTAGTCCTTCTCGACCACCGTCAAAGCGTCTTCAAGACGCCAAAGCTCCTTGATTGAAGGATTCGGGTGATCTGCCGCTTGAACCTTTGGGCTGCCCACCATGATGTCGATTTTGGCGGATAGGATTTTTGCCCAACTACTCGCTACGATTGCTCTATGCACAACGTTGTGTCGGGGTGAATGCAAGACATCCGCGCAAGTCTCGTTGAACTCCCCAATGGCACCTAATCCGGTAGTGGCATCGCATTGCGGGTCAAGGTCTACGACGAGCGTGCGTAGCCCTCGAGACGCAGCAGCCGAAGCCAACCCTAGGGCGACCGTGGTCTTGCCGACGCCTCCCTTCAGGGAGCTGACGCTAACTACATACACGTCTATAGGCTACCTTTTTTATTAGGCGCTGCTCAAACCATATGGCCATATGCGAAACATTAGGACCCGATGTTCAAAAAGATTC
Source organism: uncultured Micrococcales bacterium (assembly GCA_903834635.1). Lineage (GTDB taxonomy): Bacteria > Actinomycetota > Actinomycetes > Actinomycetales > Microbacteriaceae > Rhodoluna. The sequence continues at coordinate 42,323 of CAILJO010000094.1, read as the reverse complement.
TGGTTGCAAACCGTGGAGAAATCGCGATCCGCGCCTTTCGTGCCGCCTTCGAGCTTGGTGCAAAAACCGTCGCAGTGTTTCCTTATGAAGACCGCAACTCGAGTCACCGCCTAAAAGCAGACGAGGCCTATCAAATCGGAACGGTGGGACACCCGGTTCGCGCCTACCTTGATGTCGATGAAATCATCCGAGTCGCCAAAGAATCTGGTGCAGACGCTATTTACCCTGGCTATGGCTTTTTATCCGAGAACCCTGAACTTGCCAAGGCAGCCGAAGAAAACGGCATTACTTTTATCGGCCCAGGCGCAGAGGTGCTTGAGTTAGCCGGAAACAAAGTAAACGCAAAAGAGGCGGCGATTCGCGCTGGCGTTCCTGTTTTGGCTTCCTCACCTTCGTCGTCTGACGTAAATGCCTTGTTGGCTCAAGCCGACGGCATTGGTTTTCCGTTGTTCGTCAAAGCAGTCGCTGGTGGTGGCGGGCGCGGAATGCGTCGTGTAAACGAGAAGGAGCAGCTAGCCGCAGCGCTGGCCGAGGCTATGCGCGAGGCTGATGCAGCTTTTGGAGACGACCGAGTCTTTTTGGAACAAGCGGTACTTCGGCCTCGACACATCGAAGTCCAGATTCTCGCAGACAAGCGCGGCAACGTTGTTCACCTTTTTGAGCGCGATTGCTCAGTTCAGCGTCGCAACCAGAAGGTGGTAGAAATCGCTCCCGCCCCGCACCTTGAGGAGGCTCTTCGCCAAGAGCTCTATCGAGATGCAGTGTCTTTTGCCAAGCAGATCGGTTATGCCAACGCAGGAACCGTTGAGTTTTTGATTGATACGGTCGGCCCAAACGCCGGCAAACATGTGTTCATCGAGATGAACCCGCGAATTCAGGTTGAACACACCGTCTCTGAAGAGATCACCGACATAGACCTAGTTCAAAGCCAAATGAGGATTGCATCGGGGGAGTCGCTATCTGACCTTGGCCTAGAACAAAGCACCATAACGATGCACGGTTTCGCCATTCAGTGTCGAATCACTACCGAGGATCCTGCTCACGGTTTCAGACCTGACACCGGAAAGATTACGACCTATCGTTCCCCAGGTGGTGCGGGTATTCGCCTAGATGGCGGCACCATTTCTGCCGGCAGCGAGGTTAGCCCGCACTTCGACTCTCTGCTCGTCAAGTTGATTTCTAAGGGCAAGAACTTCGAAACCGCAGTTATCCGCGCACGCAGAGCGCTCGCCGAGTTCCGAATTCGCGGCGTTTCGACCAACATCGCATTCTTGCAGGCAGTCATGAACGATGAGACCTTCGCTAGCGGAGACCTAAGTACGTCGTTTATTGATGAGCGACCACAACTTTTCACGGCTGCTCCTTCGCAAGACCGTGGAACCAAAATTCTCACCTGGCTGGCAGACGTTACCGTCAACCAACCTTACGGTTCACGAGGTGACCGCGTTTCACCAGAGGTCAAGCTTCCTAAGATCAAAATCTCCGATGCCGCACCGGCGGGATCGCGCCAAGCCCTACTCGAACTAGGCCCGAAAGAGTTCGCCAAGCGACTGCGCGCTCAAACGGCCGTAGCGATCACAGACACAACGTTTAGAGACGCACACCAGTCGTTGCTAGCAACTCGCGTTCGCGGACGTGACCTAGTGCAAGTCGCGCCTTATGTGGCTCGCTTGACCCCGCAGTTGCTTTCGGTCGAAGCCTGGGGTGGAGCGACCTATGACGTTGCGCTTAGATTCTTGGGGGAGGACCCTTGGGAGAGACTGACTGCACTTCGAGCAGCAATGCCAAACCTATGTATCCAAATGCTTTTGAGAGGCCGAAACACGGTCGGTTACACGCCGTATCCAACCGAAGTGACCGAAGCCTTCGTTCGTGAAGCAGCTGCCACCGGAATCGACATCTTCAGAATTTTCGATGCCCTAAACGATGTAGAGCAAATGAGGCCGGCTATCGAAGCGGTACTCAAAACCGAAACGGCGCTCGCCGAGGTTGCTCTGTGCTACACCGCCGACCTGCTTGACCCAAATGAAAAGCTTTACACGCTGGACTACTACCTGAACTTGGCTGAAGAAATAGTCAAGGCTGGCGCCCACATCATCGCCATCAAGGACATGGCTGGCCTATTGCGCCCAGCTGCGGCTGCAAAGCTTGTGAAGGCACTTAGAGAGCGTTTTGAACTTCCTGTGCACTTGCACACTCACGACACGGCTGGAGGGCAGCTGGCAACGCTTATGGCTGCCATCGACGCCGGTGTTGACGCAGTTGACGTAGCTTCGGCCCCGATGGCGGGCACAACTAGCCAGCCTTCGGCATCGGCGCTGATTGCAGCCTTGGCTCACACCGAACGCGACAGTGGAATCACGCTCGACGCGGTAACGGCGCTTGAGCCTTATTGGGAGTCTGTGCGCATTCTGTATTCGCCTTTCGAATCGGGGTTGCCGGGGCCAACGGGTCGCGTTTATAAACACGAGATTCCGGGCGGTCAGCTTTCGAATCTGCGTCAGCAGGCCATAGCTCTAGGGCTTGGCAACCAGTTCGAAAAGGTTGAAGACATGTACGCCGCCGCGAACGTGATTCTCGGACGACCAACAAAGGTGACTCCATCTTCGAAGGTTGTAGGAGATCTTGCTCTGCACCTGGTTGCCGTTGGGGCAGACCCTAAAGATTTTGCCGAGAACCCGCAAAACTACGACGTTCCAGATTCGGTGATCGGTTTCATGGCGGGCGAACTCGGCGACTTGCCGGGTGGATGGCCTGAGCCGTTCCGCACTAAGGTCCTTCAGGGCAAAACCCCCAAGTTTGGCATCACCGCAGTAAGTCCTGAAGATCTAGCCAAACTCACTGGCGACGATGCTCGCGAGCGGCGTTCAACACTGAATAGGCTGCTATTCCCGGGTCCTTATGCCGATTTCCTAAAGTCTCGCGACACCTTCGGAAACCTTGATCAGGTGGACACCGTTGACTATTTGTATGGTCTGGAAGCTGGTCAAGAACACGTTGTCCAGATCACAAAGGGTATTCGCCTGTATGTCGGGCTTGAGGCCATCGGAACTCCAGACCCTAAGGGCTTTAGAACCGTCATGGCCACGCTCAACGGGCAGCTTCGGCCGATCAACATTCGCGATCGCAAGATTTCTGCGAATGTCCCTCAGGCAGAGAAGGCCGACTCGAAAAACCTCGGTCATGTTGCGGCCCCGTTTCAAGGCGTTGTTACAGTGCAAACCGTCGAGGGCGCTCACGTAGAGGTCGGTCAAGCGGTCGCAACGATTGAAGCTATGAAGATGGAAGCCACCATTACGTCTTCGGTTAGTGGGGTTGTGCGTCGAATCGCCATTGGCAAGACCCAGGCGGTCGATGCCGGTGACTTGATTCTTGTGGTGGAATCCGAATAAATCGACGTCTAGTAAACTTATCTAGACAAATGCCCTTGGTTTAGGCTTAGGGGGATTCGATTGGAGATTCGTGGGTTTTCGCGACAAGAAGAACGACAAAGCCAAAGTGCAGGCAGATAACTCTGTCGAAATTGAGCGCACTCACTCTCTAGCAGAAGCCGCCGTGGAGGCTGGCTCGATCGATGTAGCTCCGGCCACTTCTAGCGTCGAAATCATCCGCGAAGAGCCTCGCCAGCCTGTCGTAGACACTTCAACCGGACCTCAGCCGACCACCCGCCGAACCAACTACTCGCGCCGGGACTCGTTGAGGGGCGAGGTTTTTGATCAACCTGAACCTGCAGCCATGCTTACGGCTGACCGCCTTCTTGACCTAACCCGCCGCAACCGCACCGCTCCTAAGTCCTTCTGGCGCAGACTGTTTTTCTTCGTGACTTTGAAGTCGGTCAACCTTGGCGATTCTAAGAGGGTTCGTGAGCGCAAAGCCATCGACGCAAGAATCGGAACACCGTTTGAGGGTGGCGCAAAGTTTGTTCCCGTTCTAACTCGCAAGGGTGGCGTCGGAAAGACGACCGTAACAACTCTTCTAGGCATGGCCCTTGCGTTGGTTCGCGAAGACCGCGTAATCGCCATTGACGCCAACCCCGACCGAGGAACACTGGCCGAGCGCGTTAGCAAGTCGACTCGATTCACCGTTCGTGACGTAGTTAACAGGGCTGCAGCCATCGATGGGTTTACCGACTTTTCAACCATGGTTTCGCGAGATGTGACTCGACTTGACGTTCTAGCATCCGACAGTGATCCAATGCTTTCTGAGGCCTTTGACGAAGGGGACTACAACGTAGTTGCCGACATGGCCGCACGTTACTACTCAATCGTTCTCACCGACTGCGGTACTGGCATCGTGCACTCTGTCATGAGACCAACACTCCAGCGCGCGAGTGGTCTGGTTATCGTTTCGGGTGGTTCAGTTGATGAGGCTCGTCTTGCCTCCGAGACACTTACCTGGCTAGAGGCAAACGGTTATGGCGACCTTGTTCGCAACTCATTGGTTGCCCTGAACACGGCGACTCAGGCCACGCAGCTTGTAAAGCTTGATGAAATCGAGCAGCACTTCAAGACTCGAGTGCGCCACGTCGTGCGAATTCCTTATGACAAGGCGCTAGCGGCAGGTTCGGTTATTCGCTTCTCTGACCTCGAAAAAGGCACCCAGCAGGCTGCTCGTGAACTTGCCGCGCTTTTGGTTGACTGTCTAAACAACCCGATCTAAACCTTGACGGTCCGAGAAATTCGCCTGTTCGGCGACCCTGTGCTGAAAACCGAGTCAGCTCGAATTGAGGATCTCGCCCAAGCCAGGCAGCTTATTGATGACCTGATTGACACCACAAAGATGCCCGGTCGGGCTGGTGTGGCTGCACCTCAAATCGGCGTAAACCTTCGTGCGTTCAGCTTTCACGTTGACGGTGAGGTTGGTTATTTGATTAACCCAAGAATCGTGGAAACTTTTGGCGAGAAGGTTCTTGTCGATGAAGGTTGCTTGTCTGTGCCTGGGCTTTGGCACAAAACTCCTAGGTTCGAAGAAGTGATCGCTGAGGGATTAAATCTGAACGGTGAGACGATTCAGATTAGAGGCACGGGTCTTTTGGCTCAAGCTCTGCAACACGAGTGCGATCACCTAGACGGTCTGCTTTATTTAGACAGGTTGGAGCCTGAAGAGCGCAGGTTGGCCATGCGCAAGTTGCGCGAAACCGATTGGTTTTTGAGCTAAACGGACTTCATTCCGTCGACGGTGCGAGGCGGAATTCCATAAATGTCATCGATGATGGGCGCGAAGTCCTTCATGACCTGAGCTCGCTTTATTTTTAGCGAGGGAGTCACGTGCCCAGAAGCCTCGGTGAGCTCAGACGAAATCACGACAAACTTGCGAATCGATTCGGCTTTTGACACAGTCTTGTTTACCTGGTCGATCGCACGCTGAACCTCATTGAGAACGATTGGCGAATTTGCCGCTTCGGCGATTGTCATTGAGGTGTTGCCCCCGTTGTTTGCTAACCAAATTGGAAGCATTTCTGGGTCTAGTGAAATCAGAGCGGCGATGAATGGTTGGTTGTCTCCGATTACCACCGCTTGGGCAATTAGTGGGTTTGCGCGCAGAGGGTCCTCGAGTGGGGCTGGGGCAACGTTCTTTCCGCCTGCAGTGATTAGAAGTTCTTTCTTGCGACCGGTGATCTTTAGGTAACCATCGTCGTCAAGTTCTCCGATGTCACCCGAGTGAAGCCATCCGTCAATGATGGTCTCCGAGGTAGCCTTCTCGTTCTTCCAGTAACCACGCAGAATGTTGAATCCGCGCATCAAAATTTCACCATCGTCGGCAATCGCTACGCCGGTTCCAGGCAATGGCTGACCAACCTTGCCAATCTTGATTCGTCCAACACGGCCGATGGTGGCTGGGGCGGTGGTTTCTGTCATTCCATAGCCTTCAAGCACAGTTAGACCAACAGCCCTAAAGAAGTGCCCAAGGCGATCTCCAAGTGGACCTCCGCCGGAGACGGCATATTCGACGCGTCCACCCATGGCATCGCGTAGCTTTGAATAGACCAAAATGTCGAAAATCTTGTGCTGAATTGCTAAGCCCAGACCAACTTTGCCGGCTTCAGATTTCTTGGACCATTTGACAGCAACATCTGCGGCCAGACGAAATATCTTGCCCTTGCCTCCGGCTTCGGCTTTCTGCTCGGCGCTGTTGTAGACCTTTTCGAATACTCGAGGCACGGCCAAGAGCCAATTTGGATGAAAACTTTGCATTGCAGTTGCCACGTTTCGAGCATCGGGTTGGTGGCCGACTTTTACGCCTGCGTGAATAGCGATCACTGAAATGAATCTTGCGAAAACGTGTGCCAGCGGCAAAAAGAGCAAAGTCGAGGCGCCTTCGTGCAACACCTGCGGAAGTTCGATTGCGGCGTTTCGAGAAAGTTCAACAAAACCCTGGTGGGTAAGTTCACAACCCTTTGGCAAGCCCGTCGTGCCCGACGTGTAAATAAGTGTCGATAGATCGGCCAGCTTCGCTAGGTGTCTGCGGGTTTCGATCTCAGAGTCCGAAATTCCCACGCCTGCGCGGGTTAGAGCGCCAGTGTCATCGCGATCAATTCGCCAAACCTGCTTGACGGTAGGAGTGTTGTGCTTGATCTCATCAAAGCGAACCTCTTGGTCAGCCGATTCAACCCAAAGGGCAACGCTTTCTGAGTTCGACAGAATCCACTCAATCTGAGCCGGGGCTGAAGTTTCATAAATCGCGACACCGATGCCTCCGGCATACCAGATAGCAAAGTCAATCAGCGTCCAGGCATAAGACGTGTGGGCCATAATCGCAACAGCGTCGCCCGGCTTAATGCCACTTGCTACAAGACCTTTGGCCAACGCAATGACTTCTGTTTCAAACTGTTTCGCTGTTACGTCAACCCAGTTGCCCGAACCATCCTCAACTCCAAAAATCGCTAGATCAGGAGTTGCCTTAACGCGATCTGCCAGAAGGTCAGTGATATTGTCGTTTTCGTTCGAAAGAACATGTGGCGGCACATCGAAGATCTTCATTGGTTCTCCTGTGAGTTGTTTAGAAAATACTATTCGCCGAATGTGTAGGTTCGGTACAGATAAGTCGAGAAACTTGGCGGAGTATTTTGTAGGTCTTGGCTAAACTTGCACAAGTACCAGGGAGTTTCTGGTGAGATTAAAGGAACTATGTACGCAATCGGAATAGACATCGGTGGAACAAAAATCGCCGGCGCCCTGGTAGACCCTGACGGAAGCATCATCCGTGAGGAGCGAGTGGCTACGCCCGCTCATGATTCCGATGCCATTGCTGATGCGGTAATCGAACTGATCAACCAGTTGTCTGAAGGTGTTCAGGTTGTTGCGGCAGGCGTGGCTGCAGCTGGATTTATTGATGCTGAGCGCGCAAACATTGTTTATGCCCCGAACCTCTCGTGGCGTCACGAACCTTTGAAGGCAAAACTTCAGGCACGAACCAACATCCCAGTTTTTATCGAAAACGATGCAAATGCTGCCGGTTGGGCAGAATATCGATTTGGGGCTGGCCAAGGAGTTAAGCACATGGCCATGCTCACGATTGGCACGGGCGTGGGTGGAGCGATTGTTGTCGACGGTCAACTGCTGCGCGGTGGTTTTGGTATCGCAGGTGAACTTGGTCACATTCGTTTGGTCCCAGAAGGGCGTCTGTGTGGCTGCGGGCAGCATGGCTGTATCGAACAGTACGGCTCAGGAACAGCATTGCTGCGTGCCGCAAAAGAGTTAGTTGAATCTGGAGACCCACAAGGCGTTCGGTTGGCCGAACTTGCCACCGAAGCTGGCGAGCTGACCGGAACACAGGTTTATCAGGCGATCACCGAGCGCGATTCTGGAGCGCTGGCACTATTGAGTCAACTTGGCACTTGGTTGGGCGAGGCTGCCGCTTCGTTGGTGGCAGTTCTTGACCCTGAGATGATCGTCATCGGCGGCGGAGTGAGCGCGGCGGGAGACCTCTTGCTCGATCCAATCAAAAAGGCCTTCGATGCTCACTTGCCTGCATCGGCTTTTCGCCCTCACCTAAAGTTTGCCATTGCGGAGTTTGTGAACGATGCAGGAGTGGTTGGAGCAGCCGATCTCGCTCGGCGCGAGGTCACTAAGCAGTAAACTTGTGGTTTCACGCGCATTTTGGCGAACCCGATAAAACTTTGGCTTAGGAGGACACATGGCTTACTTCATTTTGAAGAACTTCATTCTCGGTCCACTTCTAAAACTAATCTTTCGCCCTTGGGTTCGTGGCATGGAGAACATTCCATCGAACGGTGCCGCAATCCTGGCGAGCAATCACCTCTCGTTCAGTGATTCGATCTTTTTGCCTCTGCAATCGAGGCGACCAGTTGTCTTTTTAGCCAAGTCCGAATATTTCACCGGAAAGGGAATCAAGGGAGCTTTGGTTCGTTGGTTTTTCCTAGCCACTGGGCAGTTGCCTATCGATCGTTCTGGCGGCAAGGCATCTGAGGCTTCACTAAACACCGGTCTAAAAGTGTTGAACCAGGGGAGCGTGCTCGGAATCTATCCTGAGGGCACACGCAGCCCAGACGGCCGTCTCTATCGAGGAAGAACTGGAATCGCTCGTATGGTTCTTGAGGCCAAGGTTCCAGTGATTCCTGTAGCCATGATTGACACCGAGAAGGTTCAGCCCATTGGCAAGAGACTGCCTCGGATTCGCCGAATTGGAATCATCATCGGCAAGCCTTTGGATTTTTCTCGCTTCGAAGGAATGGATGGCGACCGCATCGTTTTGCGAGCCATCACCGACGAGATTATGTACGAGTTGATGAAGTTGAGTGGCCAAGAATACGTTGATGTGTATGCCTCATCGATGAAAAAGCAACCTAGAACGGCAGGATAAATGAACGAAACAGTGGTAGCAGCGAATCCGGGTGTAATTGCCGGGCTCGACAACTATGCCACCCTCGCTGCCGCGCAACAACCGACATGGCCTGATGCTGGCAAGCTCGCTGAGGTGCGTGCCGAATTGGCCAAGATGCCACCATTGGTCTTTGCTGGTGAGGTTGACATTCTTCGCAGTCGACTAGCGGCAGCTGCTGAGGGCAAAGCGTTTCTGCTTCAAGGCGGAGATTGCGCCGAGACTTTCGCCGATGCCACAGCAGACCGCATTAGAAACCGCGTAAAAACGCTGCTCCAGATGGCCGTCGTGCTCACCTATGGTGCATCGATGCCCGTGATCAAAATGGGACGCATGGCTGGTCAGTTCGCCAAGCCTCGTTCGTCGAACGATGAAACCCGAGACGGGCTCACTCTTCCTGCCTATCGAGGAGATGCGGTCAATGGTTACGACTTCACCGCAGCTTCTCGCGAGCACAACCCCGAAAGACTCCTCAAGGCATATCACACCTCTGCCTCGACGCTGAACCTGATTCGCGCCTTCACCCAGGGTGGATTCGCTGACCTGCGCTCGGTGCACGAATGGAACCGCGGTTTCACCGACAATCCGGCCAACGCACGTTACGAGTCGCTCGCCAAAGAGATTGACCGTGCAATCAAGTTCATGGCAGCTTGCGGCGCCGACTTTGATGCCCTAAAGACCACCGAGTTTTATGTCAGCCACGAGGCCCTCTTGTTTGACTACGAGCGCCCGATGACCCGAATCGACTCGCGCACCGGAACCCCATATTCAACCTCTGGACACTTTGTTTGGGTGGGAGAGCGCACTCGTCAATTGGATGGCGCGCACATTGACTTTATGTCGCGCCTGCGCAACCCAATCGGCGTAAAGCTTGGGCCTAGCACATCTGTCTCTGACGTCTTGGCGCTCATGGACAAGCTTGACCCTCAACGCGAGCCGGGTCGCCTTACCTTCATCACTCGGATGGGTGCACCAAAGATTCGCGAAACTCTTCCTGCGCTGGTCGAGGCGGTTCGAGACGCAGGCGCTAAGCCGCTATGGATCACAGACCCTATGCACGGCAACGGAATCACGACCAAGAACGGTTACAAATCGCGTCGATTCGATGACGTTATGGATGAAGTGCGCGGCTTCTTCGAAGTTCACCGAGCAGCTGGCACCATTCCTGGCGGTATTCACATCGAACTAACCGGCGACGACGTTGCCGAATGCCTTGGCGGTTCGGAGCATATTGACGAGAAGACTTTGGAAGAGCGCTATGAGTCGCTTTGCGACCCGCGTTTGAATCATTCACAGTCGCTGGAGCTGGCCTTCCTAGTTGCCGAGGCTCTGGCCGAGCGCTAAGGGTTACCTAGAGATAATCGTTACGCTGTCGCCCTTGTGAAGGGTTAGACCGGGTGCTACTGAAACCTTCTTCACTTTGGCAATGCCATATTGTGATTGCAACTTGTTGGTATCGATTACGACTCTCAGCCCGATTGCCTGAAGAAGTGACTGTGCGGCGGCGATGGTTTCACCGACAACCCTCGGCATTACCACCTTTTGTGAACCCTTCGATACGACGAGGTTGACCGTGCCGTTCTTTCCAATCGGCTGAGATTGGGGAATCAGGTTGATGACGTTGCCAGAGTCGACAGTTTCAGAGTATTCAGTTGAGACTGAGCCAACTTTCAATCCAGCGGCAGTCAATAACGCCGTTGCCGCATTCTGCGGAATATTTGCGACCGCAGGCAGAGGGCCAAGTGAAATCTTTACGGTGATCGCCGAACCAGCGGGCAGTTTTTTGCCATCTGAGCCTAGGTAGTCGTAGACATTTCCGACAGTCGTCGAGTTGAACCAGGCTTCTGCGCCGCCAAAGTTAAACCCAGCGGCAATCAATCGCTCCGTCGCCGAAGCCACGTCAAGGCCAGAAAGCTTTGGTACAAGTTTTAGCTCTGGGCCAAGTGACACAAATAGTTTTATTTTGGTTTCGGGAGCAACGAGGGTGCCTGAACTAGGTTCGGTTCTGGTAACCAAGCCTTGGGTTACTGAAGCCGAGAACTCTTGCGACACCGAAACTTCAAGTCCCAGTGTTTGAAGGGTTTTTGTAGCGTCCAAAACCTGCCTTGACTCAAGAGTAGGAATTGCGCGAAGGGCACCTGGCCCAGCGCCGAACCACCAGCCTGTTCCAGCTCCAACCAATATCACTAGAAGGGTGGTCAACGACCATTTCAAAAAAAGCCTGCGACCTTGAAATTTTTCTAAGGCGTTTTCATTAGCTTCAATCTTGCTTGGAGCGCCGATGATTTGTGTGGCGTTGCCGATTACATCGGTCGCGTTCACGTCCAGATCAGGGTGAATCACTGCGGTGGCGGCCTGCGCTGCTGTTGGCGAAGGCGTTGCCGGGGCAAGGCGCATCGTTGAATCTCTATTGATTGCAGGACGCTGGCCTCGAAGTTCTAACTTGGCACGGCGCACAATTCCAAGAAGCACGCCGGCATCATTTGGGCGGTTGTTAGGGTCGCGTTCCGTGCAATAAATTACCAGTTCGTCGATAAGTTCTGGCACCGCCGGGTTTATCGAACTTGGGGCGGCCACTGATGATGTAGCGTGCTGCGCCGCTATGTGTGCGGCATGTTCGCCGACGAAAGGTTGTCTTCCGGTAACCAGCTCAAAAAGCAAAATACCAACGGCGTATACATCTGAGCGAGCGTCGGTAGCGCCTCGAGTAACCAACTCCGGCGATAGGTATGCGGCAGTGCCGATGACAGATTCGGTAGACGTGTTTTGGGTTATTGGCCTCGCGAGACCAAAATCGCTAAGTTTGATGCGCCCATCGTCGGCAAGCAAAACATTTTCTGGCTTGATGTCTCGGTGCAAAATTCCGCCACTGTGAGCAGCCGCCAAACCGCCGAGTATGGCCTCTATTATTTCGAGTGCCCTAATAGATGGCAACGCTCCAAATTCACTAAGCACATCACGAAGGGTTCGGCCAGGAACGTATTCCATTACTAGATAAGTGCTAGAACCGTCGGAGCCTTGGTCAAAGATGTTTACCAGGTTGGGATGATTTAGCCTTGCCGCCATAATCGCCTCTTGGCGAAATTTGTCGATAAAGCTTGGATCTTCGGCTAGGTGCTGGTGAATTATTTTAAGCGCGACCTGGCGCTGCAACCTTAGGTCTTCGGCGAGATAGACCTTGGCCATGCCTCCAGAAGCCAGCGGACGAATGATTCGATACCGCCCCGAGAGCACGCGCTCTCCGGCTTCGTTTTTGAAATGGTCATTCATGGTCTAGCGAATATCGTTACACGGGCAAGTTGTTATCGCCCTGAGGCGCTCTGGTGTGGCAATGTTGTTATGTGCTCGATGTATTTGCTGCAGTTGAACTGCTCACCCTTTCTGAGGTATCTGACCGACTTGGCATTTCTGTCGGAAAGGTGCGACGTCTCATTGAGGAATTTGACCTCATAACCATTAAGGATGGCAAAGAGCCAAAGGTTCCTGCCGAACTTATTCAGGGCACCGAGCCTCTAGCTGGTTTGCGTGGAACGATAATTTTGCTGCGCGACTCTGGTCTTGAACTTGAAGAAATTACCGAATGGCTTTATACGCCAAATGAGAATCTGGATCAACACGGATCCACTCCGATGGCTGCCTTGCTGGCAGGGCACAAATCTCCAGTGCGTCGAGCCGCTCAGATGTTGGCTATTTAGCCAATCTAGGCTTGGCGGTTGATTACGCGCATCGCCAAATCGCGAAGCATTTGCTTGGCCACAGGTTCGAGCTCAAGTCGCTCTAAGGCTGCAAGCGATTCATCGGCTAACTGCTCAATCATTTGCTCGGTTTTAGCCAAAGCACCAGAACCTTTGATGGTCTGCTGCAAAAATGCAATCTGCTCAGGCTCTGCGCTTCGTTGAGTTAGTAGTTCGTCAAAGATTTTGCCCACAGATGGCATCAGCGATTGGCGAGTGAGCGCAACCAGCACGGTTCGCTTTCCTTCGCGAAGATCATCGCCGATTGGTTTGCCCGTTATTGCTGGGTCTCCAAAAACACCGAGGATGTCATCACGCAGTTGAAATGCCATTCCCAATGGAATACCGAACGCCGAAAGAGCTCTAAGTGTTGCCGGTTCGGCGCCAGCAAAAGCCGCTCCGATAAGAAGAGGGGCTTCGATGCTGTATTTAGCGGTCTTGTAAAGAATCACTCGGTTGGCTCGGCCCACAGCCTCGTCAACGCTTCGAATCGGCGCGGCATTTTCTTCGAGCACGTCTAGATACTGGCCAGCCATTACCTCAATGCGCATTTTCGAAAATTCTTCACGGCAGTGAGTTTCAATAACCGGGTTTGGAGATTTCAACAAGGCTTGACCAAAAATCTCGCTACTCCAGCCAAGCATCATGTCACCTACCAACACCGAGCCAGCCTGGCCAAAACGTTCGGCGCTTCCAGCAAACCCAGAGTTGGCATGGAGTTGTTCAAATCGTTTGTGCACGGCCGGCTCACCTCGGCGGGTATCGCTTTGATCCAGCAGGTCATCGTGCACTAGCGCTGCAGCGTGGAACATTTCTAGGGCTGAGCAAATACCAACCATTGCTTCTGTAGATCGGCTCTTTTGTTCGGCAGTTTGCTGAGTTGGCGAGACATCGAGTGCTGCCACCCAAGACCAATAGCAAAACAGCGCCCGAAACCTTTTGCCACCGCTAAGTAGGCTCTTGGTGTAATCAGGGATTACCGAAAGATCAGATGAGATTTGAGAAAACTCAGTCTTTCGGGCATCGCAAAACTGGTCCAATTCTTTTTGAACTAGATCTAGAAGTACCTTCGATTCACTCACGTGACTAGCCTAACTAACGACACGAGACTTAGACTTTAACCCCGTCGGATGTTTGGAGAGGTGCCAGTGTCGCTTTCAGATCACGAAAAACGTGTGCTTGAAGAGCTTGAGCGCGGACTCTACAACGACGATGCGAAGTTTGCTCAACGGGTTTCTGGCGCAAGACCTGCGACGTCGGCGCGAATCGTCGGGGGAGCACTGCTCGCTCTAGCAGGCATCTCGGTATTAGTCCTGGCAGCGGTCACCCATGTCATTTTGTTCGGAGTCATCGGCTTTTTGGCCATGCTGATCGGAGTCTTCGTTGCGACCTCCGGTCAGACCAGAAGTCCTTCAGTGGCAAAACCTGTTGCCAAACGACCAACCAAACCAAAGCGCCCGAGCTCAGGATCCTTTTTCGAGGATCACCTAGGAAGCTAGCCAACACACGGTCCAAAAATCGAGAGCCTTTGGGCTCTTTTTTTGTGCCTATTTTTTGCCTAAAGTCTAAAAATCGCTCCATTTTGCTCCACTAGTTGTATGGGTTGATCTAGCGCCATTGTTACCTAATCGATATGCAAATTATTCCTTCAAATTAAGGAAATTTTGGCGTGTTGTGGAGTAAAGTGGAGAGAAAGGAAGCGCTTTGGTGCAGAAAGGAGGATTCAGATGTTTTCAGGTACCTACGAACCGAAACTCGACGACAAAGGTCGACTGATCCTGCCTGCCAAGTTGCGCGACGAATTTCAGGCCGGTCTTTACATCACCAAGGGCCAAGAGGGCTGCCTTTACGTCTACACCTCGACTTACTTCAATGACCTAGTGGCCAACATGGATGCAGCCGCCATGACCACACCAGACCAGCGTTCTTACGTTCGCCTTTTCATGGCCGGAGCAAAGCACGAGCTGCCAGACCGTCAGGGGCGCATTTCGATTGCCCCACAACTTCGCACCTACGCCAAGCTCGACCGCGAATTGGTGCTAATCGGCGTGCGCACCCACCTTGAAATATGGGATGCCACCGCTTGGGCTGCCTATGAGGCGGAGCAAGAAGCCAAGTTCGCCAACCGTGACGGGGAGGTGATTCCGGGAATCTTCTAGCCCCATCGGCTAGATCTCCACCCGAGCAGAGACCGACCTTCTTCCCCTAGGTCGGAATCACGGATGGGGTTCTAGATGATGGAGCCCGAAGCCGGAAGGCTATGTCAATCTCAGACCTCCACGAGCCAGTTCTTTTAGAGCGTTGCATCGAAGTGTTAGCACCGGCCCTTGAGGGCGGCAACGCCATCTTGGTTGACTGCACCCTGGGCTTGGGCGGCCACACCGAAGCGTTTCTGAAGCGTTTTCCTAACTTGCACGTCGTCGGTCTAGACCGAGACCCAAATGCCTTGGCTCTCGCCAAGGAACGCCTTTCGGCTTTTGGTGACCGAGTTTCTTTTTGTCACGTTGTCTACGACCAGATCGAAGACGCCCTCGATGACCTAGAAATCGACTCGGTCGACGCGATTCTTATGGACCTCGGCGTTTCGTCAATGCAACTCGACGAGGCTGACCGCGGTTTTGCCTATTCATACGACGCGCCTCTAGACATGCGCATGGACAACTCAACGGGACTGACCGCTGCAGATGTTCTGAACACCTACGCCGAGGGTGACCTCGCTCGCATATTCAAGGAATACGGCGAAGAGCGCTATGCCAAACCGATCGCTAGGGCAATCGTCGATGTTCGCAAGAGCGCCCCGTTCATCAACAGCACCGAATTGGCTCAGTTGATTATCAAGTTGGTTCCCTTCATTCCTGGCAAGTCATCGGGACACCCTGCCAAGCGCGTCTTTCAGGCTTTGAGAATCGAAGTCAACGCCGAGCTAGAAGTGCTCAAGCGAACCATGCCTGCAGCGATTCGTGCCCTTCGCGTTGGCGGTCGCATCCTTGCCTTGGCCTATCACTCGCTAGAGGACCGCATTGTCAAGCAAGCGCTGGTCGCCGCTTCGACATCATCGGCTCCAATCGAGCTTCCAATCGAGCTTCCTGAGCACGCCCCAGTCCTTCGCCTTTTGGTGAAAGGCGCCGAGGCTGCCACGGCAGAAGAAATTATCAGCAATCCTCGCGCGGCATCTGTTCGCCTGCGCGCAGCTCAAAAGATAAGGCAAGCAGCATGAGCACACTAAGAATCCAAACCGCCACAACGCCACGACTAACAACCGGGTTCGCACCTCGCTTGGTTGCGGCAGCGCGTTCTCAGGTTGGCAGCCGTCGATTCAGCGCTCCCGTGATTGCAATCCTCGGTCTCGTTGCCATTCAGCTCGGGATGCTAGTCGTGGGAGCCTTTATCTCGCAAGGCGCATATCAGTTGGCACAACTGAAGCAGACCAACAAAGAACTAACCACCACTAGCGACATTCTGTCTGCTCAAGTCGATTCGCTGTCATCTCAACAAAACTTGGCAAATGCCGCTCACGGTCTTGGAATGGTTGCCAACACAAACCCGGTGTTCCTTGTGCTTGCAGACCAAAAGGTCATCGGAAAGCCAACTGCGGCCTATGCCTCGAGTGGCCACGTCGCTCAAAACCTAGTTCCTAACGCCATGCTCACCGATCAAACCGATGTTGTTGCAATCAAGGCCGCCGCCGCAGCTGCCAAGGCTGCTAGAGCAGCTACCATTGCTGCCGCTCTAGCGGCCAAAGCCTCGGCACCTCAGTCGACCCCGATTTCATCTGTGAAAACTAATGTCGTTCAGCACCTTTCGCCGGTGACTCAAGTAGCCTCGTCTAATGGTCTATTGACCTCTCCAACGCACTAGATTCAACAAGGCAGGTTGTCATGGGATACATGGAGCCTGGCAACCCCGATAAGCGGCTGCGATGGTACGCGGCCATTATGTTGATCGTTGTCGTGGCATTTACGGCCAAATTGGCCGAATTTCAGATTGTCCGCGCCGGTGAAATAAACGCCGTATCTAAAGAAAAAAGATCGGTAACAAGAGTCATTCCCGCCGTTCGCGGAGAGATACTCGACTCAAGCGGGGCTGTGCTTGCTCGTTCTGTCACCCGCTATGACATTAACGCGGCACCAATCAACGTGAAGCCAATAACCAGGACCGTCAACGGCCAGGACATCGAAATCTCCGTCGAACAGCAGGCTACAGAGGTTGCTGCTGTTTTGAGCATGCAACCAGCGGACGTTCTGGCCAAGATCTCAGGCACAAGTAGTTACGCCAACATTAAAAAGTCCGTTCCAGCGGCGGTTTATCGAGCTCTTAAGAAAATCGATTTGCCTTGGATGTTCTATGACCCAATCATGTCTCGCGTTTATCCTGACGGTGCGGTAGGCGGAAACCTTTTGGGCTTCATCGGCCAAGATGGCACGCCTTTGGCCGGACTCGAACGCCAGTACAACACCTGTCTTGCAGGCGTAGATGGCAAAGAGACGTTCGAACGTGGTGCTACCGACGGCATTCGCATCCCGAGCAGCGCCGTGGTTTCCAAGACGGTGAAAAATGGCAACAATATCGTTTTGACCATTAACGCTGACCTTCAATACTTCTCTCAGCAGGTTCTTACCAATGCGGTCCGAGATCTGAACGCAGACTGGGCCAGCGCACTGGTCATTGAAGCTAAGACCGGGAAGATCTTGGTTGCCGCTGAGGCTCCTTCGGTTGATCCGAATGCATTTTGGAAGTCGAATGCAGCGGATCGTGGCTCCAGAATCTTCCAGGCGACGTTTGAGCCGGGTTCGACTCTGAAAACCGTGACCGCGGCCACGCTCGTTGACCAGGGCAAGGCAACGCCATCGACGCACGTCATAGCGCCATTTAGTTTGCGACTTCCGTGGGGGCAAACCATCCAAGACAGCCACAAGCATGGCAATGACAAACTAACTCTCACCGGCGTGCTCCGTGACTCTTCTAACACGGGTATCGTGAAACTCGGCTCACGGGTTGATACTGCTACTCGTTACAACTACCTAAAGCTTTTTGGCTTGGGTGAAAAGACCGACGTTAACTTCGAGGGTGAGTCCGGTGGTGTTCTTCACCAGTGGCAGCAGTGGGACAAGCTAACCGACAAAGTTTCTATGTTCGGCCAAGGCATTTCGGTTACCCCGATTCAAACCGCTTTTCTCTATCAGACCATTGCCAATGGTGGTGTTCGACTTCAACCAACTCTCGTTGAAGGCTGCCAAGATGCCTCCGGCAACATCAAGTCGACGGCCACAAGGCCAGGTGTTCGTGCCATAAGTGCGACTACCGCTAGGTCAACCATTGACATGCTTGAAAAGGTTGTTGAGCAGGGTGGAATCGGACGCACTGCCGGGATTTCTGGTTATCGTGTCGCCGGCAAGTCGGGAACTGCCCAGATTCAGCAGGGCTCGGGCTACGGTTATTTACATGCGATTTCGTTCATCGGTATGGCCCCCGCCGAGGACCCACGCTACGTTGTTGCGGTCACTATTTATAAATCCCGCAAAGTCAGCAACTCGATTGGTGCGACTCCACCCTTTAAGCGCATTCTGTCGCAGGTTCTTCGTACCTATCGCGTGCCGCCATCAACGACAAAGTCCGCCAACATTCCGACAACTTGGTAGCTCATGAAAGAATCCATTCCACCAATTTTGAGACCCGAGCGGGTCAAACCTGTCGCGCTTAGAGACATAGCCTCACGCTTTGAGCTTGCCTGGTTCGGCGAGCAGTCTGATGTTTCGGCCACCGGCATTTCAATGAACACCAATGACCTGCGCCACGGAGATGTGTTCGTAGCCATGCCGGGTTTGAAAACTCACGGTGCCAACTTCGTTGCCAAGGCTATAGAAAACGGGGCTATCGCTCTGATAACGGATTCCGCCGGCGCGCAGATAGCCCGCGATTGCGGGTTGCCGACGCTTCTGCTTGAAAACCCACGTTCAACACTTGGCGATCTAGCCGCCTATGTTTATGGAAACCTGCCCGGCACCATGCCGAAGCTCTTCGCCACGACTGGAACCAACGGCAAGACCAGCACGTCTTACATTCTCGAAGCCATCCTTAGGCAACTTGGTCAAGTTACGGGGCTAACCTCAACTGCCGAACGCCACATTGCCGGTGAAGTCATAGTCAGTCGTTTGACCACACCTGAAAGCACTGAGATGAACGCTCTAATCGCTCGCATGAAAGAAAAGGGTGTAACTTCGGCAGTTCTAGAAGTCTCTGCGCAGGCGCTAACTCAGTTAAGGGTGGATGGCCTGCACTTTGATGTGGCTGCGTTCACCAACCTGAGTCATGATCACCTTGATGATTACGGCGATATGGAGACCTACTTCCAGGCAAAGTTAGAACTTTTTTCTCCGCGCCGCGCCGACCGTGCCGTTATTTGTCTTGATTCGCCTTACGGGCTAAGAGCAGCCCAGGCGAGCGCAATTCCTTTCGTAACCATTTCGAGTACCTCGGCCGATAGCGCCGACTACACGGTCACCGTAAAAGAGGAGACCCCAGCGTTTACCTCTTTTGAACTGTCTGGACCTGAAGGCACACTGTTTTCAAAGGTTCCGCTTATCGGTGCGCACATGGCGGCCAATGCTGGTTTAGCCATTGTCATGCTGTTGCAGGCAGGGTTTGTCTGGGACTCGATCGCCTCAGCCATTCACGATGGTATCGACGCCTATTTGCCAGGACGAACCGAAAGAATGACGGGCGATAGTGGGCCTGATGTGTATGTCGATTTCGGTCATAGTCCAGATGCCTTCCTTAACACTCTGGCAGCCGTTCGCAAGGTCACAAAAGGCAAGGTCTTGATGTTGTTTGGTGCCGACGGAGATCGAGACGCCACGAAGCGACCTGACATGGCTCGAGTCGCAGCACGAGGCTGCGACATCCTGGTTATTACCGACCATCACCCCAGATTTGAAGACCCGACATCCATTAGAAAGACTCTCGTCGATAGCGCGCGCGAAGAACGTCCCGAACTTGAAATCTATGAGGTGAGCCCACCCGAGGCCGCTATTCGCAAGGCTTTGTCTTTGGTTTCTGAGGGCGACGCAATTCTCTGGGCTGGGCCAGGCCACCAGGACTATCGAGACATAGAGGGAGTCCGAACCGTTTATTCTGCTCGCAAAGAGGCCCGAGATGCACTTCGCGAAAGCGGTTGGTCATGATCAGTCTCTCGGCAGCACGGATCGGCGAGATCGTCGGAGGGCGGGTTCTCGGTTCGCCCGATGTCATGATTTCCTCAGGCGTTGAAACCGACTCTCGTCGAATCGAACCCGGTTTCCTTTTTGTCGCCAAGCCGGGCGAACAGACCGACGGTCACCTGTTCGTCTCAGATGCAAAGGCCTCGGGTGCAGTTGCAGCTCTCGTTCAACACGAAGTTTCAGATAACATCACCCAAATCGTGGTTCCCGATGTTGTCGCCGCACTTGGTTTGCTCGCCACCGCGGTTCTTGACCAGCTGCGCGAACAGGGAAATTTAACTGTCATAGGTGTGACTGGTTCGAATGGGAAAACTTCGACAAAAAACATGCTTCGAGCTGCGTTGGAGACGTTTGGTGAGACCATCGCTCCTCGCGAATCGTTCAATAACGAGGTTGGAGCTCCAATCTCGATGTTGTTGGCGAAGCCGAGCACGAAATATCTTGTTGTCGAACTTGGTGCCGGAGGGCTGGGCTCAATCGACTACCTGGCAAAAATGTGCAAACCCGATATCGGTGTTGAACTTAAGATTGGTCTGGCGCACGCCGGTGAGTTTGGTGGCATAGAGGTTACCGCGCGAATCAAAGCTGAACTCATCAAGCACATCCGGCCAGAAGGACTTTTGGTCTACAACGGGGATGACTCCTATTGCCGAGAAATGGCAACAGAATTCCCCGGAAAGTCAGTTTCATTTGGCGCTAATAGCGCCGACTATCAATTAACCGATTCGCAGCTCAGTCTCGATGGAACTTCGGGGACAGTCAGGTTCTCTAATGGTGAAACGAAGGAACTCACGCTTCAAATACTTGGAGAGCATCAAATGATGAATGCTCTTGCCACCATCGCTGTGTGTGATTCGCTCGGGCTGAGTCGTGACAGGGTTTTCGAAGCGCTCAAAGCCTTGCCACTGGCAGAGCGTTGGAGGATGCAGCTTCAAGAGCGAGAGGGGATCGCGATTATCAACGATGCCTATAACGCTTCACCTGATTCAACAAAGGCTGCCCTCCAAACTTTGGCTGTACTAGGTCGTCAAACCGGCCGTCGCACTATAGCCGTGCTTGGAGAAATGGCCGAACTCGGTGAATTCTCGGTGCACGAACATGATTCCATCGGGCGTCTAGTTGTTCGCTTGAATATTGATCAGCTCGTAGTCGTTGGTGCAGGAGCAAAACTGATCCACATGGGTGCCACTCAAGAGGGCTCATGGGATGGCGAATCCAAATTCTTCGAGCGTATTGACGAGGCTTTAGAGGCAGTTCGTGAAATGCTTAGGTTGGGCGATATCGTGTTGGTTAAGTCCTCAAAATCAGCAAATTTGAGCCACCTCGGAGATGCATTGATGGGAGTTGAATAGTGAGATCCATTTTGGTTGCCGGCGGAATCGGCATGCTTTTCACTCTTTTTATGACTCCCGCTTTTATTTGGATGTTTAAGCGCCTGCAGTGGGGGCAATTTATCCGCGAGGATGGGCCAGAGGCCCACCACACCAAGCGCGGAACGCCAACCATGGGTGGAATCGTTTTTATTCTCGGTTCGGTTATCGGATATTTCGTATCTAAGGCAATCAATTTTGAAGTGCCTTCGATTTCGGCAATTCTTGCACTGTTCATGATGGTGGGCCTAGGTCTCGTCGGATTTTTGGACGACTACATCAAGACGCACAAGCAACGGAGCCTGGGGCTCAGCGGTTGGGCCAAGATGGCAGGACAGGCTATTGTTTCGTTGGTTTTCACTTATTTTGCGCTGCGCACGCCAAATGAACAGGGTGTCTTGCCGGCTTCGTCGTTTATCTCGACGGTTCGAGACACAAATTTCTCATTTCTACTGATCTTTGGCGGAGTGGTCGGCAGTATTTTGCTGGCCGTTTGGTTTTATCTGCTGATTTCAGGTACTTCAAACGGAGTGAACATTGCAGACGGTCTTGATGGTTTAGCAACCGGCGCCAGCATCATGGCTATTGGTTCTTATGTCGTTATCGGCTTCTGGCAGTTCAACCAGTCGTGTTCCACGGTGGTAGACAACCTAAGTCATTGCTACACCGTGCGCGATCCGCTGGATCTAGCCGCCGTTGCCTCTGCCATTGTGGGCTCTTTGATCGGTTTTCTCTGGTGGAACACCTCACCCGCACGACTTTTCATGGGTGACACCGGCTCTCTCGGCCTTGGTGGCGCACTAGCCGCGCTGGCCATCCTGTCTCGAACAGAACTGCTGTTGCTGTTAGTGGGAGGGCTTTTTGTCATTGTCACTGGTTCGGTGATTATTCAACGAGTCTTCTTCAAAATAACCAAATGGACGACCGGAACAGGGCGAAGAGTCTTTTTGATGAGCCCGCTCCACCATCATTTCGAGCTCAAAGGTTGGCAGCAGATCACGATCGTGGTCCGATTCTGGATCATTAGTGGATTATGCGTCTTGCTCGGAATTGGATTTTTCTACATCGAGTGGACTTACGGATAAACCGCATGGCCAGCCTGGAACACCTCACCAGCTGGAACTCTGAATGGCGAGGGCTAAAAGTAGCCGTCATTGGTTTGGGAGTTTCCGGCTTTTCTGTAGCGGATACGCTAGCTGAACTCAACTGCAACGTGCTGGTCTTGGCTGAAAAGACCGAAGCCGAGTATTTAGACATTCTCGATGTGTTGGGCGTGAAGGCCGTAACTGGGGAATCTGCGACCGGATTGCCGGCTGCACTTATTGAGTTCGCACCAAATCTGATTGTTACCTCTCCGGGAGTTCGCCCTGACTCACCAATGATTACCTGGGCTGCAGACCAGAATATCGATGTCTGGGTAGACATTGAACTAGCGTGGCGAATTAGGGATAAACCCGGCAAGCCATCCGAGTGGATTTGCATCACAGGAACAAATGGAAAAACGACCACCACGCAATTGACGACCGCGATGCTTGTTGCTGGGGGAGTTCGTGCTGCCGCCTGCGGCAACATTGGCGTTCCGATTCTTGACTGTGTGCGAGACCCAATTGGTTTTGAGGTTCTGGTCGTGGAATTGTCGAGTTTTCAACTGCATTACATCTCGAACATTTCGCCATTTGCGTCAGCAATTCTCAACATTGATGAAGACCACCTGGATTGGCATGGCGACTTCGACGCCTACAAGGCGGCAAAGGCAAAAATATACGAGAACACCAAGGTTGCTTGCGTATACAACGCCTCAGACAAGGCCACCGAAAAGGCCGTTGAGGGTGCCGATGTCGTAGAAGGTGCAAGGGCAATAGGTTTCACCATCGGAGTGCCGGCCATCAGCCAAGTGGGCTTTGCAGAAGACATACTTTGCGATAGAGCCTTTTT
This sequence comes from uncultured Micrococcales bacterium, assembly GCA_903834635.1. Lineage (GTDB taxonomy): Bacteria > Actinomycetota > Actinomycetes > Actinomycetales > Microbacteriaceae > Rhodoluna. Next base: position 19,226 of record CAILJO010000094.1, on the reverse strand, counting down.
GGACAACCGCTACAACGAGGCCCTTCAACTGGCAACTTTTGAAGACATTTCGGCCATCGGCGTGGTTACCCCTCACCTGCTGTCTAACTTGGCAGCCGCTTCAGCGCTCGCTAGGTCATATGGGGTTGAGCCCGAGGCCATTCGTCAGGCAATCGCTGGCTTCAGAATGGACGCTCACCGAATTCAACTCATTGCCGAACACAATGGTATTACCTGGATCGATGACTCCAAGGCAACCAACCCGCACGCCACCGCCGCCTCGCTTAGTTCGTTCGACCATGTGGTCTGGATAGTCGGCGGACTTCTAAAAGGCGTCGATATCTCGCCGCTAGTTAAGCGTTTCAAAGATTCACTTAGAGGAGCAGTGGTGATCGGTGCTGAGCGAGGTGCTGTCCTAGCGGCTCTGTCAAGTGAAGCTCCCGGGGTTCCGGTAATCGAAATCAACGTGCCTGAGAATCATCAAGTTATGTCACACGCTGTCGAGGCGGCAGCAAACCTAGCCTCAGATGGAGATGTGGTGCTTTTGGCTCCTGCTTCTGCCTCCATGGATCAATTTAGGGATTATGCAGATCGCGGACGACAGTTTGCCGACGCAGTTTTGAAACTAATCGGCGGTGAAAACTAATGGCACAAACCACTAAAGGTCCACAGCCTCGAGGCGCTTCTCCGAAGGTGATAAGGCCAATTCGGAAACCGGCACAAAATGGCGAGGCTAAACGAGCCGGACGCTCGCGTCAAAACGCCCAGACTCGTTTGACCGCGGTCGGAGACGCGTCTAAGGGGCTTGTTCGCAAGATATTGCACGCCCAATCCCTCGAGTTCTATTTGTTACTTGGGTCGACATTGTTCATGGTGACGTTTGGTGTTGTCATGGTTCTTTCATCGTCCTTTGTTGATTCAATGCGTCAGGATGACAACCCGTTTGGCATCTTCGGCAAGCAGTTCTTGGCAGCTTTGTTGGGGCTTGTATTCATGGGGCTAATTTCGCTAGCCAACTCTGCCTTCGTTAGAAAAATGATGACGCCGCTGACTCTTATTGCTCTCGTGATTCAAATTTTGGTGGTCTTTACTCCGCTCGGCGTATCGGTAAACGGAAATAAGAACTGGATTCGTATTCTCGGTTTCACCCTGCAGCCTTCGGAGTTTTTGAAGCTAGGCATGATTTTGCTCACGGCACAGTTCATTAATTCGAAACGCCATGAACTTCACGAACCAAAAGAAACTTGGATGATTGTCGGCATTTCTGGCGCAGTCATCATGGCATTTGTTGCTGCCGGCAAAGATGTTGGAACCGTCATTATTATGGCCATGATATTGTTCGGTATGACCGTGCTTTCGGGCATGCCACGCAAGCTCACTTACTGGGTGCTGATTGGTGCAGCCATCGCTGTTCCGGTAATCATGAGGTCTTCTTCGTCACGTTGGGGGCGAGTTATGGCCTGGCTGAACCCGACTGCACCGGACCCAAACGACTATGGTTGGCAGACAACTCACGGTGTTTGGGCATTCGCCGCTGGAGGAATTCCTGGCGTTGGTCTAGGGCAGTCGCAGCTCAAGTGGTCGTGGATTCCCGAAGCCGAAAATGACTTTATTTTTGCCATTATTGGTGAAGAGATGGGTCTAATCGGTTGCGTGATCGTGATTCTCTTGATCGTGTTTATGGCACTTATTTTGATCAGGATTGCACTTAGAACCGACGATCTTTTCAAGCGACTGGTCGTGCTCGGTGTCATGCTCTGGCTGTCATTGCAATCTTTCACAAACATCGCAGTGGTTTTGACTCTCCTTCCTGTGCTCGGCGTGCCACTGCCGTTGATTTCCTCAGGAGGTTCGTCGATTCTCGCCTCGCTCATGGCCATCGGTGTTGTGCTCGCAATCGAACGTGAAAATCATGCAACTCCTCGACGCATAGGTCGGTCCCGATGACTACATATTTATTGGCAGGGGGCGGAACAGCTGGTCATGTGAATCCACTCTTGGCGCTAGCCGATGAAATCATAGTTCGTGATCCAGGTGCAAAAGTGATCGCTCTAGGAACAGCTGAAGGACTAGAGGCTAGGTTAGTGCCGGAGCGAGGCTATCGTCTGGAGACTATTGATCGATTGCCGTTTCCTCGCAAGCTGAATCTTTATGCGCTCAAGTTCCCTCTCAAGTTTGCTTCTGCCGTGGAACGCGTGGTCCGGCTAATCCGAGACGAGCGAGTCGATGTAGTCGTTGGCTTCGGTGGCTATGCAAGTGCGCCGGCCTATGAAGCGGCTAGAAAAACTAAGACGCCCATAGTTGTGCACGAGGCCAACGCGTTGCCAGGAATGGCTAATCGTCGCGCTGCGAAATACGCCAATGCGGTTGGTGTCGCTTTCGAGTCCACGCCGATTTCAAACGCAACGTTTGTTGGCATGCCTCTTCGTTCTGAGATTGCACGCTTGGTTGAAACCAAAAACGTGGTTGATGCCCGGAAACATTTCGGATTGCAGACCGACACCGTTACTCTTTTGGTCACCGGCGGCTCCCTAGGAGCTAAGCGGTTGAATGAAACACTCGAGCAGAGTCGACCTGCACTCCAGGCTGCAGGTGTCCAGGTGTTGCACATCGTTGGCGGCCGAAGTGATCTAGAACCACTTCACCTCAACGGCTACTGCCGTATTGCCTACTGTGACCGCATGGATCTAGCAATCGCCGCTGCCGATTTTGCGGTGGCTCGAGCTGGTGCATCCACCGTTAGCGAATTCGCCGCTGTTGGACTACCGGCCGTCTATGTTCCTTATCCGGTTGGCAACGGAGAGCAGGAACTAAACGTTGCGAATTTGGCTTCGGCAGGGGGAGGCGTCGTTGTAAAAGACTCATTGTTCACTGCTGACTATGTCAAAGATGTTCTAATTCCTTTGCTGTCGAGCACTAAGAGGATGAAGCAAATGTCAGCCGCAGCCAAAAACGCAGGCACTGCCGACGGCACCGAGCGTCTATACAAACTCGTTCAAGGCGTGTTGAAGCACTGAGCCTTGGTGCAGCCCGTCTAATGTTCAAAATGGAGAACCAATGATTAAGCCTGACTTTTCGCAACCCGTGCCTGCCGACCTGGGAACTGTGCACTTCATTGGCATTGGCGGCTCGGGAATGAGCGGTATCGCGCGCATTCTTTTGGGCATGGGCCACAAGGTAACCGGCAGCGACCTTAGAGACACTTCTAATGTTGCTGCGCTCAGGCAACTTGGAGCCGAAATTTTCATCGGCCATGACGAGGCGCATCTCGGAAACCCAGACACGGTCGTGGTGACTTCTGCTTTGTGGCCAACCAACCCCGAATATCTTCTGGCCCAGCAGCGCGGCATCCCAGTGATTCACCGCTCGCAGGCGCTAGCTTATTTGACGACCAAGCACCGACTCATTGCCGTAGCCGGAGCTCACGGAAAGACGACAAGCACGGGAATGATTATCACCGCTCTGCTTGAACTTGGGGTTGACCCGTCGTTCGTAAACGGGGGAGTAATCCAGGCACTCGGCGCTTCGTCGGGTGCAGGCAAGGACGACCTTTTCGTAATCGAAGCTGATGAATCAGATGGCTCGTTCTTGCACTATGAAACGGCCATCGCCTTGATAACTAATGTCGACCCAGATCACTTAGACCACTATGGCAGCCTTGAGGCCTTTGAGGCTGAGTTTGCAAAGTTTGCTCAGGCGGCCAAGGAATTTGTTGCAATCAGCGCCGATGACCCCGGAGCGGTCAGAGTGTCGAACTTGCTGAGTTCTAAGCGGATTCTGACGTTCGGTAAAGCCGCCAATGCGTCGGTTCGTTTAACGCACGTCGATGCATCTGGGCCTCGAGTTAGCTTCGAGGTTGACTACGATGGAAAAATCCTCGGTGCCGAGCTTAGAGTTCCGGGTGACCACAATGCCCTAAACGCTGCCGGAGCGCTAGCCGTATTGGTAGGACTTGGTTTTGATGCCGAAAAGTCTCTTCGTGCAATTGAGACCTTTGGTGGCACCGAGCGCCGCTTCGAGCTTCATGGTGAACGTCGAGGTGTAAAGGTTTACGACGATTTTGCGCATCACCCGACCGAGGTTGAGGCTGCTTTGAAAGCGGCCAGAGCGGTAGTGGGTGAAGGCAAGTTGGTGACTGTTTTCCAACCCCACCTCTACAGCCGAACCCGCCTAATGCATCGTGAATTTGCTCAGGCGTTGTCGCTCAGCGACCAAGTTGTGGTCCTCGACATATATGCGGCTCGCGAAGACCCTGAGCCTGGAGTGACCGGTGCTATGGTCAGCGACTCTTTCGACGACCAAACTAAGGTTCACTATGTTCCTCTGTGGGAAGATGCACCCGCCATCGCGGCATCTTTGGCCAGCACTGGTGACTTCATCATCACTATGGGTTGCGGCGATGTCTATCGCATGGTTCCTGCGTTACTCAGCGCACTTGAAAAGTAGCTCGAGTTGAAGAAGCCAAGTTCGCCGTCGCGGTCAACTGCGCCTGCTGGCAAAAAGCAGAAGCCTGCTCGTTCAGAGCAAGTCTTGCGACCTCCAGTAGGCGGCAATCGGGTAGCCAAAAATCGCAAGGCAATAAGTTCTCAGGTTAGGCACCAGAACATCATTGCCAAAGTTGCAACTCGTCGCGCGAAATCAACGTCACAGGCGGTTAGTCGCCTTGATGACTATCGCAAAGTTGGCAAATTTAAGCGTTATGCAATTGGTTCATCGCTGATTTCTATTGCTTTGCTTTTGATTTTGGTGGCAGCAGCCGTCTACAGCCCTCTTCTTGCGGTGCAAAAAATAATTGTGACCGGAAACCAAAGGGTAAGTCATAAGGCGCTGGTGACAGCTCTAAAAGGTCAGTTGGGTCGACCCTTGCCTCAGGTGGCCAACTCAGACATCGCTGATTCTTTGAAAAAGTTCACCCTAATTGAGTCATTTTCGCTAATCAGCCAACCCCCGCACACTCTGATGATTCGCGTTGTTGAGAGAACACCGATTGCCATAGTTTTCCAAGGTGGATCGTTTTCTTACTTTGACCCCGCTGGTGTGAAAGTGGGTTCGGCCAGCAGAACAGATCTTTTGCCCGTTTTAGACATCAAAGGCACCCCCGCTCAAAGTGAAACTTATAAAACTGCAATCAGTGTGCTCTTAGCGTTGCCCGAAAAAATGCTTTCGCAAATCGCTGTCATGACCGTCAAAAGCACCGACAACGTGACGTTCAGGCTAAGAGGTTATGCCGGGCAAAAGGTTGTTTGGGGTGACAAGTCCAATGCGGTTCTTAAGTCGAAGGTTTTGGCAGCGTTAATCAAGAATCAAAGCAAAAACGATCGTGTTACCTACGATGTGTCGTCACCAAACGCTCCTACGGTTCGGTATTAGGCGACACGCCACCCAGCCTCACGCGAATTGCACCCACTTCGGCGTACTTTTCTGGCGCGGTCATATAACTTGAACCCTCATTAAGCCTCAGCAAGAGGTTTAAGGTTCGAGGTGGCTGGAACTGGAGGAACAACGTGGCTGGTCTTAGCAACAACTACTTGGCTGTAATCAAGGTAGTGGGCGTCGGCGGTGGTGGCGTCAACGCCGTAAACCGAATGATCGATGCCGGCCTGCGCGGTGTTGAGTTCATTGCCATCAACACCGATGCTCAGCAGCTGCTTTTGAGTGCTGCTGACGTCAAGATTGACATTGGGCGCGAACTTACTCGCGGGCTTGGAGCAGGAGCAGACCCAGAGGTCGGTCGCCGCGCAGCCGAAGATCACGTTGACGAGATTGAGGCAGCGATTCGAGGCGCTGACATGGTGTTTGTGACCGCTGGTGAGGGCGGTGGCACCGGAACCGGTGCTGCGCCTGTCGTTGCCAGGATTGCCAAACAGAGCGGCGCTTTGACCGTTGGTGTTGTAACCAAGCCTTTCGCCTTTGAAGGACCTCGTCGCGCCTCACAGGCAGATGCGGGAATCGCAACGCTGGGTGAAGAAGTCGACACGTTGATCGTTGTCCCGAACCAGCGACTCCTTGAACTTGACTCTCGAACTGTAAGTTTCGTTGATGCCTTCGGAATTGCTGACGAAGTGTTGAAGTCAGGTGTGCAAGGTATTACCGACCTGATTGCTGTACCAGGTCTCATCAACGTCGACTTTGCTGACGTACGTTCTGTCATGCAGGGTGCAGGCACAGCCCTGATGGGAATCGGAACAGCGAAGGGTGAAGACCGCGCTCTTAGAGCCGCAGAGATTGCCATCTCGAGCCCAATGCTAGAAACCAGCATTGATGGCGCACACGGAGTGCTGCTGTCGTTCCAAGGCGCTTCAAACATTGGTCTCCACGAAATCGCAGAAGCCGCTCGACTTGTGCAAGAGGCAGTGAGCCCTCAAGCAAACGTCATTTTCGGCTGCACCATTGATGACAGCCTCGGCGACGAAATTCGTATGACCGTAATCGCTGCTGGTTTCGATGCAAACCAGATTCGTCGCAGTCCAGCCCGCCCGGCCTACTCTGCTCCTAAGCCCGAGGTGATTCCGGTTCGCGAACCTGTGTCAACACCAGCCGCGTTTGCAGCCGCCCCAGCAGAAACTTCTTCTAGCCGTTCATGGTTTGAAGAAGATGACGTTGCCGAGCCGACTTCGGCAGAGGCAGTTGAAGAGGTTTCAACGGCGACAACAGCCATTCCTGTAATTGCTGATCTTCAAACTCAGTCTGAAGATGGCACATTCGGAGATGACCTCGACATTCCAGAGTTTCTGCGCTAAATGAGCTTGTTAGCCGACCGCTTGGCGGCGGTTAAAGACAGGATCACATCACGGTTACTTGAGCTCGAGCGAGATCCCTCCGAAGTCACTCTGGTGGTAGTTACCAAGAATCACCCCGTTGACCTGGCACACGAACTTTATACGTTGGGTTGTCGTGATTTCGGTGAAAACAGGGACCAAGAGGCTGCACCCAAGGCATCTCAGCTCGCGACCATGTTGCATGGAGAACCGTCGCCAACTTGGCATTTTGTGGGGCAGTTGCAGAGCAACAAGGCTAAAAGAGTTGCCGAGTACGCAGACGTCGTTCACTCGGTTGATCGCAGCTCACTTCTTGAGGCTCTAATCAAAGCAACCGAAGAGCGCAGCAAAGCCCTAGACGTTTTTCTTCAGGTGAACCTGACCGAAGATGAAAATCGGGGTGGTGTTCACCCCTTGGAATTGGAAAAATTTACTGAGGCTGTATTGAGCGCCAATGGGTTGCGTTTGCTTGGGGTAATGGCTGTCGCAAGCCTTGACGGCGAAGAGGAACGAGATTTTGAGTTAGTTCAAAAACTGTCTCAACGCGTTCAAACCTTCGACCCAACGGCCAAGTTCATCTCGGCTGGCATGTCTGCCGATTTTGAACTCGCTTTAGCCTATGGCGCGACACACCTTCGCATTGGAACGGCAATAACGGGTAATCGCACCGCCTAGACATATCCTGAAAATACCTATCCGAGGAGGATTGCATGAGTCTGTTCAACAAAGCAAAAGGCTATTTCCTAGGCGACTCACAGGGTCAGGCCGTTTCGGCACCGATTTCTAGCCAAGATGCCCCGGCGCCAGCCGCTCGCGCACCGCGCGTTACCCCACTTAGAAGCCGCCGTCCGGTCGATGTAGCGATGGAGATTCACTCGCTCGACCCAAAGTCTTTCGAAGACTCTCAGGAATTGGCGGCCTGGTTCCGTGAGGGTTATCCCGTAATCGTCAACATCGCTTCGCTCAGCGAAGCAGATGCAAAAAAGATGTTCTATTTCATGTTGGGGCTCAAAGAGGGCCTGAACGGGCACATCAAGCGCATCACTTCGAAAGTCTTTGTTCTCTCGCCTGAGAGCGTTCACTTGAACGATGAAGACGAGCTTACTGGCGACTCTGACGACCTAGTACAACCGTAACTTTGGACGACCTGACGGTCGAAAGAGTTTTGCACATCGCCGGCTTCACAGGTTCTGCGTGGGCTTAAGTGTGGTTGGTTTGATAACCTAGCCCTTAGATTTAGCCATTGAAAGAGGTTTGAGATGTCCCTGACTCCAGAAGATGTAGTCAATAAGAGGTTTCAACCAACCAAGTTTCGTGAGGGTTACGACCAAGACGAAGTCGATGATTTTCTTGACGAAATCGTTGTCGAGCTGCGACGCCTCACTCAAGAAAACGAAGACTTACGTCAGCGTTTGCTTGCCGCCGAGTCTCGAATCGCTGAACTAAACCGCTCAGGAGCCGGACTCGCCAGCCAACTCACCTCTGAAAGTTCGGCCGAGTCGATCGTTCCTCAGGTAAGCGCATTTCCGGTGGCTGCTGTTGAAGGCGCGAATACTGATGGAAACAACACCAACAACCTGCTTCAGCTTGCTCGCAAGCTTCACGATGAGCACGTGCGTGAAGGTGTAGCAAAGCGTGACGCGCTCATCGCCGAAGGCCATGCAACAGCGGCGCGAATCATTCGCGAGGCCGAAGCGCAACACAAATCGGACATCATTCGTCTCGAGCAGGAGCGCGCACTTATTGAGCACTCAATCGCTGAGCTCGGAGCGTTTGAACGCGAATACCGACTTAAACTCAAGCAGTTCATCGAGAGCCAATTGCTTGAAATCGAAGAATCTCGAGTTTCGCCTAACTCCTCGAGTGCGGCAAACCCCATTCTCGGAATCACCGGCGAGTAGCTGGTTTGTCCAAGGCAACAAACTCTTGGCTGAACACGCGCGTTTGGCTAACGCTTGGGCTAGCCGTAGGCATCGTCGCGGTAGATCAATTCACCAAGGCACTCGCGCTGAGTCAACTTGAGTCATACACCCGAGTGCCCGTCATCGGAGATTTGCTTGGCTGGTATCTCACCTTCAACGACTCGGCGGCGTTCAGCATCGGCTTCGGTGCAACTTGGTTTTTCACTGCACTATCAGCGGTGGCCGTTTTGGTTTTGATTTGGTTCTCACCTCGAATGAAAACCACAACATGGGCTATCTCAGCCGGATTGCTTCTCGGGGGAGTGGCGGGAAACCTAGTTGATCGACTCACGAAGTCACCAGGTTTTCCTAACGGGCAAGTGGTTGATTTCATCAAAATTCCATTCAACTTTCCCATTTTCAACTTCGCTGACATGTGCATCTCAGGAGTAATGGTGTTCGTGGTCATCAGAATTCTTCTAGGTGACAAAATCGGTGGAGTTTCAAACACCCATGAGTGAAACTCGGTTCTTGCAAGTTCCCGAAGGGTTGGCTGGCGAGCGCGCAGATGTTGCGTTAGCCAAACTTCTAGGAATGTCCAGGTCTGCCTGCACCGATCTGCTGGCCGGCGGGGGAGTGCTGGTCAATGGCAAGGTGCTCGGCAAGAGCGATCGCATTGCCGAAGGATCTTTGCTCGAAGTAACTCTTGCGCCGGTGGTCAACAGGCTTGAGGTCGTGCCAGTCGAGGTTGACGATTTTCGAATTGTTTTTGAAGACGATGACATTGTCGTGATCGACAAGCCAGCGGGCGTGGCCGCTCATCCGTCGGTTGGTTGGAGCGGGCCAACAGTTTCAGGTGCACTTTTGCAGCTTGGGGTTAAAGTTACGACCTCGGGCGCTCAGGAGCGAGCCGGAATTGTTCAGAGATTAGACGTAGGAACAAGCGGACTGATGACTGTAGCCAAGTCAGAGCTCGCATATTCGCGTCTAAAACAAATGTTTCGCGATCGCGAGGTTCACAAGGTTTATCACGCTCTGGTCCAGGGGCATCCCGACCCGTCCAGTGGAACCATCGATGCGCCGATTGGTCGGCACCCAAAGGCTGAGTTCAAGTTCACGGTATCGGCCGATGGCAAACCATCGGTCACTCACTACTCAACCATCGAAGCCTTTCCTTCGGCTTCGCTGCTCGAGGTGATTCTTGAAACGGGCCGCACCCACCAGATTCGAGTTCATTTTTCGCAATTCAGGCATCCACTAGTCGGTGACACCATGTACGGAGCCGACCCAAAGCTGGCTGCCAAGCTTGGCATAGAACACCAATGGTTGCATGCCACGCGCCTGAGTTTTGTGCATCCAATCACTGGTCTTCAAGTCGAATTCAATAGCCGTCACCCGGCGGAATTGACTCGCGTTCTAGAAAAGCTGGCGATTTAGAAAAAAGGCTACGGCAAGCCTGACAATATGGATGAGCGCCCAAGGTTATTCTTAGTGCCCAATCATTCGAAGAGGTAGATGTGTCGTCATCAGATTCGTTCGTGCATCTACATGTGCACAGCGAATACTCCATGCTCGACGGCGCAGCCAAGGTTCAACCCCTTGTAAAAGCGGCTGCCGAAATGGGTATGCCGGCGATTGCGATAACCGACCACGGAAACCTGTTTGGGGCATACGACTTTTATAACGCAGCCAAGAAGGTTGGCATCAAGCCGATTATTGGCATTGAGGCGTATTTTGCACCTGGCTCAACCTCGCGCACCGAGCGCACCAGGTTTCGTTGGGGCGAAAGTGCCGAAGATGATGACGTGTCTGGCGGAGGCGCGTACACCCACGCAACACTGCTCGCCGAGACCACAGAGGGCATGTACAACCTTTTTCGGATGTCTTCGCAGTCTTATTTGGATGGCTACTACTACAAGCCTCGAATGGACCGCGAGCTGCTTGCTAAATATGCAAAAGGCGTCATAGCAACGACCGGTTGCGCCAGCGGAGAAATTCACACGCTGCTGAGAACCAAGGGCTACCAAGCGGCCATCGAAGCCGCGGCGGATTACCAAGCGCTCTTCGGAAAAGACAACTACTTCTGCGAAATCATGGATCACGGCATCGCCATTGAGCGCCGAACCTTTGATGACATGCTGCGCATCGCCAAGGATCTCTCGATTCCGCTGCTTGCGACCAATGACTTGCACTACATTCACCCTGGTGACTCCGAATCGCACAACGCTCTTTTGGCCGTGCAGTCGGGCAAGACGCTGAGTGATCCAAAACGGTTCAAGTTTGATGGCAACGGTTATTACCTGAAGAGCGCTGCAGAAATGCGCGCGCTTTTCTCCGATTTTCCAGAGGCATGCGATAACACTCTTCTGATTGCCGAGCGTTGCGAAGTTGAGTTTGCCTACCGCGAAAAAGAACTTATGCCTCGCTTTGATGTTCCGGCTGGCGAAACCGAAGACACCTGGTTTGAAAAAGAGGTCTTCACCGGGCTTGAGCGCAGGTTCAAGGGCAACGTACCTGAAACCCACATAACGCAGGCGAATTACGAGATCAAAGTCATTCACGACATGGGTTACTCGGGCTATTTCTTGGTGGTAGCCGATTTCATTAACTGGGCACGCCAGCAGGGCATTCGTGTGGGCCCGGGTCGCGGTTCGGCAGGTGGCGCCATCGTTGCTTATGCCATGGGAATCACCGAACTCGATCCCATCGAGCACGGGCTCATTTTCGAACGGTTTTTGAACCCATCTCGCGTATCGATGCCCGACATCGATGTGGATTTCGACGATCGTAGACGTGGCGAAGTTATTCGCTATGTAAACCAAAAGTATGGCGAAGATCGGGTTGCCCAGATCGTTACCTTCGGTTCGATCAAAGCCAAGGCCGCTCTCAAAGATGCCGCGCGAATTCTGGACTTCCCTTATGCGGTTGGTGACAAGCTAACCAAAGCACTGCCTCCGATGGTTCTCGGCAAAGATATTTCGCTTGATGCCGTTGAGAACCCCGAGGTTGAACGATTTTCCGAGGCCGGTGAGTTTAGAAAACTAATTGCCGAAGATGAAGAATCGGCTCGCGCTTTTGAGGTTGCGAAAGGCATCGAGGGTCTAAAGCGCTCCACCGGCGTTCACGCCGCCGGTGTGATCATCGCGGCTGAGCCGCTTTTCGACGTTCTACCAATCATGACTCGCGAAGGCGAAGAGGGCATCGTCACCCAGTTTGATCAGCCGCCACTTGAGAAGCTTGGTCTTCTAAAGATGGACTTCTTGGGTCTTCGAAACTTGACCGTAATTGATGATGCGTTAGAAAACATCCGAAACAATGGCAAGACTGCACCGGTGCTCGAAGAGCTTGATCTGAACGGCGATGAGAAGGCTTATCAGTTGCTTTCAGCGGGAGAGACGCTTGGCGTGTTTCAGCTTGACGGCGACAACATGCGCACACTTTTGCGACTTCTAAGACCAACAGAGTTCGAGCATATTTCAGCTGCGATTGCGCTGTATCGACCAGGACCGATGGGTGAAAACTCTCACACCAACTATGCGCTTCGAAAGAACGGCAAACAGGCCAACGAGCCGATTCACCCAACTCTTAGGCAACCGCTTGCAGATGTTCTAGACCCGACCTATGGGCTCATCATCTATCAAGAGCAGGTGATGGCTGCTGCCCAGAAGGTGGCCGGCTACAGCCTCGCCGAAGCAGACATTTTGCGCAAGGCCATGGGAAAGAAGGATGAAAAAGAGCTGAATCGACTTTTTGAGTCGTTCCGAGACGGGATGCTCAAAAATGGTTACGTCGAGGAGGCAGTTACTCGCCTGTGGGAAACCTTGCTGCCTTTCGCGGGCTATGCCTTCAACAAAGCACACAGCGCTTGCTACGGTGTGATTTCTTATTGGACCGCCTATTTGAAGGCAAATTTCCCAGCCGAGTACATGGCTGCGCTGTTGACGTCGGTGGGAGACTCAAAGGACAAGCTCGGCGTTTATTTGAGCGAATGCCGCAAGCAGAACATCAAGGTCCTTTCACCCGATGTAAACGAATCCTTCGGCAACTTCTCGGCCGTCGGTACCGACATTCGCTTCGGTCTTAACGCCGTAAAAAACGTTGGCGGCAACGTTGTCGAAGGCATCATTGAAGCCCGTCGAACCAAGGGAGCGTTCACTTCGTTCAACGACTTCCTCAAAAAGGTGCCGTCCCAGGTTTGCTCGAAGAAGGTCATCGAATCACTCATCAAGGCGGGTGCGTTCGATTCGCTTGGCCACACCAGACGTTCACTGATCATGATTTTTGAGTCAGCCGTCGACTCGCAAACTTCTCTAAAAAAGAACGAGGCCAGCGGGCAGGTCGACCTCTTTGGCTCGCTTTTCGATGCCGAGCCAGGCCAGTCCGATATTCCAGATGTGGCAGAGTTTGACAAGCGCGAGCGTCTTGCGATGGAAAAAGACATGCTGGGGCTTTATGTTTCTGACCATCCACTTAGTGGTCGCGAAAGACAATTGGCGAGCTTCGCCGAGTTATCTATTGCTCAGTTCTTGGCTAGCGAGCAGCTCAAGGATGGCGAAGTTATAACACTTGCAGGTTTGGTCACGTCAACGGTCACAAAGATAGGGCGCAAGAGCAACAAGCCGTACACGATTGTGAGCCTAGAAGACTTCGATGCAGAGATTCAGTTCATGCTGATGGGCAGTATTCAGGAGCAAAACCGCGACCTTGGTGCCGATCAGGTCGTTGCTGTGCGCGGCCAAGTGACGACCCGCGACGAAGCTCGTTCGCTGAGAGTCTATGAAATTACTCAAATCGAGGGATCGGCAGAAGGCGAAAACCACGCCATCGAACTTCAGATCAAGGACACTCAGGCGACCAAAGAAAACCTGGAACGACTCGACAAGATTTTGGACAATCACAAAGGTTACAGCCAAGTGATTTTGCACATGCATTCGCGCTCTGGCGGACGCAGTTTTGAGTTGCCTAAAATGGTCAGATATTCCACTGGGCTGGTTGCCGAAATTAAGGGCTTGTTCGGTCTTGGAGCACTTTCTCAGCTTTCTCCGGTTTCGAGCAAAGAACTAGCTGATGATCTCGCCGGGCAAGACGTAGGCACGTTGGTGGTAGAGCAGCGCCAGCTGTTCGACGCCGAGTAATCCACTTTCAACAGAACCGATCATGACCGCGTTGTTCTCAACGTTCACGATCTGCAGGATTCGCACAATCAACACCGATGTTGCACTGTCAAAAATTGGCAACCCGTTCTCGCCGGTCTTCCAGTCATCAAAGCTAAAACGCTTGGTGTGATCTTCGGCCATGCGCTTGGCCAGTGTCAGGTTTTCTTTTCCAAGTGTGTGAATAGCCACGTGCGAAGCGTTTGACAAAGCGTGCCAGGATGACGATCCGCGCGCTACGTTGAACGAAACCAACGGGGGAGTAGCTCCCAATGATGTCACCGAAGTGGCTGTAAAACCCACCGGTGAACCGTCAGTGTCGACGGTAGTAATGATTGCCACGCCAGAGGCATGGCGTCGAAACGTCGACTTGAGTGCCTCAACGGGGTCTGTGATTTCTAAAAGTTCAGTCATTTTTCTTACCTAAAGTAAAGGCTAACTCAGTCGAGCGGTCACGCATCTTAGAATTGGGGTTCACCGACAGATTCGAGAGCCATGCGCCTGGTTGACCTAAGAGGAACAACTTTGTCTGCAAACGCAGTCAACAAGGCTGTCCCACGCGCAGAACTTGACATCACGTTAGCCGTCCAGCAGATCCAACCCCTGTTGGACGATGTAAGAGACAGAGGCTCTGACGCACTGGTGGACGTTGCGCTCAAGTTTGACAAGGTTGACCCACGGCCGTTTTTCGTGACGCGCGATGAACTTGACTCGGCAGAACAACAACTTGACCCTCAACTTCGAGAAGCGATTCTCGAATCTATCGAACGGGTGCGGCAAGTTTCAGCGGCGAATCTTCCGGTCGGTCAGACAGTCGAATTGGCCTCTGGAGCGAAAGTTCAGCAGCGCTGGCAGCCTGTTGAATCGGTTGGGCTCTACGTGCCAGGCGGCAAGGCTGTTTACCCATCCAGCGTGATTATGAACGTTGTTCCAGCGCAGGTTGCCGGTGTCGGCCGACTAGCTTTAGCTAGCCCCGCCCAGGCCGAGTTTGGCGGACGCCCACACCCAACAGTTCTTGCCACAGCAAATCTGCTGGGGGTAACAGAGGTTTATTCGATTGGCGGGCCTGCAGCAGTTGCCGCCTTCGCCTTCGGTGTCGATTCGATTGGGCTTGAGCCAGTGGCACTTGTCACCGGCCCAGGCAATATATTCGTTGCGGCAGCCAAGCGAGCGTTGCGGGGTCGAATCGGCATCGACTCTGAGGCTGGAACGACTGAAATCTTGATCTTGGCCGACGACAGCGCCGATGCCCGACTAATAGCTTTCGATCTGGTTAGCCAGGCTGAGCACGACGAAGCGGCGGCAGCCGTTTTGGTGACTCACTCTGAATACCTTGCCAAAGAGGTTCTAGCAGCCCTAGACGGCGTCGTTGAGGTCACGACGAACTCTGAGCGCGTAAAGACGTCTTTGGGTGGTCAGCAGTCCGCTATCGTCCTCGTGGATGATCTCGATGCGGGGCGACGGTTCGCAAACCACTACGCGACCGAACACCTCGAGATTCACACCGAAAACCCGCAATCTGATGCTGCCTTGATTTCTAACGCAGGCGCAATTTTCTTGGGCAAGTACTCACCGGTGAGTTTGGGCGACTACATGGCCGGATCAAACCACGTTCTTCCGACAGGGGAACAGGCGCGTTTTGGTGCAGGTCTCGGCGTGCACACGTTTTTGCGTGCCCAGCAGTTGGTTGATTACAACCAGGATGCCCTCGCGGCTGTCGCCCAAAAGGTTCGCGATTTCGCCAACGCCGAGGGGCTGTCTGGGCACGGCGACGCCATCACTGCACGATTTAATTAGTCACTTTTTGGTCACGAAAAGCTCATTTTTCGCACCATTTATGGCGACACGCCGAGTTCACAGCAAATTTGCATAACCGGCTCGCAAACCACAAGATATAGAGACCGCGACGCGAAATGTGTCCACATATAGTGCCACCCTGTGGAAATCTGTGGATAACTTTCGGGTCGCCGCTTGTGTAGAAAGGGCTTCGACATGCATTGTCCGTTTTGTCGACACCCAGACTCGCGAGTAACCGATTCAAGAACTTCTGATGACGGATCCTCGATTCGCCGTCGGCGCACTTGCCCAGAGTGTGGCATGCGTTTCAGCACTACCGAAACCGCAAGCCTCACGGTCATGAAGCGAAGTGGAGTAATTGAGTCATTCAGCCGACACAAAATCGTGAACGGTGTTCGCAAGGCCTGTCAGGGGAGACCTGTCAGCGAAGCTGACTTGGCCTTGTTAGCTCAAACAGTCGAGGAGACTGTGAGAGCCACCGGCGCGTCACAGATAGAAGCAAATGAGATCGGTTTGGCCATTCTCGAACCTTTGAGAAAACTGGACGAAGTTGCATTCATGCGATTTGCCAGCGTTTATCAGGGTTGGGAATCACTCGATGACTTCGAGGCGGCCATAACCGTGCTGCGTATCAATCGCGAAGCCCAAGAGGCTGCTGCGGGGGAAAGCGAACTCGAAAACAGACTTACCGACCGCTAACGCGGACCGGCAGGAAATTTAGAAAAACAACTAATGAAAGGCAAGACAAATGACTGACACTTCAGCATTCATCGGTAGCAACCCAGGCACCGGTGCTGGTCTTACCATCGACCGTGTCTACACGACCGAAGGCGTGCACCCGTACGACCAGGTTTCGTGGGAGTACCGTGACGTGGTTCAGACCAACTGGAAAAACGGTGAGGTAATCTTCGAGCAGCGTGGCGTCGAATTCCCAGAGTTCTGGAGCCTCAACGCCTCAACCATCGTTACCACCAAGTACTTCCGTGGAGCAGTTGGAACGCCTGAGCGCGAGTTCAGCTTGCGTCAGCTGATCGACCGGATCGCTCTGACCTACACCAAGGCCGGCCGTGAGCACGGTTACTTTGCCTCAGAGGCAGACGCCACCATTTTCGAGCACGAGATTACCTACATGCTTTTGAACCAAGTCTTTGCGTTCAACTCGCCAGTATGGTTCAACGTAGGCACCAAGAGCCCACAGCAGGTCTCGGCCTGTTTCATCCTTTCGGTTGACGACTCGATGGACTCGATCTTGAACTGGTACCGCGAAGAAGGAATGATCTTTAAGGGCGGTTCAGGCGCTGGATTGAACCTTTCACGCATCCGTTCCTCGAAAGAGCTTCTAAAGAACAGTGGTGGCTCGGCCTCGGGTCCAGTTTCGTTCATGCGAGGTGCCGATGCTTCTGCAGGAACCATCAAGTCTGGTGGAGCTACCCGTCGCGCTGCCAAGATGGTCGTTCTTGACGTTGACCACCCTGACATCGAAGAATTCATCGAGACCAAGGCAAGCGAAGAGAAGAAGATCCGCGTTCTTCGCGACGCTGGTTTCGACATGGAGCTTGGTGGCAAGGACATCAACTCTGTTCAGTACCAGAACGCTAACAACTCGGTGCGTGTAAACGCAGAGTTCATGCAGGCTGTTGAAGACGGCACCAAGTTTGGTCTTCGCGCCCGCACCACCGGTGAGGTCATCGAAGAAGTCGATGCCCGTGAGCTGTTCGACAAGATCGCTATGGCGGCCTGGGAATGTGCTGACCCAGGCATCCAGTACGACGACATCATCAACGACTGGCACACTTCGCCTGAGTCTGGCCGCATCACCGGCTCGAACCCATGTTCGGAGTACATGCACCTCGACAACTCGTCGTGCAACCTCGCAAGCCTGAACCTTCTAAAGTTCCTCAACCCAGACGGTTCATTCGATTCAGACAAGTTCATCAAGGCTTCAGAACTTATCTTTACCGCGATGGACATCTCGATCTGCTTCGCAGACTTCCCAACTGAGGCAATTGGCCAGACCACTCGTGACTTCCGTCAGCTGGGTATCGGCTATGCAAACCTCGGTGCCTTGCTGATGGCAATTGGAGTTCCATATGACAGCAAGGAAGGTTTCGCTCTGGCAGCAGCTATCACCTCGCTGATGACCGGTGCTGCTTACCGTCGCTCGGCTGAACTCGCTGGAGTTGTCGGTCCTTACGCTGGCTATGCAAAGAACAAGGCCGGTCACGACCGAGTAATGGGCAAGCACGAGGCTGCTAACAGCACCTTGACCTCGGTCATGGACATTGATGCAGGCGTTCTTGCCGCTGCCACCGAGCAGTGGAGACTGAACACCGAAATCGGTTCACGCAATGGCTGGCGCAACGCGCAGGCATCTTTGCTTGCACCTACCGGAACCATCGGCTTCATGATGGACTGTGACACCACTGGTATCGAGCCTGACTTCTCGCTTGTGAAGTACAAGAAGCTCTCAACCGGTGGCTCGATGCAGATCGTGAACCAGACCATTCCGTTCGCGCTGCACCGTCTTGGCTACTCGCAAGAGACCATCGAGGCAATCGTCGACCACATCAGCCAGCACGGCCACGTAGTTGACGCTCCTGGACTAAAGCAAGAGCACTACGCAATCTTCGACACCGCCGTTGGTATTCGTGCCATCGAGCCTATGGGTCACGTTCGCATGATGGCTGCAGTTCAGCCGTTCCTGTCGGGCGCAATCTCGAAGACCGTAAACATGCCAGAGACTGCAACAAAGGAAGAGATCGCAGATGTCTACTTCAAGGGTTGGAAGCTCGGCCTGAAGGCTCTGGCTATCTACCGCGACAACTGCAAGGTTGGCCAGCCTCTGAGCGACGCCAAGGCTAAGACCGAGACCAAGGCTGCTCCGGCCGCCGAGGTTGTGTCTGACCTAGCTCACCCAGTTCGCAAGCGCCTGCCTAAGTCACGCCCAAGCTCAACCACCTCGTTTACCGTTGGTGGCGCTGAAGGCTACATGACTGCATCGTCTTACCCAGACGGCGGACTTGGCGAGGTATTCCTGAAACTCGGCAAGCAGGGCTCGACCCTAGCCGGTGTCATGGATGCCTTCTCGATCTCAGTTTCGATCGGCCTGCAGTACGGCGTGCCACTGGAGACCTTCGTCAAGAAGTTCACCAACGTCAACTTCGAGCCAGCCGGTCTGACCGATGACGCTGACATCCGTATGGCTAAGTCGCTGATGGACTACATCTTCCGTCGTCTAGCGCTTGACTACCTGCCTTACGAAACCCGCACCGCTCTTGGCATCAACAGTGCAAGTGAGCGCTCAGCAGCACTCGACGCCGCTGGTGGTTACCCGCCAGTAATCGAAACTAGCGCTCCAGCAGTAGCTGAAGCGGTAGCCGAAGTCGAGGCCATCGTTGAGGTCAAGGAGACTGCCCAGTCGGTCGTCATCGAGGCCAAGCCTGAGGCAAAGCGCGAAGTTCACTCGTCAGCAGAACTCTTTGAGTTGCTGCAGGGCAAGGAATCAGACGCTCCACTTTGCTTCAACTGTGGAATCAAGATGCGACCATCAGGTTCATGCCACGTCTGTGAAGGCTGTGGATCAACCAGCGGTTGCTCATAAATCCGAGTGATTCAAGAAAGGGGTCGGCGCGATGCCG
>CAILJO010000093.1 GCA_903834635.1 uncultured Micrococcales bacterium | reverse complement strand
TTTACCTTGCGTGGGTCGATCGAGCCGTATGCAACCTGAATGGCGCTGTAGCCATCGGTGTCTACGGTCTTGACCTGGGTAACAATGTTGGATCCGGCTTCAACAACGGTGACCGGAATCATGCGGTTGTTTTCGTCCCATACCTGGGTCATGCCAAGCTTCTTGCCTAGCAGGCCCTTTACGTTTGCGTTCTGTGCACTCATTTTCGATCCTTAGAGCTTGATCTCGATGTTGACGTCAGCTGGCAAGTCGAGACGCATCAATGAGTCCACGGCCTTTGGGGTCGGGTCAATGATGTCGATAACACGCTTGTGGGTGCGCATCTCGAAGTGCTCGCGGCTGTCCTTGTACTTGTGAGGGCTACGGATCACTGCGATCACGTTCTTCTCGGTAGGCAGTGGAACTGGGCCTACGACGGTTGCGCCGGCGCGGGTGACCGTGTCAACGATCTTGCGTGCGGACGAGTCAATGACCTCGTGGTCATATGACTTAAGTCGAATGCGGATCTTGTTTGCCGCCATGCTGACTCACTCTCATTCACGCCTCTGGCATTTGCCTCGGGCACGTTTAGTAGCACTACTTCTGTTGCACCACTGTTTATCTGTCAAAACCCATTTCTGGGGGTACTGCATCTCCGACCCACGCTGTCGGGCGTGTCGCATAAAAAATCATACGAACGCCAAAATGTTGGTCGAATAAATTTCTGTTCTCGCTCCGGCCGGACCAGCTTCGCTGTTCACTGCGCCAAGAGTGGTTCGCGCCAGATAGCACGACATCTCATGAACCTGTCTAGTTTATGGGCTATCTAGGTGCGAATGCAAATTGTTTTTACCCCAGAATTCTCCAAGATGCCTATCGGCAACCCCGAGGCACGCCATCCGCGGTTAAATGTCTGAACTGTGAGCTAAATTCGAAGCATGAATGGGGAACGAAATCTGCCTTGCGGCATTTGCGGCAAGGAGTGCAGCCACTTGGGGGCCCGCGGAAACATTGTGGTCTGCTGGAACTGCGTCGAACGCGCGGTAGATTCGACCGGCCGTCCGATCGAGATATCGGAACGCTGGACAAAAACTAACGGCATTCTGGTTCAAGGCGGACCGACGGCTTATTTCAAAGCTCCCGACCCACAAGAGGGCGAAATCTGCGCAGAGGTAACTCAAAGTTACAAGTGCTGGGTCGATGGCACCGAGGTTCGCGTCTACGAAGGCGTTGCGGGCTGGCTTGGCCTTGTCATGCCAACGAATGACTAGTCTTGTTGCATGATTCTTTCAGCCATCCCGGTTATTCCGGTTAGCAAATTGTCGGTTGCCGAAGAGGCTTTAACCAAGGTCGGCTTCAAACTGGCTTGGAGCCATAACCCTGGTCAAGACCTCATGTATGGCGAATTTCAACACCCCGATGGCGCCGCCGTTCACGCCAGCGAAAGTCGCGGCGACGGCACCGGCCCCGTTGTGGTCTATTTTCAGGTCGACAACATTGATGAACTTGCCGCCCAGGCTCTAACCGTGGCCGAAGATCAACCCTGGCACATGCGTGAATTTTGGCTTCGCGACACCGATGGCAACGCCTATCGTTTTGGGCAAGCAATCACCAACTAGTTGGACTTAAACAAAGAACCCCCAGACCGAAGTCTGGGGGTTCTTTTGAAGATCTAAGTAGAAACTACTTGGTGATCTTGGTGACGGTGCCTGCACCAACGGTGCGGCCACCCTCACGGATTGCGAAACGCAGACCCTCTTCCATGGCGATTGGCTGGATTAGCTCAACCGACATTTCGGTGGTGTCGCCAGGCATAACCATTTCGGTACCGGCAGGAAGGGTGATAACACCAGTCACGTCAGTGGTACGGAAATAGAACTGTGGGCGGTAGTTTGCGTAGAACGGGTTGTGACGGCCACCCTCATCCTTTGAAAGGATGTAGACGTTGGCGTCGAAACCGGTGTGAGGGGTGATCGAACCAGGCTTAACTACAACCTGGCCACGCTCAACGTCTTCACGCTTGGTTCCACGAAGAAGAAGACCGACGTTCTCGCCAGCTTCTGCGTAGTCGAGTAGCTTGCGGAACATTTCGATACCGGTAACGGTGGTCTTCTGCTTGTCGCGGATACCAACGATTTCAACTTCGTCGTTAACCTTGACCTGGCCACGCTCGATCTTGCCGGTGATAACGGTTCCACGACCAGTGATGGTGAAAACGTCTTCAACTGGCATAAGGAATGCCTTGTCGAGGTCGCGCTGTGGCTCTGGGATGTTCTCGTCACAAGCGTCCATTAGGTCCAGAACGGTCTGGCCCCAAGTTGCGTCGCCTTCAAGAGCCTTTAGAGCTGAAACCTTGATGACAGGAGCGTCGTCGCCTGGGAACTCGTACTTGCTTAGAAGTTCGCGAACTTCCATTTCAACAAGGTCAAGAATTTCAGCGTCTTCAACCATGTCGCTCTTGTTCAGGGCAACAACGATGTAAGGAACGCCAACCTGGCGAGCAAGAAGCACGTGCTCCTTGGTCTGAGGCATAGGACCGTCGGTTGCAGCAACAACAAGGATGGCACCATCCATCTGTGCAGCACCGGTGATCATGTTCTTGATGTAGTCAGCGTGGCCTGGAGCGTCTACGTGTGCGTAGTGGCGCTTCTCGGTCTGGTACTCAACGTGCGAGATGTTGATGGTAATACCGCGCTGCTTCTCCTCAGGGGAGTTGTCAATCTGGTCGAACGCGTATGAAGCGTTCAGGGTTGGGTACTTGTCGTGAAGTACCTTGGTGATGGCCGCAGTCAGAGTCGTCTTACCGTGGTCAACGTGACCGATGGTACCGATGTTGACGTGCGGCTTGGTGCGATCGAATTTCGCCTTAGCCATTAGTGGGTCCTCCTCAGGATCCTTTGTAAATCTCCGGGCGCGATTTGCGCCCATTTGATTTGGGGGTTTACAGACTTTCTATTTTACTCAGAAAAGTTAGTAGTTGTAACTACTTACTCGCCCTTGTTCTTCTGAACGATTTCGTCAGCGACAGCCTTAGGAACCTCAGCGTAGGTCTCGAAGGTCATCGAGTAGACCGCACGACCCGAAGTTTTCGAGCGCAGGTCACCGACGTAACCGAACATTTCGGACAATGGAACTAGGGCGCGAACGACCTTGACGCCAGAAGCGTCATCCATTGCCTGAATCTGACCGCGTCGAGAGTTGAGGTCACCGATGACGTCGCCCATGTATTCCTCTGGGGTACGCACTTCGACAGCCATCAACGGCTCGAGCAGAGTTGGTTGAGCTAGACGCGATGCTTCTTTGTAAGCAATCGATCCAGCAATCTTGAATGCCATTTCAGACGAGTCAACGTCGTGGTAGGCACCATCAAGCAGCGTGGCCTTAACGCCTACCACTGGGTAACCCGCAAGGGTTCCGACCAGCATGGCGTCTTGGATTCCGGCGTCAACTGAAGGAATGTACTCACGAGGAACACGACCACCGGTTACGGCGTTCACGAACTCGTATGACTTCTCTTCGGTGACTTCCATAGGCTCAAGCTTGATTTGAATCTTGGCGAACTGACCTGAACCACCGGTCTGCTTCTTGTGGGTGTAGTCGTACTTGTCGACCGGACGCTTTAGAGTCTCGCGGTAAGCAACCTGTGGCTTTCCTACGTTTGCCTCAACCTTGAACTCGCGACGCATGCGGTCAACAAGGATGTCAAGGTGAAGCTCGCCCATGCCCGAGATAACGGTCTGGCCGGTCTCGTGGTCGTGCTCAACGCGGAAGGTTGGGTCTTCTTCGGCTAGCTTCTGAATAGCTAGACCTAGCTTCTCCTGGTCGCCCTTGGTCTTTGGCTCAATAGCAACCGAGATAACAGGCTTCGGGAAGGTCATCGACTCTAGAACTACTGGCTTGTCGCTGTCACACAGGGTGTCACCAGTGGTGGTGTCTTTTAGACCGATAACTGCATAGATGTGGCCAGCGGTTGCGAAGTCAACAGGGTTCTCCTTGTTTGCGTGCATCTGGAACATCTTGCCGATGCGCTCTTTCTTGCCCTTGGTCGAGTTCAAGAGCTGAGCTCCCGAGTCGGCCTTGCCAGAGTAAACGCGAATGTAGGTTAGACGACCGAAGAACGGGTGGGTCATGACCTTGAAGGCAAGAGCTGCGAACGGGCCGTCAGCCTTTGGCTCGCGGGTGATCTTCTCTTCTTCGTTGTCT
Organism: uncultured Micrococcales bacterium; assembly: GCA_903834635.1. GTDB lineage: Bacteria > Actinomycetota > Actinomycetes > Actinomycetales > Microbacteriaceae > Rhodoluna. The sequence goes on along the minus strand of CAILJO010000093.1, from coordinate 5,804 downwards.
GGGTTCGAGCCGATGATGGCTGGAACGTCGAGTGGCGATGGAAGGTAGTCGATAACGGCGTCAAGCATTGGCTGAACACCCTTGTTCTTGAAGGCAGAGCCACAAAGAATCGGGTAGATCTCGCTGTTGACGGTTAGCTTGCGGATCGCGCCCTTGATTTCGGCAACGGTCAGCTCTTCGCCACCGAAGTACTTCTCCATTAGAGCTTCGTCGGTTTCGGCGACGGTCTCTAGCAGGATGGTGCGGTAGTGGTCGGCTTTTTCTTGAAGGTCGGCGGGGATGGCTTCGATCTCGTACTTCGAGCCCATCTCAACGTCACCGCGCCAGGTCTTGGCGTGCATCTCTACGATGTCTACGACACCTTCAAAGGTGCTCTCCGCACCGATAGGAATCTGGATAACTAGTGGCTTTGCGCCAAGGCGGCTGATGATGGTGTCTACGGTGAAGTAGAAGTCAGCACCCAGCTTGTCCATCTTGTTTACGAAACAGATACGAGGAACGTCGTACTTGTCGGCCTGACGCCAAACGGTCTCAGACTGTGGCTCAACACCTTCTTTGCCGTCGAAGACAGCAACTGCACCGTCAAGAACACGAAGTGAACGCTCAACCTCAACGGTGAAGTCCACGTGGCCCGGGGTGTCAATGATGTTGATCTGGTTCTTGTTCCAGAAACAGGTGGTTGCAGCAGAGGTAATGGTGATACCGCGCTCCTGCTCCTGCTCCATCCAGTCCATGGTTGCTGCACCATCGTGCACTTCACCAATCTTGTGGGTGATACCGGTGTAGAACAGGATTCGCTCGGTAGTGGTGGTCTTGCCGGCGTCAATGTGCGCCATGATGCCAATGTTGCGAACCTTGTTCAGGTCGGTCAGCACGTCTTGTGCCACGGTGTCCTCCGTATAAGTGGGTTTTTAACTAAATGAATTAGAACATCCGCCCGTAAACGTAAAGTGAACGGACGGATGCCAGCTTCTACCAGCGGTAGTGAGCGAATGCCTTGTTTGACTCTGCCATCTTGTGAGTGTCTTCACGACGCTTTACAGCGGCACCAAGGCCGTTGCTTGCATCGAGAATCTCGTTCATTAGACGCTCGGTCATGGTCTTCTCGCGGCGAGCCTTTGAGTACGAAACCAACCAACGCATAGCGAGGGTGTTGGCACGGTGTGCCTTGACCTCGATTGGAACCTGGTAGGTCGAACCACCAACGCGGCGCGAACGCACCTCGACGGTTGGGCGAACGTTGTCCAGTGCCTTCTTCAGCAAAGTGACTGGGTCGGCGCCCGACTTGGCCTTGGCGCCTTCGAGTGCACCATAAACGATTGACTCTGCGATCGACTTCTTGCCGTCGAGCAGGATCTTGTTGACCAGCTGGGTTACAACCGGTGAACCGTAGACAGGGTCAATGACCACTGGCTTCTTAGTAATTGGGCCCTTGCGTGGCATTACTTACCCTTCTTTGCGCCGTAGTGGCTACGAGCCTGCTTACGGTTCTTAACTGCCTGGGTGTCTAGTGCACCGCGGACGATCTTGTAGCGAACACCTGGTAGGTCCTTAACACGGCCACCGCGAACGAGAACCATCGAGTGCTCCTGAAGGTTGTGACCTTCACCCGGAATGTACGCGGTTACTTCGATTCCGTTGCTGAGCTTGACACGTGCCACCTTGCGAAGAGCCGAGTTCGGCTTCTTTGGGGTGGTGGTGTACACACGGGTGCATACGCCGCGGCGCTGAGGGCTGGCCTTAAGCGCAGGGGTCTTGGTCTTTGAGACCTTAGCCGTGCGACCCTTTCGGACCAACTGCTGAATTGTTGGCACTACTTCTCCTTGTTAGGTTCCGAGCATAAAAACCCGGATGTTTCGTTTTTCTTTTTGAAGCACGCCGAATGGTTGGCACTTCGAAAGTTTGCATGGCCCAACCGGCGTATTCGCGGTTTTCTGGGCGAAGCGCGCAATAATGCACGCTCCGTCAAGATTACCCGAATACTTGCCGGTGGGTCAAATGCTTTTTTGACTACTCCAGCTCGGCTGATGCCGGGGTGCTGTAGTCGTCGAGTGAAGCGAAGGTCAAACCGGCTGCATCGAAGTCGCCAGTGTATTCACTCTTGGCTTCGGTTTGCTGCTGCCAGATGCGGTTTGGATAAGCCGCAGCCTTTGCTTCTTCGGTGCCATCCACGGTGAAGTTGCGGTACCTGGCAAGGCCAGTTCCAGCTGGGATGAGCTTTCCGATGATGACGTTTTCCTTTAGACCGACCAGCTTGTCGCTCTTGCGGTCAAGTGCCGCCTGAGTTAGAACGCGGGTGGTCTCCTGGAACGATGCGGCCGATAGCCATGACTGAGCAGCCAGCGAAGCACGGGTCATACCCATTACTTCTTGACGTGCCGAGGCAGGCTTCTTGCCGTTCTTCACTGCATCGCGGTTGATCTTCGTGAAGCGGTTGCGGTCGATGATCTCACCTGGCAGCATCTCGGTGTCGCCGCTGTCGATGACAGTGACCTTGCCGAGCATCTGACGAACGATAACTTCGAGGTGCTTCTCGTGAAGAGGCACACCCTGCGAACCATAGATCGCCTGAACGCCGCGGATGATTTCTGCAGCAGCTTCGCGTGAACCCTTAACCATCAGAACTTCGTGAGGGATTGGGGTTCCGTCAACTAGGTAGTCTCCGGCCTTGACGTCGTCGCCCTTGGCAACGATGAGGTCCTTTTCGCTGGTCACCGAGGTGATTGGAGCGTATGGAGACAACTTCTTGAAGGTCTTCGAAGTGGTACGGCTGAACGAGTACTGAAGAGCTAGCTCTTCTGCCTCTTTTTCGGCCTTCTCACCGTTTGGACGAACATAGACGTCGTACTTCTTAGCACCAGCGTTGGTGACAACCTCGACGATGTCGACGGTGCCTGGCCAGAATGCCATTACGGCAACCTTGCCCTGCTGACGCCAACCCACACGGGCTTCTAGAAGGTCGGTAACACCGTTTAGACCCTGGGTGATGTCGTACGAGATAAGACGCTCTTCACGAACCTTCTTACCACCGATCGAACGCAGAATGGTCTGCTTCTTAGCTGAGGTAGCGGCACCACCAGTGTGGAAGGTACGCATGGTCAGCTGAGTTCCAGGCTCACCGATCGACTGAGCGGCGATGATACCAATGGCTTCACCTAGGTCGACAGGCTCGTTGGTTGCCAGCGAGGTGCCGTAGCACAGTGCACAAACACCGGTCTCGGCCTCACAGGTCAGAACCGAACGCACAGTCACGGTCTCGTGACCAGCAGCCTTGAAACGCTCAACCAACTTGGTGTTGATCTGGGTTCCGGCCTTGATGGTCTCTGAGCCAATCTTGATGTCTTCGGCAGTGGTACGAGCCAAGATCGAAAGTTCGACCTGGTCTTGGTCCATAAGGTCCTTGTCGAGTCCCTTAGTGGTTCCACAGTCCTGTTCACGGATGATGACATCTTGTGCAACGTCAACCAGACGACGGGTCAGATAACCAGCAGCAGCGGTCTTCATGGCGGTGTCGGCATTGCCCTTACGGGCACCGGTGGCGTTGATGAAGTACTCGTTTGCGGTTAGACCAATCAGGTAGTTTCCCTTGACAGGCATAGGTGCGAAGTCACCAGACGAGGTGGCAACTGGGCCACGCATGCCGATGATCGAACGAATCTGCAGCCAGTTTCCGCGAGCACCCGAGGTGACCATCGAGTTGATGGCGTTGTCGGTTGGGATCGACTCCTGAAGCAGTGTCTGAATCTCGTTGGTCTTGTTGAACCACAGCTGACCAAGTGCGTCACGACGCTCGGTGTCTGACGACAGACCGTTGTCGAATGCTTCTTGAATCTTGGTGTGCTCTTTTTCACCTTCGATGATGAGCTTTGAGCGCTCTTTGTCAAACTTGCCCGAGACGTCAAAGTTGGCGTCAGCAATCGACATCGAAACACCCGAGCGGGTTGCCCAGTAGAAACCGGCATCCTTGATGCGGTCTAGCGACTGAGCAACTTCGGTGCGGCTCTCTGACTCGACGAGGTCGGCAACAATCCTGCCGATTTCCTTCTTGCCAACCTGGTACTCAACGTATCCATAGTCAGCAGGCAGGGTCTCGTTGAACAGTGCGCGACCAAAGGTGGTCTCGCGAAGTTCGCCATCGATGCGAATGCGGCACTTGGCCTGAATGTCGAGGGCCTTCTTGTCGAAAGCCATCTGAGCTTCAGCGATCGAACCGAAAGCCTTGCCCTCGCCGATTGCGCCTTCTTTGACACCGGTCATGAAGAACAGACCGATGATCATGTCTTGGGTAGGAACAGCAACCGGGCGGCCATCTGATGGCTTGAGGATGTTGTTCGAAGCAAGCATCAGAATGCGAGCCTCGGCCTGAGCTTCGACAGACAGTGGAAGGTGGACGGCCATCTGGTCACCGTCGAAGTCTGCGTTGAACGCAGAACAGACGAGAGGGTGAAGCTGGATTGCCTTGCCTTCAACAAGCTGTGGCTCGAATGCCTGAATACCTAGACGGTGCAGGGTCGGTGCGCGGTTCAACAGAACAGGACGCTCGCGAATGACTTCTTCGAGAACACCCCAAACCTGTGGACGGCTGCGCTCAACCATGCGCTTAGCGCTCTTGATGTTCTGAGCCAGACCCTGGTCAACAAGGCGCTTCATTACGAAAGGCTTGAAGAGCTCTAGAGCCATTAGCTTTGGCAGACCACACTGGTGAAGCTTTAGCTGAGGACCAACAACGATGACCGAACGGCCCGAGTAGTCCACGCGCTTGCCCAGAAGGTTCTGACGGAAGCGACCCTGCTTGCCTTTGAGCAGATCGCTCAGAGACTTGAGGGCACGGTTTCCGGTTCCGGTAACAGCGCGGCCACGACGACCGTTGTCGAACAGTGCGTCGACGGCCTCTTGAAGCATGCGCTTTTCGTTGTTCAGAATGGTCTTTGGAACTGCACCGAGGTCGATGAAGCGCTTTAGACGGTTGTTGCGGTTGATCACACGACGGTAAAGGTCGTTGAGGTCAGAGGTCGCAAAGCGGCCACCGTCAAGCTGAACCATTGGACGAATTTCTGGCGGAAGAACCGGCAGAACGTCTAGGACCATGCTGGTCGGAGGGGTGCTCGACTGAATGAACGAGTTGAAAACCTTGAGGCGCTTGATGGCCTGAGTCTGCTTTGAACCCTTGGTCTCAGAAATCTGAGCACGAAGTTCGCGAGCACACTCTTCGAGGTCGAACTGCGACAGAACGGTCTGAACTGCCTCGGCACCGATTGAGGTGTCGAAGTAGTCGCCGAACATGTAGTCGAAGTGGTCAAAGATGACGTCGTTCTGAATCAGGTCGCCCTCTTTTGCAGCGAGGAACAAACGCCATGCGAGCTGTTCCTTCTGCAAGTTAGCTGGACGCTCGACACGTGCGTATTCGCGCACGATCTTGTCGGTCTTCTTCTTGAACTCAGACAGCAACGACTTGATCTGCTTCTCGGTGGCAGCGTCACGCTGAACCGGGGCTGCCGAGTCGGCATCGTTGTTTTCTTCTTCGGCACTAGCCTTGGCAGCCTTTGACTCGGCGCGGGCAGGGTTCTTCAACTCTGCAGCGACGATCTGCTCAATGCTCTTGGCGAACTGGTAGTCAACCCACTGTGGGGCTTCCCAGATGTTGGCCGCAGGAGACAGGGTTAGACCGTGACCTTCGAGGGCGGCAACTTCGGCTTCTGCAACGGCAAGAATCTCTTCGTGGCGCTGGTTCAACAGGCTGGTGACACGACCTAGGTAATCTTCCTTGATCAGTCCGGCGTCGGCCTTCTTGTCGGCCTCGTGCA
>CAILJO010000092.1 GCA_903834635.1 uncultured Micrococcales bacterium | reverse complement strand
TGCTGTGGATCAAGCGCAACCTGCCTGAAGTGTGGCGCGGTGTTGAGGCTGGAGTCACTGCGTTCGGCACCGTCGAGAGTTACCTTGTTGCCCGCATGACCGGTGGGCGCTCTCACATAACCGATGCATCAAATGCCTCTCGCACGCAGATTTATGACCTTCACACCGGCGACTGGAGCCAAGAGCTGCTCGACCTATTCGAGGTTCCTCGTGCGTGCGTGCCAGCGATCGTCGCCAACTACGGAAATCTGGCAACAACCTTTGGGCTTTCGTTTCTCGGGCTTGAGCTGCCGATCACTGCTCTAGCCGGCGACCAACAGGCGGCGCTCTTCGGGCAAGGCGCAATCCAGCCCGGTGATGCCAAGTGCACCTATGGCACCGGAGCGTTTGTGCTTCTCAACACCGGTGACAAACCTGCCATCAGCGAGTGGGGCCTGCTGAGTACGGTGGCATGGCAACATCCGAGTGGTGAACGCGTTTATGCGCTCGAAGGTTCGGTCTTCGTGGCCGGGGCTGCCGTGCAGTGGTTGCGCGACGGACTTGGCATCATCGAGACCGCCGCCGAAGTCGAGGCCCTCGCGGCTAGTGTGCCCGACAGCGGCGAGGTTTCGTTCGTGCCTTCGCTCACAGGGCTTGGCGCACCATTCTGGAACCCCGATGCCCGTGGCACCATCCACGGCATAACTCGCGGCACCACCAAAGCACACATTGCACGTGCGACGCTCGAAGGCATCGCCTATCAAGTTACGTTCGTTGTCGAGGCGATGTGTAAGGACGCCGGCATCCAGGTTTCAAAGTTGCGCGTTGACGGTGGCGCGGCTGCGAACAACCTGCTGATGCAGATTCAGTCAGACCAACTGCAGGCAACGATTGAGCGCGCAGAGATTCTTGAATCGACCGCATTCGGGGTTGGGCTCATGGCGGGGCTGGGCTGCGGCCTGTGGAAGTCCGTCGACGAAGTCTCGAGCCTAAATCGCGTGCAGTCTCGATTCACGCCTCAGCCCGCTGACAACGATGCCCGCACTCGCTGGCTACACACACTCGCAACCCTTGCACCTGAGGAGAACAAATGACAAACGAAGCACTGCTGGCCGAAGCCAAAAGAACCTATAACGAGGCCTACGAACATGTGATCGAGGGTGACGCATCCAAGGCCCTGAGTGGTCTAGAGCTCGCTGCCGCCAGCCTGCATCTGTGGCGTCAGGTGGGCACTGCCAAGAATGAGGCAATCGGACTTTGGATGCTCTCTCGGGCCTTGCTCAAAGTTGGTGCGCGTGACGCTGCCGTCGAGGCCGGCGAAAGAAGCCTGTCAATCGCAGAAGAGATTTCAACCGACTGGATGATCGCATCGGCTCTCGAGGCTTTGACCCGGGCTACTCTGGGCACCCAGCAGCACGAGGCCTATCGGGCTCGGGCAATTGCGGCGATCGATTCCATCGCCGATGCCGAAGACCGCGAACACATAAGTAGCCAGTTCGCCGACTTGCGTTAGACTTGGCTGGTGCCTTTGGCACGCTAGGGCCTCTAGCTCAGTTGGTTAGAGCAACGGACTTTTAATCCGTGGGTCGTCGGTTCGATCCCGACGGGGCCTACAAACACAAAAGACACCCAATCACGGGTGTCTTTTGCTTTAAGAATGTTTTAGCGCACGCCCAGCAGGTCGATAACGAAGACCAGTGTGCGACCCGACAGACGGTGTCCGCCACCGACTGGACCATAGGCATACTCTGGTGGGCAGATCAGGGTGCGGCGTCCGCCGACCTTCATGCCAGGAATGCCCTCTTGCCAACCCTTGATCAGGCGGTCAAGCGGAAACTCGATAGGCTCGCCGCGACCCCAAGATGAGTCGAACTCTTCGCCCGTCTCATAGTCGACGCCTAGGTAGTGAACCTTCACGGTGCCGCCAACTGGGGCTTCTACGCCGGTTCCGATGGTGTCTTCTTTGATGGTCAGGTTAGCGGGTGCTGGCTCTATCATTGGCTCGAGCACTGGGCGTTCAAGATTTGTCATGCTGAAACCCTATCTCACCCATTAGATTCGTTGGAGAACCAAAACCGCACGAAAGGCAAACCGATGGCTAGATTCATCATTTCATTCAACGACGGCGACATGCGCGTTGCCGACGACGAGTGGGAGCAAGTCGCCGAAGAGTCTCACATGGTCGTTCGCCAGGCCAAGGCTGCCGGTGTTTGGATTTTCGGCGGAGGTTTTCACACCTATGACCCGGTTGTGGTCGATGAAGATGGCAACGTCACTCGCGGCCCGATCACCAAGAGCGACGTGGTTTTGGGTGGGTTCTCAGTCTTAGAAGTCCAAGATGCCGCCGCGGCATATGAGTGGGCTGCGAAAATCGCCAAGTCTTGCCGTTGCCCTCAAGAGGTTCGCGAGTTTATCGACGACCCCGAGTCGGTCAACTAACGTTGCAGCGCGAGCACTCACAGACTTGGGTGCTATGGTCAAGGTGTAGGTCGAAGAGGCCTAGTAGGGGAATGGGTCGCTCGCAGAAGTTGCGGGTTGAGACAGTTCAACGACCACCTGGTCTCTCTTATTAAGAATTCATTTCTAATAAGATTCGAGATTTCTCATGATTAAGACAAAATCGCTCAGTTTTATCTGCATCGTCTCCCTGCTCACCGCTCCCCTAGCCATAGTCAATGCTTCGGCGGCTTCAGCCGTTGGCACGGCGCTGACTCTCACCCTCACTGGTGGGGCGCTGTCGATCAGCGCACCCGCAACGGCTGACCTAGGAACTGCCACCGCAAACTCAGCGGGTTCGTCAATAAGCACCCAAATAGGCGTGATTGTTGTAACCGATTCAAGAGCGGCCGCCGCGGGTTCTGGCTGGACGGCAACAGCAATTTCCACAGCATTGACTCCGACCGCAGGCCCAGCTCTTGCCGCGAGCTTGATTGCCTATAGCGCCGGAACGGTCAGCGTGACCGGCACCGTGACTTGCACAGACAACGACCCAAACAACCTAATCGGAGTTTCTCCTGTGGTCACCGCAACAGGAATCACCGGAAGTAATACCGCCACTTGGAATCCGACCCTAACCGTGACCATTCCCGGTTCTTATGTTGCAGGTGTTTATACCGGGGCGATAACGCATTCGGTTCTCTAACGGGCGCAAGTTTGTCACTGCGCTGGCAGTTGCACTTGTTCTGAGCATCACCTTTGGTATGGATTCAGCCTTTTCTGCCGCAAGCAGTCCAACTGGCATAGGTATCAGGCTCACCGAGGTCTCTGCATCAGAGGCAAACGACCCGCGAGCACTTTTGTATGTGATTGACCGAATGGCACCTGGATCGAGCATGTCGCGAGTGGTCGAGGTTTCTAACAACTCTCTCAGCAGTCAGGTCGTGGCCTGCTACGACTCGGCGGCAACCATAGTGGGAGGCGCGTTTGTTGGTGCCGAAGGCGATTCGAGTAATGAGCTGACTAGTTGGATGTCGATTAGCAAGCAGAATCTCATCATGAAACGCGGGGCTAAGGCAAAGGTAAGAGTCAGTTTCAATGTTCCCTCAGATGCTTCGCCCGGCGAGCGGTACGGCGCAATCTGGGCCGAGATTAGAAGCAAGAACACCGGCTCGGGCATTGTCTCCATCAACCGGGTTGGCATCCGAGTGTACCTCTCAGTAGGAAAAGGCGGAGCGCCTGCATCGAGCTTCGACATCAAATCGATTTCGGTGAAACGCAACATCGATGCCTCTCCTGAGCTCGACGCAATTGTGTCCAACACCGGTGGCAGGGCTCTGGACATTTCGGGTGAGCTGAAACTCTCGGGCGGTCCAGCCGGTCTCAGCGCGGGGCCGTTCACGACCAATCTAGGAACAACGTTGGCAATCGGTGAATCGGAAGTTGTGCGTGTGCGCCTGCCCAAGGATGTTCCTGACGGGCCGTGGGATGCCGAGCTGACGCTTCGCAGTGGGTTGGTTTCAAAAACTGTGAGCGCGCGAGTCACATTTCCGCCGGTTGGTGAGGTTCGGCCAGTGGTGATTCAAAGCATCAGCCCATGGGCTGTTGTTGCGCTTGCCTTGGCCGGCGCGCTGGCGTTGTCTGTCTCGACGCTGGCTTATCGGGCATCAAGAAGGCGATTGCATGCAAGGCGACGCGGAGCCAAAAAACATTAGTGCAACGGTGTAGCGTGCCTCAGCGCCCTAGGCTCTATTTACTCTTAGCATTGTGGTCTTATGACCAGATCTCGCACCATTCCGCGCGCGCTAGATGAACCGCACCCGAAGCTGTTGAATGAGTCAAACCCCAACTTCGACGAGATCATGATGCGTCACAACATTTCGATGGCATTAGACGAACCTGGTTACACCGACCCTGCAACCGGATTTTTTGTGTTCAACGCGAAAACCCTGTTGGAGCAAGAAAAGTGCTGCGCCAACGTGTGCCGACACTGCCCTTTCAAACGCTAGAGAGTCTTGCGCTGCGAGTATTTCCAGGCGAAGTACATGAGCGGCACCTGCAATGGCAACCTGACCCAGGCAGCAACGATCAGCCAAAGGTTGCCCGAACCGGCAACGCTGAACGCAAACCAGATGTTCGCCGGCCAAACAGCCAAAAGGACCAGCGCCGAAAGCCAACCAGCCCAACGCTGCTTGAAAATTAACCCACCGGCACAAACCAGCTCAAAAACCCCGCTCACATAAATAAGCATCGTGTGCTGAGGCAGCCACGGGGGCATCAACCATTCAAACGCCGCCGGGTTGAACAGATGCAGCAAACCACTCGCAATAAAGAGAGCGGTGAGGATTCGATTGGAAACCTTCATTCGGGCCCTAGCGATTCAGCCCATTAGGGCAACGAGATGAGAGATCGAAAAAAGCCTTACGGTTTTCTTGCCTCATCTTGCAAATCTAGGCGATAACCTATGAAAAGCAATGCCTATAAAAGCGTTTGGCTTGGGCGAGAAATTCACTGAGAAAGCTGATGATGAACGAAAAAGACCTGATCGAACTTTGGAACAAGAGCCGCACGCAGTTGATTGTTGCTCAGTTTGCTCCGACGTTTTTGCTAATCACGACAGCCGGCCTAGTGCCTGCCGTGAGAGCAGCCGGCACGTTCACCACATGGGCGGTCATCGGAATATTGCTAGCCTCGGGCATTCTTGGTGCTCTGGTCGAGTTCTCGGCGGCTCACGAAGCGCAGGCAATCGCTCGCGACATCTCTGCCCTCGGCTCAACGAGTCGCACAGCCAAGGCAATCAGCCAAACCTCACCTTGGTTGCATGTCGCCAAGTTCGTAACCCCAGCGATTTTTATTGCGATCTTTGTCGCACTTCTCTTTGCCCTACTCGGCTAAGAGTGGTTATGACGAAACTCTGACCACTCGCCGATCAAGCCCAGGCGACGAGCCTGCTGGGCTGCCGCGCCGGCATCTTGGTGGATGTTTCGGGCATTCAACCGCTCGATCATCGCCTCGCGAAACTCAACCGACTTGTGGTCGTCGTATTTGAACTTTGCATCGACGCCGACAATCTTCAGGCGAATGCCGCGAATGATGGTCATCATGGGGCCATAGGGTGCAGTGACCGAGTCAACCACTGCGTAATCACCCGCCGGCTGAAACTCGCCCATGTGAGCCTGGATGATCTGGGCGACCTCGACCGCATCAGACACCACGGTCGGCTGGCACACAAAGTTGACGGCCGCGTAATAACTTGTTGGCACGCCGTCGCGAAGGTTGGCCGGGTCTTTTGCGCGCCACGCCCCAGGAATGAACGCGTAATCTCCCACAATCGAAAGCGACACATTCGCACCGGTTTCGAGATGCGGAATGGCATCGTTGACCTTGTGCAGGTGAATCACGATTTCGTCGCCGCTCAAAACAAAGTGAGTTGGCACCATAATGGGCGCTTGCCCAGCCCCGGCACCTACCGCCAAAACGCCGAACTTGGCACTATGGGCGATCCACGAGCGCCACTCGTCTTCACTCATGGCTGAGTCGTATGGATGCACCAACATGGCTTTAGCCTAGGCGACGGTCTCGGGTGATAAGTGCTCGTGCACCGCCACCCAGTGGTCACCGAGATTGGCAAAAACGATGGTCTCGCGTTCTTCAACGGTCGAGACCTCGCCGGCAAACTCAATGTCGCTCGACACCAGGTGAGTGAACACGGCAGCATCGTTGCCGATCAGCTGCACCTTTTGGTGGCTCGAACGGCAGGCGTGAACCTTGAAGCCATCCTCGGCCTCCCACTTGGCCCAAAGCGCCTCATATTCGGCACGCGAGTTTAGGCGCTCGGTGTGGGTATAAAACATGAATGTCGCGTCAGAAGAGAACCCTGCAAAGTATTCTGCGGTTCGGTGGTGACCAAAGTCGTCAACTATCTTTGCCGCTGCGTCTAGAACCGATTGGGTTGCGTTCACTTTTGGCTCCTTGCCATCAGGGTGATCAGTTCATAGGCCATGTGTGCGGCAGCGAATCCGGTGATTTGAGCACTGTCATACTGAGGCGAAACCTCAACGATGTCTGCGCCGACCAAGTTCACCGTCTCGAGAGCGCGAAGCAAAGCCAGCATCTCGCGGCTGCTGAGCCCACCCATCTCTGGGGTGCCGGTGCCTGGAGCGAAAGCTGGGTCGAGAACATCCACGTCGATTGAAACGTATACCGGTTTGTCGCCAACGCGCGCCAGCATGCGTTTGATAACGCCTTCGACACCGAGTTTGTCCATGTCGATGCTGGTGACAACTTCGAATCCGAGTTTCTTGTCATCGCTCAGGTCGGTGTCGGCATATAGCGGGCCGCGAATTCCGATGTGCAGGCAAGACTCGAGGTCAATGAACCCCTCTTCGCTCGCGCGCCTAAACGGAGTGCCGTGAGTCAGCGGCGCACCAAAGTAGGTGTCCCAAGTGTCAAGGTGAGCATCGAAGTGAATGACCGTTATTGGGCCGTGCTTTTTGTGAAGTGACTTCAAAATCGGATAGGCGATCGTGTGGTCGCCGCCCAGCGTCACGAGTTTCATGCCTTCTTCGAGCAACTCATCAACGCCATCTTCGATCTGCTGCACAGCTAGTTCGATGTTGAACGGGTTTACCGCGATGTCTCCTGCGTCGACCACCTGAGCTAGTGCGAACGGGCTCGCATCCTGGGCTGGGTTGTATGGGCGCAGCAGACGTGATGACTCGCGAATGTGAGCCGGGCCAAAACGAGCTCCTGGTCGATAGCTGGTGCCGGCATCGAATGGGATACCAACGACCGCAATGTCGGCCTTGGTTACCTCATCGATGCGTGGCAGGCGAGCAAAGGTTGCCGCCCCGGCGAACCGAGGGACAACCGTTGCATCGACCTGACCAATTTTGTTGCCCGAATTGGTTCGGGGCACTTGCTTGGTCAATCTAACTCCTAGCGAACCGGTGGGATTTCGCTCTTAGTTGCGCGTCCGATACGAGGACCCTTTGGACCAAACACGTAGTCAGGTTCTGGCCAAATGATGAGAGCCAAGACATAGAGAACAGCTGCGGTCACGATTGAGACAACGAGACTCAGGTCGATTCCACCAGCGACACCGCTCCACTGACCGACGATCACTGGTGGGTAGTAACCAAACTGCAGACCTAGAACTGCGGCGATGATCCAAGGGCCCATTGCACGCCAGTTGATTCCGTTTTCAAACCAGTAACGTCCACCCTTTTTGCCGCGGTTGAAGACCTGTAGGTCTTCGTTGCTGTACCAACCGCGACGGTTCCAGAAACCAATCGCCATGATGATCATCCAAGGAGTGGTGGTTACGACGATAGCGCCGACAAATCCGTTCACAGCACCCAGCAGGTCAGTGAATAGGCGACCGACGACGATGAATCCGAAGGCAACCGAACCGATTGCGATGGTTGCCTGAACGCGGCTTAGCTTTGGGAAAACCGACGAGAAGTCGAGGCCGGTTCCATAAAGCGAAGTTGTTCCGGTTGAGAGTCCGCCGATGAAGGCAACGACGATGATGACGTAGGCATACCACGATGGCGCCGCGCCGATCAGACCGACAACGTAGTCGCCGCCGGTCACCAAGGTCATGGTTGCGACACCGAAGATGAACGGAATCAAGGTCATTGCCTGAGCGCCCAGGGTAGCCAGCATGAGCTTTGCGTTCGAGGTGCCGTTTGGAATGTATCGAGCCCAGTCACCCAAGAAGGCGCCGAACGAGATCGGGTTCGACATTGCGATGAGTGCCGAGAGAATGAAGGTTGGCCAGAAACCACCGAGAGCTAGCTTGTCTGGGGTGCCTGCGAAGTCGGCGTGAAACACGGTCGAGAAAGCGAACACTGCAAGCAGCATCAAGGCAGTGTTAAGCCACACGGCAATTCGGTTCACAAGCAACATGAACTGGTAGCCATAGACCACGACTACAACCACGATCGCACCGATCACGCCATAAAGGCTGATGCGAAGCATCTGTGAGTCGGTCGCGCCGAATAGCTTGACGAATGCGCCAACCAGGGCGTCACCGCCAACCCACACCGAGATTGAATAGAACGCGATGGCGGTTAGCAGCGAAAGGAACGAGCCTGCGATCCGGCCGGCAACACCAAGATGTGCGCCCGATGAGACAGCGTTGTTAGTGCCGGTGCGAGGGCCGAAGATTCCCATAGGCATCAAGAACAGGGTTCCGACCAAGACGCCTAGAACGACAGCCGCGACACCCTGCCAGAAAGACAGACCGAAGGCGATTGGAAATGTTCCTAGAAGGACGGTTGCAAAGGTGTTGGCTCCACCGAACTGAATTCTGAACAAGTCCCAAGGGGTCGATGTGCGGTCGGCGTCTGGAATCGTGTCGATTCCGAAGCCTTCAATTTCTGTGATTTTTGGCTTAGCGTTCTGAGCTACATTGCTCATGGAGTTCCTCTCGATAAACGCGACACTGCATTACTTATGGGAATGCTATTCCCATCTTGACCAATAGGCAATAACTTTTTCTTATGAAGATAGTTCGTGTCGTAGACCTTTCACACCCGATCACTGCCGAAACGCAGGTTTATCCGGGCGACCCTGTGCCGCACATCGAACAGCATTCCACCATTGAGCGTGACGGCTTCAACCTGATGAGCATCTCAATGGGCAGTCAATCGGGCACACACGTTGACGCGCCGTTTCACTTTGACCATGACACCAAGCGCATCGACGAGCTGCCACTGCCGCTCTTTGTCGGGCCAGCAACCGTTCTCGACTGCGGACAACTGGCGCCTCGTCAAGCGATCACAGCTGAACTATTGGGCGCTCAGCTAAACAAAGTGCAGACTGGCGACATTGTGCTGTTCAAGACCTTGTGGAGCCAGCACTACGGCACCGATGAGTACTTCAATAATCCATACATAGATGCCGCGCTCGTGCGCGACTTGCTCGACCGTGGCGTGCTCACCTTCGGGCTCGATGCCATCAATATTGACGAAACCCCAGATGACGAACATCCTGGTGTCGGGTTTCCTGTGCATCACCTAATCGCCAATGCAGGTGGCGTGATTTGCGAAAACCTGACCAACCTTGAAGCGATCTATTTCGATCGACCAGTCGTTTCGCTTCTTCCGATGAAATTCATCGGCATCGACGGCGCACCTGTTCGAGCCGTCGCCATGGAGGTTGAGAGCTGATGGCTCTGACCAAAAAAACTACCGCCAAAACCGAGATTCCGATCGGCGGGCGAATTCGTGCAACTCGACTCTCTCGCGGGCTAACTCTTGGTCAGGTTGCAGCAGCTGCTGGGCTGACCGAAGGGTTCGTCAGCAAGCTCGAACGCGATCAGGTTTCGCCGTCGGTGGCATCTTTGGTGGCGGTGTGCGAGGCGCTCGGTCTCAAAGTGGGCGAACTCTTTGATAATCCGGCTAGCGCAATTGTTCGAGCCGGCGATGGCGCCCAAATCAACTTTGGCGGCACCGACGCACGAGAGTTTTTGCTTTCGTCGGGCAACCAAACCAGCATCGAGGTGCTGCACTCGAAAATCGCCCCTGGCGGCTCTGGCGGTGACGAACTCTATTCACTCAACTGTGAGGTCGAGTTTGTGTATGTTCTTCAAGGGCAACTCGAGGTCATTCTTGGGCCTGAGCACCACCTGCTCAACACCGGCGACGCCATGACCTTTAGAGGTCGAGACGCCCACACGTGGCGCAACCCAAGCAATCAACCAATCGAAGTGCTTTGGGTAATGTCGCCCGCCCCATAGTTTTCAAAAGAAAAACCCGCCACCTGCAGAGGTGACGGGTTTTTCTATTGTTTAGAGCTAGTCGGTGTATCGGATCGTGATCTCTGATCGGCGGTCCGTAGCATTGCCAGCGTGGTAAATACCCTTGGCTGCAATCTTGAACGTGCCCTTGATTCCATACTTCTTCAAGAAGGCAGCCGAGTTCTTGGCGCGCTGAAGAGCCAGCCAGGCGTCGATTCTTGAGCTGCGGGTTTTGTGAACCCAACCCTTAATCTCGACCGTGATGTTCTTCTTGCCCTTAAGCTTGGCGACCATTGCCTTCAACTTGGCGATTGCACCTGCACGAAGCTTTGGCGAGTCACCCCAGAAGATCAATACCGAAGAAATGACTTTTTGACCGCCACCCAGGTAGGTAAGGCCAGGCGCATATTTGGCAATGCCATCTTTGGTCTTGATCTGCATGGTGTAGTTGCCTGCCGCATAGGCCGGCGCCTTGAACGTAACCGTGGTGCAGTCCTTCGAAACCTTGGCTCCGGCAACAATCTTGCCGTTCACCAAAATCTGTCCAGGCTTTCCGTTTGAGCCACAGAAGTTCTGACCAATGATCTTCACGAAGTTGCCGCCAGAGGTCGGTGCGACCTCGGGATAGACAACCGTGATGGATGGAGTCGGAACCGGAGGCAGATAGGTGAACACGGTTCCAAGGTCATAGGCGGTTCCGTTGAAAATCATCTGCACATCAACCGGACCCTGAACGTGCTCAGGAGTGAAACCGGTGATGGTGCCCGAATCGACCAGGGTCACGTCGGTGGCTTCGAGCCCGTCGAAAGTAATCGTCGGAGCCTTGTCGCCGAAGCCTTGACCATAGATCGTGAATTCGGTTCCACCAGCCTCAGGGCCTGACGGTGGCGTGAACTGCAACCACTGCGGTCCACCAATTTGGTAGCTCGCAGGAATCACGGTCACGTCGTAGTCGTTGGCGTCACCCGTTGACATATTCGCCAAAGTGGCATCCAGCGCATAGGTGCCGGGGTAGTCAGGCACCGTAGGTGACGCGTCGAACGTGAAGTTCATGTCACCAATGGCATCCTGCCCAACAAGACCATCGACCGAAGAAGCCTTGAACTCCGGAGCCGCTTGACCCCAGTTGCCAAGTGCGTCAGCCAAGTGAATGGTCATCGGAGCCGGGGTTATGGTCAACGTTCCATTCAAGTACTGAACGTCGTAGTTGTTCTTGTCTCCAGAGGCGAAGATCAAACTTGCACCAGGAATGATGTCGTATGAACCAACGTGATAAGGCACATCGCTGTAGTCGTATCCAACGCTCGCGATTGTGTCTCCATTCACCAACGTGGTTCCGTCAACAATGGTGTAACTCGGCGAACCGATTTCAGCACCAAACATGGCGGTTTTGTCGCCGGCTAGCAAGTGCAAGGTGCGAGGCACAATGGTTAGCTTGGCGCCGGTGAATCCGGTGACATTAAAGTTGTCGCCACCGTCTAGAGTTCCTCGCGTGATGTTGTAGTCACCCAACGCCTCACCCGCAACACGCTCTGGCGAACCTGACAACTCGATAGGTGTGCCGTTTGGCAAACTGACCGGGCTATAAGTGAACGTAAAGCCTGGGTCTGCATCACCGTACTGCTTCTGCAAATCATCTGCAGCTACTGTGATGTCCAGCTTGTTGATAGTCAAGGTGTTCGAAACGAACGAGATGTCGTAGTTCGAGTTACTGGCCGCCAAATTGCCGCTGTTGTAACTGTAAGAACCAACATCTTCGCCACCATCGCGACCAAGCACACCACTCAGACTGTCGTCAAAAGGCAACGAGGATGGAGTGGTGGTGAATGTGGCCGTAGGGTCATTGTCACCGTAGATCTTGGTTTGGTGATCGGCGGTTACAGTAATTGGCTTAGGCGTGATTGTAAAAACCTCAGGCCTAATCCACCAAGGAATCATGACGTAGTAGTTATCTCCGGCATCCAGTGTTCCGATGTTGAATTCATAAGTTCCAACACTTTCGCCGCTGTCTCGCCCAAGCGAACCGCTGATGGTGTCTCCGTTAATCAAACCATCGCAGCATGAAGTCATGTTAACCGTGTAACCAAAGGCACTCGGATCATCATCGCCATATACCTTTTCAGCGTGTGCAGGGTAAATAAATACCCGGCGCTTATCGATCTCGAAAACCCCTCCATAGCTGAATGTGAGGTCGTAGTTGGCACCCAATGAAAGAGTTCCACCATTGATGTCATAGGTGCCCAAACTTTCACCTGGGTCGCGGCCGATTTCACCAGTGAAGGTATCGCCGTTTACCGGGTAGGTGTTGTTGGTGATGTAGAAACCGTAACCGCTTCCGAAGTCGGTATCGGAATCGTTCTGTCCGTACACCTTGTAGTCGTCGTAGAAACCTACATCGATGTGGCGTTTCGTGATTTCAAGGTTTCCTGGCGTGAATGCAACGATGTTGAAGTTGCCCCCGCCATCGAGTGTTCCCTGAGTGATGTCGTAATTTCCGACATTTTCACCGATGTCAACACGACTCAAGGTTCCGTCAAGGTTGATTGACACACCGTTAGGCATTGAGCTTGGGCTCGTCGTGAAGGTGAAGGTCGGGTCACCATCGCCATACTGTTTGCTCAGGTTGTCGGCTACAACGGTGATGTCCTTCTTAGTAATCGTGAAGTGGTTGGTTTGGTCAACCGTGACATCGTAGTTCGGGTCGTAATACCAGAAGTTGCTGTCTGAGAACTGGTAGGTTCCGACGGCCTCACCAGATTCGCGGTCGATCCAACCGTTGAGGGTGTCTCCGTTTTGCAAAGCGCCGCTCGTAACGCTGAACGTGATCTCGGGATCATTGTCACCGTACTGCTTTGTTTGTGAGTCCGGTGTCACCGTGATTGGACGAGGAGTAATCTTGAATTTCCCCTCCCACCAAGCTACATAGACTCGGTAGTTTCTGCCGCCATCCAAGGTGCCTGCGTTGAAACTGTATTGACCAACGTTTTCACCTTCATCTCGACCAAGGTTTCCCGTGAGGGTGTCGCCATTAATCAAACCACCACAGCAGGTGGTCTCGCCAACCGTGTAGCTGAACGCAGAAGGGTCAGAGTCGCCATAGACCTTCTGGTCTGCGACAGGGTGAACAGTAACCCAACGAGGGTAAATGCTGAAAGTGCCACCAAGCGTGAATGTCAGGTCATAGTTGTCACTCAGTGCCAGTGTTCCTGGGTGAATGTCATAGTTGCCCACGTTTTCACCTGGATCACGAGAAATAGCGCCCGTGAACTGGTCGTTGAAGGCCAGATGCGTGTTGGTTGTGAAATAAAAGCCATAACCCGAGCCGAAGTCGGTCCAGTCATCTGGAACTCCGTAGTCTTTTCCATCGTCCCAGAAACCTACGTTGACTTGACGCTTTTGGATCTCCAAAACACCCGGAGTGAAACTGTCAATTACATAGTTGGCCGGGGCATCGAGAGTTCCCTGGTTGATGGTGTAGTTGCCTACATCTTCACCGGCATCGCGAGATAGCGAGCCATTTAGTTTGTCGTCTCCTACCAAGCCCGACGAGTAATAGGTCAAGGCAGGGTCGCCGTTGCCATAGATTTTGCTCTGGTCGTCGGCGGTGACATCGATGTGGCGAGGGTTGATCGAAAGATAACCCAGCGATGCCGTGATGTCATAGTTCGGGTTTTGGCTATGCAGGTTTCCTAGGTTCAGGTCATAGGTGCCAATGTTTTCGCCTTCGTCACGATAAAGCTGACCAACCAGCAAGGTTTCTCCATAGGCCATGTTGGTGTCCGTTGGGTCTGCAAATTCCCAAGGGAACGAAGGATCTTCGTCGCCATAAGTCTTTTGCTGATTCACAGCCACAATCGAGACTGGGCGCTTGTGAATCACATAGGTGCCCGTGATGTACGTGAACGAGTACTGATCCTGATTGCCCGAAGTCAAGACTTCATCGCTAGGAGTCATCGTGTAGGTTCCGGCGTCGGTCGGAGGCGTGGTCGACGGACCATAGTTGTTTCCGCTGAATGTGATGGTGCCAGACGCGTGAGTTTCGCCAACGGCAACGCCATCGATGCCTACTGCGAAGGTAGGGTCTGCGTCGCCATAAACCTTCTCGGTATCGATAGCAGTCACAGTCGCAGCAAGACCATAGATGGTGTACGTGCCATCGATATAGCTGAACGAGTAGTTATTAATGTCACCCGGGCTCATCGAGGCATCGCTAACGCGAATCTGGTAGACACCAGCCGCGGTAGGTGGAGTCAACGATGGGCCATAGCTGACGCCGCCGATTCCGGTGAAGGTGTAGGTGACCGTAGTGACCTTGTCTGTTCCACGCTCGCCAACAACGGTCTTGGTGAAGACAGGAGTCGGGGCTCCGAACAACTTCGACTTGTCATCGGCAGTGATGCTCGCATAAGCGTGGCGGTATAGACAGGTGTTTAGCGTGCTGCTTCCTGAGTTGTCGGCAGGGATAACCTCAACGCTTTGTGATCCGAATGACCCGCCCAAGTCAGTGAAGGTTACGTAATAACGGAAGTACTGAAGGCTGTAGCCCCAACTGCTAACCGGAGTTACTACTCCGCCAACCTTGACGGTCGGTGCAGTCGCCGTGGTGCCGAATCGGTCACCCCAGATGGTTACAACAGTGCCACCGTCTGGGTTAAGAATTCGAGACGAGGTTGCATCGCTACAAGCAGGAATGCTTGGCGGAGCAAGAACTGTATAAAGGCCGCTCCATGCGGTTCCTTTGTCTGTTTGAATCCAGATGTCATAGGTGCCTGGGCCAAAGGCCGGTGCAGTGAAAGTCATGCTGGTACCGGCGCTGTTGATCGCCAGGTTCGACGGCTTAACATTGCCAATCTTGACGGTCGTGGTTGTGCCTGCAGTTCCCTTGAAGTTGAGTCCTGTGACGGTCAGAGTGATTCCGCCAACCTCTGGCCCGGTTGAAGGTGAGCTCGAATAGATCAGTGGAGTCAAGCGAGCAGCCTTGTAAGTAAACAAGTCTGAACTCTTGATGATGGTGCCACCCTCTGGTGTCACTGCAACCTCCGCCGCACCCGCGGTTCCGGTTGGCGTAACTGCAGTAATGGTGGTCTGGTTCAAACGAACGATAGATGTAGCAGCTTTGCCACCAAAGGTGACAACTGGTGTTCCCGAAGCACCGAACCCATCACCAACGATGGTCACAGCCGTGCCACCGGTGGTTGGTCCGTTGTTTGGAGTGACGCTTGTCAAAACAGGTCCGCGATAAGTGAATGCGTTTGCCAGGCTGATCGGCAGTGCATCACCCGGTGTTACCTCAAGAGTTTTAGCGCCCAGCGAGTTGGCTGGAGTGGTGGCAATAATCAAGGTGTCGCTGATTCGAACGATGTTGGTTGCAGAGACACCGCCGAACTTAACCAGTGGGTTGCCCGTGGTTCCAAATCCGTGGCCCGAAATATTTACTACGGTGCCTCCGGCGGTGAAGCCGCTATTTGGGTTCACGTTGGTAATGTCTGCCGGTGGCGGCGTGACATAGGTGTACCCCGAAAGCAAGACGGAATATCCATTGGCGAAGGTCAGGCTGACGTTTCTTGCACCTGCAGTCGCCGAAGGAACGGTCGCGCGAATGGTGTGTGCGTCAACGCGGGTGACCGACAAAGCACAAAGCTGACCGATCATTACGTTTGGCGTGTCGGCTGGGTAGGTCGCATCCGAGTGAATATCGATCACAGTGCCACCGGCCGTGGTGCCCGAGTTTGGTGTGATTGATGCAATCTCAGGGTGCGACGCCGCGTCTACATAAGTGAACGCACCAGTTTTTGACGCACTTCCGGCTCCGGTGGTTGCTGTTACTTCAACATCAGCCGCACCGGCAGGGTTTTCACGAGTTACGGCAGTGATGGTGGTTGACGAAACCAGTTTGGTGCACAGTGCGAGCTTGCCGCCGATCAATACGACTGGCGCACCGACCGAACCGAAGTTGGTTCCTGTAATGGTGACCTTGGTTCCACCCTCTACAACGCCTGACGATGCCGTGATTGCAGTGACCGTTGGCGGTGGCGAATAGGTATAGGCGCCGTCAACTGTGGACGAACCGTTTGAAGTCTTGACCGAAACGTCAACGGCACCTGCTGCGTGCGCAGGCGCGGTGACAACGGCTTTGGTGCCGTTTGCGTCCATCGACACCAGAGTCACGGCCTTGCCATCGAAGGTAAAGGCCCCGCTGTTGCCGCTTGAGTCTTTTAGGAACAAACCGGTGACCGTCACCTGGGTGCCGCCTGCGATTGGACCCTTGCTTGGGCTAAGCGATTTGATGACCGGAGCCGAGTTGTCTGGAGCATAGGCGAACGCCTTTGAACCGGTGATTACGTTGTCAGAAAAGTGCAGGCTTTGCGTGTTATTGAAACTGATGACCACGTCAGCACTGCCTAGAGCACCGACAGGAGTGATCGCCGTGATTTCGGTTGGGCTTACGCGAACAACCTGAGTCGCATAGTTTGCACCGATCTTGACGCTGATTGAGCCATTGCCCCACTCCATAGGCCCGAAACCAACACCCTTGATGCTGATCTTGGTGCCGCCACCGGCAACACCGATGTTTGGTGTAACCGAGGTGATTGACGATGCCGTGTAGGTATAGACGCCAGGCTCGGTGACGTTAATTTGGCTATAAAGAGTCAGGTCTGCAAGACCCTTGACTGCCGAGTTTGGTGCTTCAAACTTTAGCCAGCTGCCGTCGTTGGCAACCGAGACCCAGTGATAAAAGTCGATGGCGTTGTCGCCGATTCGACCACCATAAACATACTGAAGGTTGGCGCCAGTGACGGTGACCATGTCTCCGCCGGTGATGCTTCCACTGCTTGGGTGCACAGTCGTGATGACGGGTGGCGAATAGTCGGCGGCCGCCGGCGAGGTCGCAGAGAGCAAGGTGCTTGCGAGAGCCAATGAGATTAGTAATGCAAAAGACTTGAAGAATTTTGACTTTAATGCGAACACGATAATGTTCCCCTCTGCAAATGAATGCGACACCTAATCCTAGCGGGACATTCGTCAGAGCGAACAAAAAGTATTACCGACTATTACAGCGTTAACCCGCTAAACAGAAGGCCTTTTTGCTTATTCAGATTTATTGTTTTTGGCAGCAGACTTAGCCTTTTTTTCAAGTCGCTTTTCTTTGAGATTCTTTGCAGCCGGCGTCTTGCCGGTGTTCTTCTGTGGTGATTTCTCGGCCATGGTGGCCTCCTAAATAGGCCAGGCGGCCCAGAGCACTAACCCTACGCCGATTTGTCTAAAATGCTGGCTGATTCGCTTTTTTGCGCTGGCCTAGATAAACCGCGATTACGACAACCGAAATGTAAAGCGACTGCGAGACCGCAACCACTCGTTCCCACACGCCAGTAAATGGATCGATTGGCTCGCGAACCCAGACCACCAAGAAGGCGATAGCCAAAGCGGCCTGAAGCACGGTTGCGGTGATGCTTGCAAAAGGCCTGAGGATCGCAGGGGCATCCTTGCGAAATCTCATCGCAAATAGTGGCCAACCGGCAGACAAAACAAACGATGAAATCGCGAAGATGCGGTGCCAGATCGAATAACCAATTAGAGGAGTTGGAAAAATCGTTAGCCCGTAGGTTGCAATCGCCGTTAGAAAGAGTGCAATGCGACCAGGCGTAGCTAGGGTTCGAGCAAACAACGAAACGATAAAGGTCAAGGTGCCGCCAAGAATAAAGAAGCTTGACATGATGACCTTCACCGGTGACTCTGGCGCGGCTAGCTCACTGATGGTCTGCTTGACGCCGTCATAACCAGGCCATAGGGAACCTGCGATTGTCCAACCCAAGACAGACTGAATAGGGCCAATGATTGCTGCAAAGAAGGCAACCTTGCTGATGTTTTTCATAGCCAAACAATACGCCAGCGAAGACACTTAGAGTTGGAGCATGGCAGAACAAATCACCACCTGGGTCGGCGACGGCATTGCGCAATCAAACAAATCCAAACCTTTGGTGATTCTTCTTCACGGTTATGGCGCTAACGAACTCGATTTGCCAGACATCATGAACGACTTGCCTAAAGGTTTGCCGTGGGTGTCTCCCAGAGCCCCAATAACACTTGGCGGAAACTCCTTTGCATGGTTTCCAATTACATTGCCACTCAACCCCGACGTCGAAACCACCAACTTCGCGACCGAAAGACTCTGGTCTTGGATTGACTCCAAAGTTGCAGGCACGACGCCTCTTATATTGGTTGGATTTTCACAAGGCGCATTCATGGCCAGCCAACTGCTTCGAACGCGACCAAGCAGAATCTTTAAAACCGCAATCATTGCCGGATTTGTCTCAGGGCATTCGCAAAGCGGTGACGCCGAGCTCAATCAAAATCAGCCTCACGTGTTTTACAGCAGAGGACTAAATGACACTGTTGTTTCAGAGGTCGCTGTTCAGCGCATAAAGGAATGGTTGAGAAACCACACAAACGCCGAAGGCATCGAAGTGCCAAATCTAGGGCACGGAATCAATAAGCAAACTTTGAAGGCTCTGTCTAACTATCTATCCGCCTAGCCCGAAACTTTCCGTTTCGGTAGGCTAATACGTAGTTGTTTGCGAACAACAAAGACTTTAAGCAAGGGGAACAAATGACTAAGCCAACCAAAGCGGTGATTCCGGTCGCTGGCCTGGGCACAAGATTTTTGCCGGCCACCAAAGCCATGCCCAAAGAGATGCTTCCACTGGTTGACAAGCCAGTGATTCAGTACGTTGTCGAAGAAGCTGTGCGCTCGGGATACGAAGACATTCTGTTTGTGACGGGTCGCGACAAGTACGCGCTTGAAAACCACTTCGACTCTTCGACTGCCCTCGAGTCTCACCTCGAAGCCAAAGGTGACCTAGCTCGACTGCGACAGGTTCAAGAAGTTAGCGAACTTGGAAACATTCACTATGTTCGCCAAGGAGGCGCACGCGGGCTTGGCCACGCTGTGCACGCCGCACACTCTTTCACAAGTGACGAGGCATTCGCTGTGCTGCTCGGCGACGACGTGACCGAAGAAAACAGCGACCTTCTCGAAGTAATGACTCAGGTGCACATGCGAACCGGCGCAAACGTTGTTGCGCTGGTCGAGGTTCCGAATGAAGAGATTCACAAGTACGGTTGCATCAAGCCATCCGGCGCAGAAGTTGACGGTGTGATTGCGATCAGCGATTTTGTTGAGAAACCAAAGAACTCTGAGGCGCCTTCAAACTACGCAGTTATCGGACGCTACATTTTGAACCCGGGTATTCACCACCTTTTGGCCAACCAGGCTCCGGGAGCTGGCGGCGAAATTCAACTCACCGATGCCCTGGCTAAAGCTGCCCGCGAGAACGAAGCAGGCGGAGTTGTTGGTGTGGTTTTCCGTGGCGAGCGCTATGACGCTGGAGACAAACTGGAGTTTTTGAAGGCTACCGTTTTGCTTGCCTCAAAGCGCGACGACCTAGGCCCAGACTTGATGGCTTGGCTGAAGGACTTCATCGCCTCTCGCTAGTGAGAAATTCGAATCAAAGAAAAACCCCGAAGATCACTCTTCGGGGTTTTTCTTTTCACTGAAATCTAGAGCTTGGGCTTTCTTACGAAAGGCGTCTTGGCAATGTCGAGCAGGTTCGCACGGTTGAGCCAGAAATAAGGAATCGCGACAACCAAGCAGGCGACCGAAAGCAGGTCTCGCGACAACACGTCGGTGAACAAGAACGAGATCACAAAAGTAGCCAGCAACAGAATTGATCCAAGACCGCCAATGCGCATGCCGAGCAAAATGGCGATACCAAGGATGCCCTGCGCAATGGTCAGGTTGAACTCCGAAACGCTTTGGGCATCGAGCGGCAATGCTGCGCCGTGACCCCCGCCAAGCACATAGGCAATCGGAAGCGAACCAGCAAGCACGCTCCACTGGTTGACCTTGCTCGAGATCAATACCGCAATGGCGACTCGCGCCTTTCCGCGTGCAGCAAAGATGAATGCGAGAGTGAACTCTGGTGCCTCAGATGCCAGCGGTGTGATCCACTGGATCAAAAGATACTCGTTCCACCCTGCTTCTTTGCCTGCGGTAATTAGGTGCTCGGTGAACGGTTCGGCACAAAGCAAGATGATGCCGGCGGCCAAAAGCGCCACGATTAGGAGAAACGCTCGGCGACCCCATTTTGGAAGAGCGCCAACATAGGCAGCCGTGCCGTGAAGCTCTGGCTCTTCGTTTTCTTCTTGTGACACTCTCCACAGGTACGAGATAAAGAGAATGACCATGATGACACCGGTAATCAAACCGATTTCTCCCATGGCTGGAACGATGAACGAAATTACGGTCGCCCAAATCATGAAGCCGATATCGGTCTTAGACTGCGGTTCTAGTTCGATGCCAAAAGAAGTTTTGCTCTTGTCGCGCTTGTTGCTGGCATTGCTTTTCACTTTTCGCATTGCGAACCAGCCACACAGCGCTACGACAGGCCAACCAAAACCGATTAGCAATCGGTTTGCGCCGGTCAGGTTGGCAGTTGCCAAAGGTTCCATCGCAGGGTTGGTTCCGGCCTGAAACGAAATGATGGTGCTGACCACATATTCGGGCAAAATGGCGATCACGGCCAAAAGGCCAATCGAAAGTCCACCAGACAGGTCAAGTTCTGCGGCCTCGCCAACCCACCCGAGCATAAAGGCAGCTGCCACAATGGCTAGGCCGTAATAGCCTGCTGCGATCAAAGCGGTGGTGTGAAAATATTCGAACTGAATCAACAGCGCAGGGATTGCCGAAACGATGGCGAAAAGAAAAGGTGTCAGAAGTCTCGCAAAGTATTTGAGACTGCCATCAAAGTGAACTTCTTTAGACACATGAATCCTTTAGTTTCGGGTTTCTATCAAGCC
This sequence comes from uncultured Micrococcales bacterium, assembly GCA_903834635.1. Taxonomy (GTDB): domain Bacteria; phylum Actinomycetota; class Actinomycetes; order Actinomycetales; family Microbacteriaceae; genus Rhodoluna. Next base: position 5,352 of record CAILJO010000092.1, on the reverse strand, counting down.
TAATCGCCTCGGGCGCGGCAACTAACTTTTGAACAGCCGTCTCCTAGAGGCTTGGGTCTGGTGTCATGACGTATTTGGTCTCGAGGTATTCCAAGATTCCCTCTGTGCCACCTTCACGACCAAGGCCAGACTGCTTGACTCCACCAAACGGTGCCGCAGCGTTTGAAACAAGCCCGGTGTTCAGACCAGTCATTCCAGTGTCAAGCGATTCGATCAAACGCAAACCGCGCTTCAGGTCTTGGGTGAACGCATAAGAGACCAAACCGTATTCGGTGTCGTTGGCCAGGTGCACGGCCTGCTCTTCGGTTTCGAAGTGAACGATTGGCGCGATTGGTCCAAAGATTTCTTCACCGAGGATCGTCGAACCGGGCTTTACGTTTTGCAAAACCGTTGGCTTATAGAAGTAGCCGTCGCCTGCGCCTGATTCTCCGCCGGTGATGACTGCGCCGCCCTCTCGAACTGTCGTCTCAACCAGGCGATGCATGTTTTCGCGCGCCTTTTCATTGATGACCGGCCCGACTGTGGTTTCTGGGTCAACTCCCCGACCAAGTTTCAGCGCCGACATCTTCTCGGCAAGTCGGTTGCCAAACTCTTCGGCAACCGAGCTGTGCACGATGAAGCGGTTGGCAGCGGTGCAGGCCTGGCCGATGTTGCGCATCTTGGCGAGCATCGCACCGGTGACCGCTGCATCAAGGTCGGCATCTTCAAAGACTAGGAATGGAGCGTTGCCACCGAGTTCCATCGAGGTGCGCAAGACCTGCTGAGCTGACTGCTCTAGCAACTTGCGACCCACCTGAGTTGAGCCGGTGAAGGTGATCTTTCTTAGACGCGGGTCGGCAATAATCGGCCCCGAAGTCGCTGCCGAAGTATTGGTGGTGATCACGTTGATGACACCGGCAGGAAGGCCGGCTTCTTCAAGAGTTTTCACGAACAGCAGGGTTGTGAGAGGGGTTAGTTCGGCAGGCTTGACCACCATCGTGCAACCAGCTGCAATCGCTGGACCAATCTTGCGAGTGGCCATCGCCAACGGAAAGTTCCAAGGGGTGATTGCGAATGCCACACCAACTGGTCGGTGGGTGACCAACATGCGACCAGTGCCTTCAGGTGATGAACCGTAGCGTCCGGTGATGCGCACTGCCTCTTCGGCGAACCAGCGCAAGAATTCGTTGCCATAGGCTACCTCGCCACGTGCCTCGGCGATTGGTTTACCCATTTCGAGGCTGATTAGCGTGGCGAACTCTTCGCTTCGCTCACGAACCAACTCGAAGGTGCGGCGCAGAATCTCGCCGCGTTCGCGAGGAGCAACTTTGGCCCAGGTTGACTGAGTTTCATAGGCCGACGCGAGGGCGGCAAGGCCATCGTCGGCATTTGCATTCGCGATTTCGAGCAAGGTCTTGCCCGTTGCTGGGTCTTCAACGGCAATGGTGCCTTCACCGTGGCCCTGAACCCACTTTCCGCCGATGTAAAGACCGGTCGGAACCTTGGCTAGAAGGTCTCTTTCGCTAAGCGCCATTGCTCAATCCCTAACTCGTTTGGATGCTAATAGTTTGCCACAGGACTAAGCCTGGGCGACAACTTCGATTCCGCTGTCAGCCATTTTGTCGATTGCCGCCTCCGATGTCGCCGACGCGACTCCGGCCGTAAGCGACGTGATCACACGCACCGAACGACCCGAGTGCTTTGCGTCTAGGGCCGAAGCCAGAACGCAGTAATCGGTGGCGATTCCCACGACGTCAACATCGGTGATGTTTAGTTCATCGAGAATCTCACGTACCGTCTTGCCATCGCGAGTGGTGCCTTCAAAAAGCGAATAAGAAGGCTTGCCCTGGCCCTTTTCGACGTGCATGTCGATGAAACTGACGTCAAGGTTTGGGTGATACTCAGCACCCGGGGTGCCCGCAATGCAGTGGGGCGGCCAAGAGTCAGTGAAGTCTGGGGTTGCTGGCGGCCAGGCGATGTGACCACCGTTGTCGTTGCTTGCGTCGTGCCAGTCACGCGAAGCAATGATGGCGGCGTAGTCATCTGAGTGGGCATTTAGGTGCTCGGTGATGCCCTCAGCGACGGCTGCTCCACCGGCGACCCCCATTGAGCCGCCTTCGCAAAAGTCGTTCTGAACGTCGACTATAAAAAGTGCCTTGCTCAAGGTTTCCTACTGATTGCTTAGCTTGTTGCCACAACGGTAAATGCCGGTGACCAGGTTGTCGATGGCATCTTTTGCTGTGTCGGTGACATTGCCTGCTGCGAATACCGCAAACAGCAAGTTGGTTCCGTCACGGGCCTGCATGATTCCCGACAGCGAATAGCCGTGATCGATCCAGCCGGTCTTGGCTCGCACCTTGCCCGCGGCATCGAGGTTTTTTCCGCCAAAGCGGCTGGCCAGCGAACCGGATTCGTGCGAAATCGGCAGCCCTTGGTTGATCACGTCAAAATCTCCATAACCGCTGAGCACCAAAGACAAAAGGTCGGTCTCGGTGGTCGGGGCAATCGAGTTGCTTGGCGACTCGCCAGAGCCATCCTTGATGATGACCTTGCTCAGGTCGATGTTGGTCGAGGCAAGTGACTTTTTGATTGCCAACTGAATAGAGCCAAGCGAACCGTCATAGCCAAGTTTCAGAGCCACGAGGCGAGCAAGGTACTCGGCCTCGGTGTTGTCAGAAACCAGCAACATGTGCTTGATCCACTTGTCGATGGTCTGTGATGAAACCTTGGCAACCTGAACCGCGTTGGTCGGGTTGACACCCTCAACGATGGTTGCACCAGAAGCACCCGAGCCGAGCGCTGCTTTGAACTTGCGGCCGGCGTTCATGACTGGGGTTAGCGAGCGCGGTGAAGTTTCTTTATAAGGGTTGGCGCGGTCGCCATCAACCTGCAACGCAGTGACTTGACTTTGGTAGCCAAGGGTCAGCTCGGTTGCCGGCCAGGTTGGATCCCACTTCGATGCCTGGGTTCCGCCGGCGAAGAGTGTGGAGTCGAGAATGATTTTGTTGATAGTGACGTTGTTTGCCTTAGCCCAAAGGTTCACTTTGATGGCGAGGTCGCTCAACTTTGGAGCGTTGGCATAAACGGACTGTTTGCCGGGAGCCGTGGCAGACAATGTTGGGTCTCCACCTCCCACCAGGATGATGGTTCCGGGGTTAGTTGGGTCTGAAAAAACTTTGGTGTCGACAACATAGTTTGGGCCAAGCGTCTGCAAGGCTGCGGCGGCCGTGAACAACTTGAGAGTCGACGCAGGTGCCACACCAACGGTCGAGTTGCGGTCGAAAAGAACCTCTTTGGTCGCAGGATTGACCACCACTCCCGAGAACGTGCCCAGCAGCGGATCGGTGGCAAGGGTGCTCACAGAACAGGTGCGACTGTCGGTTGCAGTTGGGCTAGAACTTGGGGTTGGGTTGTCTGATGCAGCGCTGGTCTGGCTGTTGGTCGGTTTAGGAGTGGAACCGCCACCCAGAGAGAAAACCACGACCAGCAGAATGACTGCAAGCAAGCCACTGACCGAACCGATGGCTACCTGTTTGAAATATGGAAAGCCGGCTTTTGCTTCGGACACTTATTCTCCTGGGTAACTAACGCCGATTTGTCTGCGAATCTCATCTAAAACATTCATGATCTGAATCGATTCATCGAGACTCATGCGATCACTTTGCAGCAACCCTGCTGCAATGCATCGCTCAACTTCGAGGGCCTGAAAATGCATGCCCCTTGAGTCGATTTTAGTCTCGTAGCGCTCGATTGCCGACCCCTGTTGATCAAAGACCGTGAAGCTCGACTGGTTGTACCAAACTCGGTCTATTTCGATTCGCCCTCTAGAACCAATCACGGTGGCCGTATTTGCCCCAGCAGCCATGAATCCCGACTGAATGGTGGCCTGAGCACCAGAACCAAAGGTCAGAATCGCCGAGACAATTTCATCAACGCCTAGGTTCGTTAAAGTGCCACGCGCCACTATTTCGCGAGGCTCACCTAGCAGCCGGTGCACAAACGAAACGGGATAGATGCCAAGGTCTAAAAGGGCACCGCCGCCGAGCTGGGGTTCATGCAATCTGGGTGCTCTCTCGTAAGGCAAAAACTGGCTGTGGTCAGCTTGAATGGCCCTAACCTCGCCGATGACACCAGATTCGATTAGTTCTTCGATGTGAAGCATCGACGGCAAGAATCGCGTCCACATGGCCTCCATCGCAAAAACGCCTTTAGCCGCGGCGGCATCTTTGATGGCTTGCGCCTGGCCGGCGTTGAGCGTGATGGGCTTCTCGATCAGAACGTGCTTGCCGGCTTCGATAGCGAGCAATGCATTTTCAAGATGCATCGGGTGCGGTGTGGCCACATAGACGATGTCAACCGTTGGGTCGTCAACCAGCTGCTGATAAGAGCTGTGCGCCGATGCAATGTTCAACTCGGATGCAAACCGGTCTGCCGCCTCTTGAGTGCGCGAGCCGACCGCCACCACGTTTAGACCTGCCCCTTGGCAATCGCGAACGAACGCTCTCGCAATGCCTCCAGCGCCTATAACGCCCCAGCCGAGTGTGCTCATCGTTTGCCTTTCGATAGAGTTTAAGTATGAAACTTTTTCGTTCTCTCGCAGTTCTTTCTATCGCCTTTGCAGGACTTTTCACAGTTGCGTCACCGGCTTCGGCTCACAACGTTTTGGTGTCTACCTCGCCTAGCGACGGGGCAACCGTAGAGGCTGGCGTTATTTCGATCGAGTTGACTTTTGAAGAGGCTGTCATGAAGACCGAAGACGGCACCGGAACAGAGATTTCTGTGATGGGGCCGGCCGAGTCTGCTCCGGCCGAGATGACCGATGGTTGTGTTGACCAGTTCAACGGCTCGGTCATCACCGACACCGTCGACATCGACCTGCCAGGAACCTACAACGTGACCTGGCGCACAGTTTCTGATGACGGTCACCCGATTGAAGGAACCTTCGCTTTCACCGTTGAGAACAACTCGAACTACGTGGCAACCCCGGTGGTCAACTGCCACGCCCGATCGACCGACGTCGCAACCATGACTTTGGGTGGCGTCAACAACAAAGATGCCGTCGGCGGCGGCAAGGCTGCTTCTGGTGACAAGTCTCAGTACCTCTGGGGTATCGACCCGCTATCCGGATTGATTGCCGGCGTGGTTTTGATCGCGATTATTTCGGTAATCGGTGCTCTCAGCATTCGCGCACGCGAAACAAGACTTGCCGGCGAGGCTTATCTGCGACGCCAAAAAGACCAAGAGAAGTAACTAGCCGTTAGGGCGAACGAGTTTTTCTACGTCGCCCAAAATCGCTTCGAATTCGTCAGCGGTCATCAGCTTTAGTTCGAGAACGACTTCTCGCACAGTCTTGTCGTCGGCTTGAGCCTTTTG
>CAILJO010000091.1 GCA_903834635.1 uncultured Micrococcales bacterium | reverse complement strand
CAGGCCGTGGTGCACTTCACTGCCACCGTCATTTTTTCGGTGAGCGACCACGAGCCCGAAACCGTTAAGACCGTCGCCTTCAAGTTCATCGACGAAAAGTCATTCGACATTGCTCTACTGAGCGCTGTCGAAGCTTCGGTTCGCGAATATGTAGCAACGCGCAAGCAATCAGAAGTGCTTGGACTTCGTGCCGAAATCGTTCACCACGCAAAGTCCACACTCGACGAGCAGCTGTCATCTTGGGGTTTCACTGTTTTAGATTTGCAAATCACCGAGCTCTCGTTCGATAAAGAAGTCACCGACTCGATGGCTCGAATCGTTGCCGCCACGAACCAGAAGATCGCGGCCGAGGCTGAAGGTCAGGCGCTCTTGATCACCCGCACCAAGGCAGCCGAAGCCGAGGGTGCCGCCATTCGAATCGCCGCCGAAAACGAAGCAACCGCGGCTCGACTTCGCGGTGAAGGTTTGGCAATGTTCCGCAAGGCTCTTGCCGAAGGATTTGGTGAATCTGCCGAACTGCTTGAAAAGCACGGCCTCGACCCAGCACTTTTGGCGTTTTCGATGTGGACCGAAACCATTCGCGATGCCGCCCGCGAGGGAGCAGGCAACACGATATTCATCGATGGAAATATTCAAACTGGCGACGACGCCCTGCGACGTCTTCAGGCGATGACAGTTGCAAACAACAAGCCAGAGACCGAAAAAAAGCCAAAGGCTAAATAGTAGGCTCTGCTTGTTGTAGCCCGAGCGACCTAGTCGTTTGGAATGTGAAGGGCGCGAGCAGCCTCGGTGATTGAACCGCTGAGCGATGGATAAACCGAGAAAGTTCGAGCCACCTGGTCGGCGGTGAGCCTGTTTTCAACAGCCAACGCGATCGGATAAATCAACTCAGACGCCTTTGGACCAACCACTACCCCGCCAATAACGGTTCCGCCGGTCGAGGTGAAGAGCTTTATAAAGCCGTCTTCGATTCCCGAGATTTTAGCTCTCGGGTTTAGCTCGAGCATGATCTTTTCGATCGATCCGTTGACGAGCCCCGCCTCAATCGAGGCCTGCTGCCAGCCAACCGATGCAATCTCTGGGTCGGTGAAAACGTTGGCCGCCACGTTGCGAAGCTCGGTAGGTGCCGAGACATCACCCATTGTGTGAAAAACTGCGGTGCGTCCCTGCATTGCACTAACCGAGGCAAGTGGCAAGAAGTCGGTGCAGTCGCCCACCGCATAAACGTTGGCACGTGAAGTTCGAGCAACCTTGTTGACGGCGATATGCCCACTTTCGGTTAGTTCGACGCCCGCCTCGACTAGGCCCAGGCCATGGGTGTTTGGAATCGCACCAACGGCAATAAGAACATGACTTCCGGTAACTGTCTTGCCATCTGAGAGGGTTACTACGACCTCTGTACCAGTGTTCTCAGCCGACTGCGCGCGCGACTTGTTGAGCACCTGCATTCCTTTGCGGCGAAAAACCTTCTCGATCAGCTCGGCGGCATCTTTGTCTTCGCTAGGCAGCACGGTGTCGCGGCTCGAGATGAGCGTGACCTTCGAACCCAAGCCTGCAAATGCTGATGCAAATTCGGCACCGGTTACACCCGAACCCACGACGATCATGTGCTCGGGAACTTCATCCAAGTTATAAAGGTCGAGCCAGGTCAAAATTCGTTTGCCGTCTGGCTTGGCAGTTTCGAGAGTGCGCGGGTGTGCTCCGACCGCAACGATGATGGTCTTTGCTTCGAGGACTTCTTCTTTGCCATCGGCGTGGGTGGCAATCACGTGATGATTGCCGTCGAGGCGACCCGAACCGTGAATCAATCGCACACCCTGCGACTTGAGTTCAGCACTCATGTCGGCCGACTGCTCCGAGGCAATTTTTAGTAGCCTGCGGTTTATCGCTCCTAGGTCGATATCTACCTCTGGATGCACTGGAGCACCGGCGGATTTGAACCGGATTCCAAGTTCGGTTGCGTGGCGAACAGCATTTGCTGCGTCAGCAGTTGCGATTAGGGCCTTGGAAGGCACGACATCAGTCAATACCGCGCTGCCACCAACACCGTTGCGTTCAATCAGTGTGACCTCTGCGCCCAACTGAATGCCGGCTAAGGCAGCTTCATAGCCGCCAGGGCCGCCGCCGATGATTACGATGTGGTGTTTCTTTTTGGCTGATGTACTCACGCATCTATCTTGCCTGAAACTTATCTATTGGCCGAAAACGCAGCCCATTGACGAAAGGTGAACTGTTGCTCTCCAGGTCGCAATAGACTCGGATTATGAGTAATCCACTAGAGGATCCAAAGGCGAATCCCTTCGAAATCGCCAAACTTGCAGCCGCTGCCATCGCCGAAAAGACTGGCGTTGAGCAACACGACATAGCCCTCACTTTGGGTTCAGGTTGGGCCAAGGCCGCCGACTTGATCGGCGAAACAGTGGCCTCTGTGAATGCAGTTGAGATTCCAGGTTTCTCGGCTCCGGTGGTCGAAGGCCACGTTGCCACGATTCGTTCCATTCTCTTGCCGAGCGGCAAGCGCGCCCTCGTTCTCGGCGCTCGCACCCACTATTACGAGGGTCACGGCGTTCGACGCACCGTGCACGGGGTTCGCACAGCGGCGGCGACCGGGGCAAAAATTATGATCTTGACGAATGGTTCTGGCGGAATCAAGGACCACTGGGCGCCGGGCACACCGGTATTGATTAGCGACCACATCAACCTAACGGCCGACAGCCCAATCGAAGGTGCCAACTTCGTTGACCTAACCGACCTGTATTCAAAGCGACTTCGTGAACTTTCGCGCACGGTAGATTCTTCGCTAGACGAAGGCGTTTATGTGCAGTTTCGCGGCCCACACTATGAAACCCCAGCCGAAGTTCAGATGGTCAAGCACATGGGCGGTCACCTGGTTGGCATGTCGACCGCGCTCGAAGCCATTGCTGCCCGTGAGGCCGGCATGGAGGTAATGGGATTCTCGCTAATGACCAATTTGGCTGCTGGCATTCAGACCACTCCCCTAAGTCATCACGAGGTATTGGCCGCTGGCAAAGAGGCCGAGCCTCGCATCAGCGCCCTGCTGGCCGAAATCATCGCAAAAATCTAGGCACCCGTGTCACTAGATCAACTGCTTAGTGCCGCTCAAGCTTGGCTCGACCAAGATCCTGATGCCGTCACGCGCGAAGAGCTCGAGGCGTTGATTGCCGACCGCAACGAAGATGCCCTGCGGCAGCGTTTTGGTTCTCGGTTGGCCTTCGGCACGGCGGGACTGCGCGGCGAGCTTGGTGCCGGCCCGAACCGCATGAACCGCGTTCTGGTTGCCCAGGCGGCTTTGGGCCTAGCTACCTTTCTAAAGCAGAAGTTTGCGGGCACAACGCCTTCGGTAGCCATCGGTTTTGATGGGCGTATCAACAGCGACATTTTCGCGCGCGACAGCGCCGAGATCATGGCAGCCGCGGGCATCGAAGTTTTGTTATTCGACGGCTACGTACCTACTCCACTGCTTGCCTTCGCCGTGAAACACCGCAACCTTTCGGCCGGAGTCATGGTCACTGCTTCGCACAACCCGCCGCGCGACAACGGCTATAAGGTCTATCTCGGCGGGGCAAACGGCGGCGGTCAGATCGTTTCGCCAACCGATACGCAGATTGCAGCCGAAATCGATCGAGTTGCGGCCGGTTTGACCTTTGCCCAAATGCCAAAATCTCAAGAAATCGAAGTAGGCGGGCAAGACGTTCGCGAAGCCTATTTGACCGAAACGGCAAAACTGGTGCACGGTGTAGATGCCTTGCCTGCCATCAATGCTGTTTTCACCGCTATGCACGGCGTTGGCTGGCAAACGCTAAAGGCACTTTTTGACCGCGCTGGTTTGGCTTTGCCGACGGTTGTGGCCGAGCAAAATGTGCCAGATGGCACCTTTCCGACGGTGGCTTTTCCGAACCCCGAAGAGCCCGGTGCCATGGACCTAGCGTTTGAGCTGGCCAACCAAACGGCGGCAGACATAGTCATTGCAAACGACCCCGATGCCGACCGCATGGCAGTTGGCTTGCCCAGCCCCGACTGGCACCGACTGACGGGTGACCAGATCGGGCTGATCTTGGGCGATTGGGCTGCCTCAAGAGCAGCCGCAGCCGGCAAAACAGGCAACCTCGCCTGTTCGATAGTTTCGAGTTCGGCTCTCTCGAAAGTCGCTGCGCACTATGGCTTGGGCTTTGTCGAAACACTGACCGGTTTCAAGTGGATTACCAAGGTCGAGAACCTGATTTTCGGCTTCGAAGAGGCCCTCGGATACTCCGTTGACCCCCAGCACACTCCCGACAAGGATGGCATTTCGGCGGCCCTGGTAATGACCACGATCGCAACAGAATTGGCTGCCGATGGCAAGACCGTGCTTGACCTGCTAGACGAACTGGCCGAACGCTATGGTCACTTTGCCACTGGTCAGATTTCCATCAGAGTCACCGATTTGAGCATCATCGGTGACACCATGTCGCGACTGCGCAAAAACCCGCCAGGTCACATCGATGGCGTTGCCGCCGACTGCATGGACTTGGCGTTGGGAACCGCGACTTTGCCACCAACCGACGGGCTGCGTTTTGATTTAGCCGATGGACGTCGTGTAATCGTTCGCCCGAGCGGAACCGAGCCTAAGCTCAAATGCTATTTGCAATCGGTCTCTGAGAGCCACGATGGCGCTGCCGCCAGCCTGGCATCGTTGGATGCAGCCATGCGCAAGTTGTTGGCCTAAGCCTCTAGAGCAGAGCCTTGCCCAGCTTTTTGGTCAGTTCTTCTAAGTCAAAAAAATGATCGATCGAGATGATCTCGGCAGGAAGCCCAGTTAGAGAAGCAACCAACTCTGGGGTGGTCAGCACAATGTTGGCGTTGAAACCTAAAGTTCGAGCTGTGGTCATGTCTGCTGCTTCGACGGTTGCTTCGATGCCCAGCTGCTTGAGAACCTTCTCAGCATTCATCTTGAGCAGCACACTGGTGCCAATGCCCATTCCACAAACCGCAACTATTCGCATGAGTCCATTGTTTCAGACGCTAAGGCAGCAACGCTCGGATTTCATCGGCTGTTACCGCATTTAACACGAACGTAACCAAATCGGTATCGGTCAACATGGTTGCTAGCTCTGCCAGAACGTCAATGTGTGAATCGTGGTCGGTTGCACAGAGCCCAAAAACCAAGCTAACCGGGTCGTTGTGCTCACTGCCGAAGACAACGGGCTCAGCCAAAACCGCGAGGCTCAGACCGCTCGACAAAACCGATTTCGAAGGTCGGCCGTGAGCAATCGCAATGCCTGGCGCCAGAACAAAATAAGGGCCAAACTCTTCGAGAGCCTCGAGCATTTCGTTTGCATAGTCGACGGTTGTGCGGCCACTTTTCGCGAGCAACCGGCCGGCAGCCAGAATGGCATCTTCGCGAGTTGATGCCTTGACCGCCACTTCTATAGAGCCAGGTGCAAAGGCCGCAGAGAGCGCACTCAAGTTTTAGCCTCGAGCCTCGTCAAAGGCCTCACGGATGCGCTCGACGAGTTCTTCGCGGTCTTCGATCGAGATGAACGCTGCGCGGGCGGCGTTGATCTGGAATTGCTCGATGTCGTCGAGGTCGTAATGAAAAGCAGCCGAAAGCAGTTCGAGCTCGCGCGTGAGCGTGGTGGCGCTCATTAGGCGGTTGTCGGTGTTGACGGTGACGTTGAAGCCCAGGTCGTAAAGCATGTTGAACGGGTGCGACGCGATGGTCTTGCCCCACGCCTCGATTGCGCCAGTCTGCAGGTTTGAAGAAGGTGAAAGTTCGAGCGCGATCTGTCGGTCGTGCACCCAGTCTGAGACCAGCCCGAGTTCTACCGAAGCAAGTTCACCCTCGTGGTAGTTGAGTTCGATGTCTTCCATGATGCGCACGCCGTGCCCAAGTCTCAGTGCGCGACCGCTGACAATCGCATCGCGAATGCTCTCGACACCGTCTGCTTCGCCGGCGTGAACGGTGATCGGAAACATCTGCTCGGCCAAATAGTCAAAGGCCGCCTTGTGACGCGAAGGCAAAAAGCCCTTCTCTGCGCCGGCAATGTCGAAGCCAACCACACCGTTGTAGCGGTGACGAACGGCTAGCTCGGCGATTTCGAGACCTCGATCTGCGTGGCGCATAGCGGTGACTAGCTGCCCTATAGCGATTTCACCGCCGTTGTCGGCGACCATCTCGATGGCCTGGTCGATACCCGACTGAACGGCCTCGACTGTCTCGTCGAGAGTTAGGCCCTTGCCCAGGTGCTGCTCTGGAGCCCATCGCAACTCGCCATAGACCACACCATCGGCGTGAAGGTCAAGCACAAACTCGCGGGCAACGCGCTCTAGACCGTGCTTGGTCTGCATCACAGCAACCGTGTGGTCAAAGGTTTCGAGATAGCGAACCAGTGAGCCCGAGTCAGCCGCTTCTTCGAACCAACGCGCAAGCACGGCAGCATCGTTGGCCGGCAGTTCGTGCCCAATCTCGGCAGCAAGCTCAATGATGGTCTGAGGGCGAAGACCGCCGTCTAGGTGGTCGTGAAGCGAAACCTTTGGAAGACTCTTGAAATCGATTGTCATGTTTCCTTAGCGGGTTGAAGTCGCAGAACCTAGGCGGTTACGCGGTCGAGCAAAATCTGGCGAGGCTTTGAAACGGCCGAAGCATCAATGGTAATGCCGCCATCAAGCGATGCGAGTGCACGATCGAAACGGGCAGGTTCATCGGTGTGCAAGGTCAAAAGCGGCTGCCCGGCAACCACGTGGTCACCCTGCTGAGCGTGCAGCACAACTCCCGCACCAAACTGAACTGCGTCTTCTTTGCGCTCACGACCAGCACCCAACCGCCAAGATGCCACGCCAACGGCTAGGGCATCGAGCTGAGTGAGAATTCCGGTGCTCGACGCAGTGACGACGTGGCTTTCTTTCGCAACCGCAAGCTTGGCCTTTGGGTCTCCGCCTTGAGCCGAAATCATTTCGTTCCACTTGTCCATTGCGCGGCCATCGTTGAGTGCCGCAGCAACATCGACATCACCCTTGCCAGCCAAACGCAGCATCTCACGGGCAAGTTCGACGGTCAGTTCGATAACGTCGCTTGGACCGCCGCCAGCCAATACTTCAACCGACTCTTCGACCTCTAGTGCGTTTCCGATCTTGCGTCCGAGCGGGGTCGACATGTCGGTCAACATGGCCGAGGTGTTCACCCCGGCGTCATTGCCCAACTGAACAAGAACAGTGGCCAGTTCGCGTGCGCGGTCGATGTTCTTCATGAACGCGCCAGAGCCGACCTTCACATCAAGCACCAGCGACGCAGTGCCCTCGGCGATTTTCTTGCTCATGATCGATGAGGCAATCAAAGGAATCGCCTCTACCGTTCCTGTCACATCACGAAGGGCATAAAGCTTTTTGTCTGCCGGCGCCAGCCCCGAGCCAGCGGCACAAATAACCGCTCCGACTCGATCAAGTTGCGCGTGCATTTCGGCGTTCGACAGGTTGGCGCGCCATCCTGGGATTGCTTCTAGTTTGTCCAGAGTGCCGCCGGTGTGGCCGAGCCCACGGCCCGAGAGTTGCGGAACAGCAACCCCAAAGCAGGCCACCAAAGGTGCGAGGGTCAGAGTGATTTTGTCTCCTACTCCACCGGTTGAGTGCTTGTCAGCGGTTGGCTGCGAAAGGGTGCTGAAGTCAAGTCGCTCACCCGAGGCAATCATCGCCAAAGTCATGTCACGAATCTCGCGGCGGTTCATTCCGTTTAGCAAAATCGCCATCGCCATCGAAGACATTTGTTCGTCGGCGACCACACCGCTGGTGTAGTTTGCGATCAGCCAATCGATTGCCTCGGTTGAAAGTTCTGCTCCATCGCGCTTGGCGATGATTAGTTCTACTGCCGAAAAGTTGCTCATCGTTCAATCAAATCGCTCGGGCCAAATGCATCGGGAAGAACTTCTTGCATGGTCTTGAACCCACTAACTGTTTCGAGAATCATGCCGGCAGCCGCGTGCTCTGAAAGCAACTGGCGGCAACGACCACAAGGCATCAGAATGTTGCCTGCGCCATCGACGCAGGTGAATGCGACTAACTTGCCAGCCTGGGCCATGGTCAAGGCACTGACCAGCGAGCATTCGGCGCAAAGCGTTAAACCATAAGACGCGTTCTCGACGTTGCAACCACTGATGACTTCGCCGGTAGTCGTTAGTGCTGCGGCGCCAACCGGAAACTTTGAATAAGGCACATAAGCCTTGACCATTGCCGAGCGTGCGGCAGCCCGAAGGGCATCCCAGTCGATTTCAGACATCTGAACCTAACTCTTTATGTATGGTTTGCCGGCCGAAGCAGGACCGGTTACCTTGCCAACCAAACCAGCAACCGCAACAACGGTAAGCGCATAAGGAAGCATGAGCAAAAGTTCGCTTGGCACTGGCGAACCGACGGCAGTCAGCACGTATTGAAGGTTCTGAGCAAATCCAAAGAGCAAACCGGCAAGCGCGGCAAGAATCGGGTTCCAGCGGCCGAAGATCAAAGCTGCGAGGGCGATGTAACCCGCACCATTGGTCATCTTGTCGCCAAAGGCGCCAACCGAACCGAGAGTGAAAGCAGCGCCACCAAGCCCGGCGAGTGCGCCACCGATGACCACCGAAATGTACCTAGTTCGATAAACCTTGATACCAACTGTGTCGGCTGCCAGAGGATATTCACCGACGGCTCGAACACGCAGACCCCAGCGAGTCTTGAACATGAAGAAATAGACCGCAGCCAGAGCTACATACATCAGATAGACAATCGCAGTTTGGGTGAACAGCATCGGACCAAGCACAGGAATCTGGCTAAGCAACGGAATAGCTATCGAGTCGAAACGCGGCGGGCTGTTGAAGACCGACTGGTTTGCCTGCATCACCGTCGAGAAGAAGAATGAGGTCAGACCAATCACCAGAACGTTAAGCACAACGCCCACGATGATCTGATCGACCACATATTTGATGCTGAATACGGCGAGAATCCAGGACACGGCCGCACCGGCGATAAGAGCGCCAACTAGCCCAAGCCAGAGGCTGTGGGTGATGCTGGCGATCAAGGCCGAGGTGAACGCGCCTGCCAAAAGCTGCCCTTCGATGGCGATGTTGACAACACCTACGCGCTCGCTAAGCACACCGGCCATTGAGCCAAAGATGAGTGGCACGGCGAGAACAAGTGACCCTCGCAAAAGGTCAGAGATGGTCATGGTTTTGCCAGAGAACAGCAGAACCAGAGCCTGCACCACGAATGCCAGACCAAAGAGAACGATTGCCCAACGAGGTGCCTTGCGGTTCTTTTTCACCGCCAGCCAGCCAACAAAAAGCGCAACACCGAGCATCACAATGGCGCTGATTGCGCTGACCAGCATGGGTGAGACGTTGAAATCGGGCAGCTTGATGATGTCAGAGTCGGTGGCCACCTTGATTGTTGTTGCCGTAGCCGGAGCCATAGCCCAGAGCACAAATGAGAAAACCGCGAGGGCGAGCATCGTTATCGACGCCTTGCGTGACTGTCTCATGCTTTCACCACCTTCGGCAGACGGAACATCGCTCGAACCAGTGGAGGAGCTGCGATGAACAGAACTATGAGCGACTGAACAACAAGTACGATTTCGCTAGGCACATTCTGGTTGGCCTGCATGGTCACCGCTCCGGCTCGAAGAGCACCAAACAAGATGCCTGCGGCTAGAACACCAAGTGGCTTTGAGCGGCCAAGCAGAGCAACAGTGATTGCGTCGATTCCATAGCTTGCGGCAACACCCGTGGTTAGAACTCGCTCGGTTCCCAAAATCTGCGAAGCACCGGCAAGCCCAGAAAGCGCACCCGAGATTGCCATCACCAAGATGTAGGTCATGCCAATGTTGATGCCTGCAACCTTTGATGCGTCAGGGTTGTGACCGAGCGCACGAAACTGGTAGCCAATGGTCGAACGGTTTAGCAGCCACCAAACAAAAGCTACCGCTGCCAACATCACAAAGAAGCCGGCGTGCAGGCGATAGTCACTGCCAAAAAGCAGTGGGAACTTTGCATCGTTTTGCACTGGCAGTGAAACCGGGTTGATCGACTGAGGGGCTTTTAGCACCGGAGTCTTCAGCAGGTAACCAAGCAGATAGACCGCGATGTAGTTGAACATGATGGTCACAATGACTTCGTTGGCGCCCGTGGTGGCCTTAAGCAAACCAACCAGACCACCCCAAATAGCGCCACCAACTAAACCAGCCAAAACTGCAAGCGGAAAGAGCACATAAACCGGTGCTTGCACATAGATGGCAACCCATCCCGAGAGCATCGCACCAAAGATGATTTGCCCGTTGGCACCAATGTTGAAAAGACCCGACCTAAATGCAACCGCAAGGCCCAAACCGGCGAGGGTGATTGGCGTAGCAAAGGCCAAGGTGTCGGTGATCGGGCTAATGCCGTTGGCAAAGTCGTGGGCGTTGTAGTTATAGATTGCACCACGGAACATCGCAGCATATGCGCCCGAAACCGCGTTCCACAGCGCAGCGAAGGTGTCGCCAGGGCGGTTAAAGAAATAGCCGACGGCAGTCTGAACATCTTGGTTGGCCACCGCGATAAGAACACCACCCACGATGAACGAAGCGAGAACGGCAAAAACCGTGGTCGACGCGCTCGTGTTCAGAATCTCGCGAACGATTCGATTGTTTTTCACGCGACACCTGCCATCATTTGTCCTAAAACGGTTCTCGGAGTATCCGCTGGCACGATGCCAACGATTTTGCCGCGATACATGACCGCGATTCGGTCACCCAACTGGGTTGCCTCATCTAGCTCTGTAGCAACGATTACGACGGGGATGCCACTGTCGCGCGCCGCAATGATTTGATCGTGCACAAACTCGATAGAGCCGACATCAAGGCCGCGAGTGGGTTGAGAAGCAACCAAGAGTCTCAAGTCGCGTGAAAGTTCGCGAGCCAAAACAACCTTCTGCTGATTGCCACCAGATAGTTGCTTGGCTGTGCTGTCGATCGACTGGGCACGAATGTCATACTGCTTCAGTTTTTCTTGCGCAAACTCGCGAACGACCTTTGGCTGAATGCTTGGTCCTTTTGCAAAAGGCTTGCGGTCACTGCGGTCGAGAATCAGGTTCTCGGCAATTGTGAACTCGCCTACGAGTCCATCCTGGGTGCGGTCTTCTGGAACAAAGCCCAGACCAAGATCAAGAATCTGCTTGATGCTCTTGCCCAAAAGATCTTGGTCGTCGAGCGAAACTTTTCCGGTGGTTCGAGCGTGTGCACCAAGAATAACTTCGGTTAGCTCGGTCTGGCCGTTCCCTTGCACCCCGGCAATGACCAGGATTTCGCCTTCGTGCACATCGAGACTCACGTCGAAAAGCACCTGGGTGCCAGCCTCGTTCCAAGCATTCAACCCTTCGACAACAAAAGCTTTCTTGCCGAGTTTTGGGGCACCCTTGTTGACGTCGAGGTCAACGGCGCGACCCACCATCATCGAGGCAAGTTGCTCGGCTGTGTCGGTTGGCTTTGCCTCGCCAACAACCTTGCCAAGTCGCAAGACAGTAATTCGGTCGGCGACCTCTTTAACCTCACGCAGTTTGTGCGTAATGAAAACAATTGCGTGACCGGCTTGGCGAA
Organism: uncultured Micrococcales bacterium; assembly: GCA_903834635.1. Lineage (GTDB taxonomy): Bacteria > Actinomycetota > Actinomycetes > Actinomycetales > Microbacteriaceae > Rhodoluna. The sequence goes on along the minus strand of CAILJO010000091.1, from coordinate 19,955 downwards.
GCTGCTTCATGATGGCCATGAGCTCGTCGGTCTCTTGAGGAGTCAGAACTGCGGTCGGTTCGTCGAAAACCAAAACCTTGGCGTCAGAAATTAGGGCCTTGATGATTTCGACGCGCTGTTGCACACCAACCGGCAATTCGCCAACGATTGCGTCAGGGTCGATGTCAAAACCAAATCGGTTTGACAGTTCGCGAACCTTGTCACGGGCCTGCTTCAGGTCTAGAACTCCACCAAATTTGGTTGGCTCGTGGCCGAGAATAACGTTCTCGGCAACCGTGAAAACTGGGATGAGCATGAAGTGTTGGTGAACCATGCCGATACCGGCCGCCATTGCCTCGCCTGGTCCGGCAAACTTTTGAACCTCGTCGTCAAGAAGGATCTCGCCTTCGTCAGCCTGATAAAGGCCATACAAAACGTTCATAAGAGTGGATTTGCCAGCACCGTTTTCGCCGAGCAGACAGTGAATCTCACCTGGCTGAACTGTGAGCGAAACCTTGTCGTTGGCCACCATCGCACCAAAGCGCTTGGTGATGCCGCGGAGTTCAAGCTTCATTGCTTTCCTTCGATCTCAAGACCTATTTATACAAGTCTAAATAAGAAACTGGGGTCGCGGTTGCCCGCGACCCCAGCCCCTTTGAGTTACTACTTCTGGTAGATCGACTTGACGACTAGTGAGCCGTCCTTGATCTTTGCAGCAATGGCGTCAAGCTCAGCCTGAACACCAGCTGGGTACATAACGTCGTGCTCTGGAGCGATCATTACGCCACCGTTTGACAAGGTACCTACGTACTGGTTGGCGTCGCCACCCATGAAGGTCTTGTCAACACCAGACTTGATCACTGCGAGAACGGCGCTAGCCATCTTCTTCTCGATCGAGGTCAGGATGTTCTTCTTGTAAGCAGCGTGTGCTGGAATGTTGTACCAGTCGCTGTCTACACCGATGACATAGGTGCCGCTGTGGTCAAGAGTTGCCTGACCCGAACCGATACCAACTGGGCCTGCAACTGGCAGAACGATGTCTGCACCCTGCGAGAAGAACGACTCGGTTAGAGTCTTGCCCTTGGTCTGGTCGCTGAAGTCACCAGTGGCTGACCACTTTGATGAGTCCGAACCGGTTGCACCTAGAACAGAGACGCTGGCGCCCTTTTCGCTGTTGTAGTAGTCAACACCCTGCTTGAAGCCATCCATGAAGATGGTTACTGATGGGAACAACATTCCACCATAGGTCGAGACCTTGCCAGACTTGCTGGTTGCAGCGGCTAGGTAACCTGCAAGGAATGCAGCCTGAGCGGTGTCGTACTGAATTGGCTTCACGTTTGGCAACGACAGTGGTGAGTAGTCGTCGTTCGAAAGTGACGAGTCAATCAGAGCGAAGTTGATCTCTGGGTGAGCCTTTGCAGCGTCGCGGGTTGCGCTGGCCAAGTTGAAGCCAACGGTCACGATCATGTTGCAGCCCTCGTCAACCATTGCCTGGATGCCGTTGACGTAGTCGGTCTGGGTTGCGGTCTCTGGAGACTGAACCTTTGCCTCTTGAACACCAAGAGTTGCAACTGCTTCTTTCAAGCCGTTGTAAGCCTCTTCGTTGAACGATGCGTCCTTGAAGCCACCTGCGTCAGAAACCATGCAGGCCTTGTAATCGATTGGGGTCACAGTTGGGGTGCTTGGGCCGCTTGCACAACCGGTTAGGGTCAGAGCAAGTGCCGCAGCAACAGCTGCGCCCTTGAACATGTTGCGAGAAACAGTACTCAATTCATTCCTCCTCGAATGGGGCGCATGCCAATCATGTGCCCTGTATGACACCAGACTACGACGAAATTGTTACGTCGAATGACAAGAATCGGGCAGTTAATCGATTCTTTACAAATCTGAAATAACTCGCCTAAAGAACGTCGCGGTGGCCGTTGGCCTGCAGTGTCTCGACGATTTTCTTCACGCGCTGGGCGTGCTCTTTGGTGGTGATCAAAAGCGCGTCGGGAGTATCGACCACAATGACGTCTTGCATGCCAATCAGCGCGATCAAACGTGAGCTCTCGCCGACCAAGATTCCGCTCGACTGGTCACTCAAAACCTGGGCGTCACCAAGAACCGCCAGATGCCCCTCGCGGCCCTTGCTCTGCAAGGCTGCAATCGCGGCAAAGTCTCCTACGTCGTGCCATTCAAAGGTGGCTGGCACCACGGCAACCAAACCTTTGGCTGCGGCAGGCTCGGCTACCGAGTAGTCGATTGCGACCTTCTTGAGCTTTGGCCAGACTTCGGCCACGACGGCATCCTGGTTGTCGGTGTGCCAAGCTTCGGCTAGTTCGTGCACCTGGGCGAGCAGCGCTGGCTCGGTTTCGGCAAGAACATCGAGCAGCAGCTGGGCTGGCGCGATGAACATTCCGGCGTTCCATAGGTAGTTGCCCGAAGACAAATAGGCCTTGGCTGTCTCAAGGTTCGGCTTCTCGACGAAAGACTCCACCTGACGCGCGGTCTCGGCCGCCGCGAGCGCCGCACCAGCCTGAATGTAGCCGAAGCCAATCGAAGGCTCGGTCGGCTGAATGCCGATAGTGACGATCTTTCCGGTGGCCGCAACCTCGACGGCCTCGCAAACAACCTTCTCAAAAGCCTTCTGGTCTGAAATCACGTGGTCGGCCGCAAACGAACCGATGATGACGTCCGCGTCACGACGCACCAAGATGGCCGCGGCCAGCGCAATGGCAGCCGTCGAGTCGCGAGGTGTCTCCTCGAGAATGAGGTTTTGGACCAAAAGGTCGGGCAGCTGGCGCCGAACGGCATCTTGGTGGGGTTTGCCCGTGACAATCGTGATGTTTGACGGCTCGGCCAGCGGGCGCAGGCGATTCCAGGTCTCGCGAAGCAGGGTTTGACCCGAACCGGTCAGGTCGTGCAAAAACTTTGGTGCGGCGGCACGCGAAAGTGGCCAAAGCCGAGAGCCGATTCCACCCGCCGGAATGACGCAGTGAAATCTTTCAAGGGGCAAACGCTCGCTCATAGAAATAAACCTAGCCCAAGCGGGTTTAGACTTAAGAAGATTTGGACTTCAAAGTAGTTGCCAAAACAGGAGGAATCTCGTGGCGAAATTGCCAGCCGGCACTCTCTATCGCGGAAAGGTGGGGATGTGGTCGTGGGTTCTTCACAGAATCACCGGCGTAGCCATCTTCTTCTTTCTATTGGTGCACACCCTAGACACCGCACTCGTTCGCGTCAGCCCTGAGGCCTATGACGCAGTAATCAACACCTACAAGACCCCGATTATCGGTCTGGGCGAACTTGGTCTGGTTGCAGCGATTCTGTTTCACGGCCTGAACGGCATCCGTGTGATATTGATCGACTTCTGGCGCAAAGGCGCAAAGTATCAGAACGTGATGTTCTGGATCGTCGTTGTTCTGGCTGCGCTGCTGTTCATCGGCTTCGCCCCTCGCCACCTTGCCCACGTATTTCACTGGAACGTCTAAGGGAGGCTCAAATGGTAACCATCGAAACTCCTCGCAGCCCACGCTCACGCAAGGGCGCTAAATGGGAAAAATGGGGCTGGCTCTACATGCGCGCATCGGGCGTTGTGTTGCTGGTGCTCATTTTTGGACACCTCTTTATCAACCTGTTCCAAAACGGCATCCAGGCCATCACCTTTGCCTTCGTCGCAGGCAAGTGGGCTGATCCATTCTGGAAAATCTGGGATGGCGCCATGCTTTGGCTAGCGCTGATTCACGGAACCAACGGCATGCGCACGATCGCAAACGACTACACGGTTCGTTTGGGCATGCGCAAGTTCTTGAACGTGACCCTGTGGGTTGTCTGTTTTGCGCTAATCATCTTGGGAACTCTTGTCATCACGACCTTTGACCCATGCAGCGACCCTTCGGTCAACCAGATCGCCGACATTTCTATTCACTGCGGAAAGTAAAAATTGTCTACACCTAAGATTCACCACTACGAATACGACGTTGTAATCGTTGGCGCCGGTGGCGCTGGCATGCGCGCCGCCATTGAAGCCGGACCACACGCCAAGACCGCTGTGATCAGCAAGCTATTTCCTACCCGTTCGCACACCGGTGCAGCACAGGGTGGAATGGCTGCAGCTTTGGCAAACGTTGAAGAAGACTCATGGGAGTGGCACACCTTTGACACCGTCAAGGGTGGCGACTACTTAGTCGACCAGGATGCCGCCGAGATTCTGGCCAAGGAATCGGTTCAGGCCGTCATCGACCTTGAGAACATGGGACTGCCTTTTAACCGCACCCCAGAAGGCAAGATCGACCAGCGACGTTTTGGTGGACACACTCGCGACCACGGCAAGGCACCAGTTCGCCGTTCTTGCTATGCCGCCGACCGCACCGGTCACATGATTCTTCAGACCCTGTACCAAAACTGCGTCAAGCTGGGCATCGAGTTCTACAACGAGTTCTATGTTCTCGACCTAGTCATGGTTGGCGAAGGCAAGAACAAGAAGCCTTCGGCCGTCGTCGCCTATGAACTGGCAACCGGCGACCTGCACGTGTTTGCTGGCAAGTCGATCATCTTTGCAACCGGTGGCTTCGGCAAGATCTTCAAGACCACCTCGAACGCCCACACCCTCACCGGTGACGGCGTTGGCATCATCTATCGCAAGGGTCTTCCGCTCGAAGACATGGAGTTCTACCAATTTCACCCAACCGGTCTTGCCGGTCTAGGCATTCTGCTTTCAGAGGCCGCACGTGGTGAGGGTGGAATCCTGCGCAACGCATCCGGCGAGCGCTTCATGGAGCGTTATGCCCCAACCATCAAGGACCTGGCTCCACGTGACATGGTTGCTCGCGCGATGGCTAATGAGGTTCGCGAAGGCCGCGGTGCTGGGCCAAACAAAGATTACGTTCTGCTCGACCTGACCCACCTGCCACCAGAGGTCATCGATGCAAAGCTTCCTGACATCACCGAGTTTGCCCGCACCTACCTTGGTGTTGAGCCTTATACCGAGCCTGTTCCGGTGTTCCCTACCGCGCACTATGCGATGGGTGGAATTCCGACCAACATCAAGGCCGAGGTTCTAAGCGACAACAACACGGTTGTTCCAGGACTCTATGCTGCTGGCGAGTGTGCGTGTGTCTCGGTGCACGGCGCTAACCGTCTTGGCACCAACTCGCTTCTCGACATCAACGTCTTCGGCAAGCGCTCGGGCATCTATGCAGTTGAATACGCTAAGACCGCCAAGCAGGTTCCGGTTCCGGCAAATGCCGCCGACGAGGTTGTCGCCATGATCGAAAAGGTTCGCAACTCGAACGGCACCGAAAAGGTCGCTGTTCTGCGCAAGGAACTTCAAGACACCATGGACAAGAACGCCCAGGTCTATCGCACCGAGGACTCGCTCAACGAAGCCCTCGACAAGATTGCCGAACTTCGCAAGCGTTACGAGAACATTTCGGTGCAAGACAAGGGAACTCGTTTCAACACCGACCTGCTCGAGGCTATCGAACTCGGATTCTTGCTTGACCTCGCCGAGGTTCTAGCTTTCACCGCTCGCGAGCGTCGTGAGAGCCGCGGCGGTCACTTTAGAGAAGACTTTGAGACTCGCAACGACAAGAAATTCATGGTGCACTCGATGGCATATTTGACCGACAAAAAGGCAAAGAAGCCAGCCGACAACATCAAGCTCGACTGGAAGCCAGTCACGATTACCAACTACCCTCCGATGGAGCGAAAGTACTAATGTCTGCTGAAACCAAAAAGATCGGCGAGATCCCTTCATACAAGGTGACGCTGTTTGTTCGTCGCTTTAACCCCGAAGATGGCCAAGAGGCCCGCTGGGAAGACTTCGATGTCGAGGTGTTCGGCACCGACCGCGTGCTCGACGCTCTTCACAAGATCAAGTGGGAGCAAGACGGTTCGCTAACCTTCCGACGTTCTTGTGCTCACGGTGTTTGTGGCTCAGATGCGATGCGCATTAACGGTCGCAACCGCCTGGCCTGCAAGACCCTGATCAAAGACCTCGACATGTCGCAGCCGATCTACGTTGAACCAATCAAGGGCCTCGCCGTTGAGAAGGACCTCGTGGTCGACATGAACCCGTTCTATCAGGCCTACCGCGACGTGAAGCCATTTCTCATTGCCAGCGACAAGCCTGCCAAAGAGCGCCTGCAGTCAGCCGAAGAACGTGCACGCTTTGACGACACCACCAAGTGCATCCTCTGTGCTGCCTGCACTACCTCGTGCCCTGTGTTCTGGACTGACGGTCAGTACTTTGGCCCGGCAGCTATCGTCAATGCACACCGCTTCATCTTCGACTCGCGTGACGAGGCCTCTGAGGTTCGTCTCGAAATCTTGAACGACAAAGAGGGAGTCTGGCGCTGCCGCACAACCTTTAACTGCACCGAGGCCTGCCCTCGAGGCATCGAAGTTACCAAGGCAATCGCCGAAGTCAAGCAGGCAATCTTGGTTGGTCGCCGCTAATGATGCCTGACGCTACCAAGTGGGTTTTCGATACCATCGCACTGATCGTTGTCGTCGGCATCATGATTGGCGCTGCGTTCTGGACCTCGGGCACTTCAAAGCGCAAGTAAACCTGCTCCCTGAAGGCGACTGAGTTCTAGTAGTCTCCGCCTTTGCCTGTTCGCGACTCAAGTAGCCAATTCTTGCTTGCTTGATCAAAGTGCAAAAGTAATTTCCAATTCGTGTCAGGGGGCCTCTTGACGCCGTGCTTGGTCGTGATCTCGGTATGACCAGTAACTAAAGCCGTTGCCTTATCACCTTGGACATCTATTTCTCCCCACGACGAGGCAACAAAATGAGTGCTTGAAAAGCTGTTGTCGACGAAGGTTGATTGCTTCCGGAGAAAATTAACGATTCCCCTAAAGTTTTGGTCAGCCACTCGCTGCACCCACACTTTTCTAAGGTCGAGTTTGAGTTTTCTTGCTGGACCTGAATTTGCGTCACTTGCGATGGCCTGCTGATCGCTCGCGCTGAGATTAGACGCCGCCATTTCCTCTTCGAATAGAACCGAAATTCGAGTCCTGACTTCTGGATGCTGAGCGGGCAAGAGCCCAAAAAACGCAGCCGCCGCCAGTGTCAACACCAAAACCAGGGCGACCCCAATGAAAGCTCTTGTTCGGTTCTCGATGATTGCCCCAATTCAACTCTGATGAATCAACGATAGCCGAGAGAGCTTTCAAACCTGAGAACTTACTCACAATCTTGGCGACTCGCTCTGAGATTGTTGGGGAGCACATTTAGCCTTGCCTTATGACTAACTGCACCGATGTTTGCGGCACTGCCTGCGAGACCACTGCCCCAGCCGAGACCAAGACTCCTGGCTTCACCCGCCGCAGCCTGCTGCGCACCGCCGCCATCGGACTCGCCGCATTGGGTATGTCGTCGGTAGCATCGACCGCCATGGCGGCATCTAAGAAAATCACAGTCTGCAAGACCACCGCGATCAAAGTTGGTGGAGCAAACATTTTCAACCCCAAGGGTGGCGTTCCGGTTTTGATCACACACCCAAAGGCTGGCGTCTTTCGAGCCTTTAGCCCCTATTGCACCCACCAGCAGGTTCCACTAGCAGGAATCTCAGGCACCAACCTGGTTTGCAACCAGCACGGTGCATCGTTCAACACCGACACCGGCAAGGTAACCGGCGGCCCCGCCCCAACCGGTCTGCCTAAATACACTGTGACCGTTAGCGGCACCTCGGTGATCGTTACCTTCTAAGGTCAACCAACCAAACGGTAAAACAGGCTGCGCTGCGGCACGGTGTCGGTTAGCTGCACCGACCTCTGGTGCAGGTCGAGCCACTCCCCTGCGATATTTGCCAGCATGAGTTCGTCGCGATAGCCGGTGTTCACCAGCACCTCAACAGCCTGATTATCAAAACGTCGTTCAAAGAGAATCGCGTGATTCTTCAACTCGTGGACCTCGAGACCACCGTGCGTTAGCGCGCGACTTGAGCCGCGCAGGCGCATCCAAGGGGTTGAAAACTCGAGTGCTGCCTCTTGCTCGGCGTTCAGTTGAGTTGGATACGAACTGCGACAGCCAGGATCATTGGCTCCCTCGATGGCCAACTCGGTTCCGGCGAAAACCACTGGCACGCCAGGAACCAACATGTGAAGAGCGAAACCCAACTGCCAAGAATCTTGACGCCCCTCGCAAGAGGTGGCGAAGCGCTGAGTGTCGTGGCTATCGATGAAGTGCGGCAGAACGCTGAAGTCGCCCCACGACTGGCCCCAGCGCATGATGTCGAGAATGAAATCTTCGCTGTCGGCGCTGTGCTTGTGAACATAATCCAAGATGCGATTGCCGGTTCGATAGTTCTGCACCGCCTCGAAGTCGGTGGCAAACGACCACTCGTTCCAGGCCTCTCCCACAAAATACTGGGCAGAACTCAGGTCGCGGGTTTTCTCGCGAAGCGCATGCATGAAACCATCGGCGAACTTATAAGGAACATCGAGGCGCCAGCCGGCAACGCCAAAGTCGTGCCAGTGTCGAATCACGCGAGCGAAATAATCGACGACGGCAGGGTTCGCGGTGTTGAACTTGGGCATGAACTCGGTGCCACCAAAGGTTTGATACGAACCATCGGGATACACCGTGAAGAAATCTGACCAGTCTGGGTCGCCGGCCTTGGCAGCCAGAAACTCGGGCATTTCACGCCCCGAATGGTTGAAGACGCCATCGACAATCACCCCGATGCTGCGCTCGCGCGCGGCAGACGTGAGCGACCGGAGGTCATCGTTGCTGCCAATAAGTGGCTCGACCTCGAAGTAGTTTCTGGTGTCGTAGCGGTGGTTGCTTGGGGCGTCGAAGATCGGGTTGAAATAGATATTGCCAACGTTGAGGCTCGCCAAGAAGTCGAGCTTGCCTTGAACCCCGCGCAGGTTGCCGCCGAAGAAGTTTTGCGGCGTCGGATCGCTGTTCCATGGCACAAGCGGGCGATCGGCTGGCACCGACTCGTCGCGGGCGAAGCGGTCGGGAAAGATCTGATAAATCGAGCCGCTGCGAACAAAATCTAGATGGTCGGCTTTGACCTGATTCAACTTCATGACAGCAGACTAACCTGTTGAAGCCTCGGCCACCTGAGCAAACCGCGGGCTGGGCTGGCTTAGGCTTTTGGCATGAGCAAGATCACGGTAGCCACCATCAACGTCAACGGCGTCAGAGCCGCATTTCGAAAAGGAATGGCTGAGTGGGTTATCGCTGAGCAACCCGACATCATCGCGCTGCAAGAGGTGCGTGCCGAGACCAGCGATCTAGAGGCGCTGTTTGGTGAAACCGAAGCCACACTCGGTTTCAAGTGGCACATTCTGCATGATGCCGCAAGCGCAAAAGGTCGTGCCGGCGTTGCCGTGCTCAGCAAGGTTGCTCCCAAGGCGCACCGCACCAAGCTTGGGCCGGATGGGTTTGACAGCGCGGGTCGCTGGCTTGAAGTCGACTTCGAAATCGCTGGCAAACTTTTGACCGTGATCAGCACCTATGTGCACTCGGGCGAGGTTGACACCCCCAAGCAAGTCGAAAAGTATAAGTTTCTAGAGGCAATGCGCGATCGCATGGCCGAGCTCAACAAGGCCGGAGCACTGGTGGTTGTCGTGGGCGACCTGAACGTTGGTCACACCGAGCTCGACATCAAGAATTGGAAGGGCAACATCAAGAATGCTGGCTTCTTGCCAGAGGAACGCGCCTATTTCGACAACTTCATGAACGAGCAGGGTTGGGTTGACGTTGGTCGCGCGGCGCATCCTGGTGTTTCTGGACCTTATACGTGGTGGTCTTTTCGTGGTCAGGCGTTCGACACCGATGCCGGCTGGCGCATTGACTACCACCTGGCAACGCCTGCGCTGGGAGCTGTCGCTTCTAACTACAAGGTGCACCGTGCGGCAAGTTATGACACTCGCTGGACCGACCACTCCCCCGTGGTAGTTGACTACACGCTCTAAACTTGAGCCTATGACCAAGCCAAATCTGCTCAGCGGAATGCAACCCTCCGCTGGTTCACTTCACCTCGGAAACTATCTGGGCGCTTTGGTCAACTGGGCCAAGATGCAAGACGACTACAACGCCTTCTATTGCATCGTGGACCTGCACGCGATCACCGTGCCTCAAGACCCGAACGAGCTGCGCGAAAACACTCGACGGACCGCTGCCCAGTATCTGGCCGCCGGAATCGACAGCGAGAAGGCTGCACTGTTTGTTCAGTCGCACGTGCCGGCTCATGCTCAACTTGCCTGGGTACTCAACTGCATCACCGGCATGGGCGAGGCGGGTCGAATGACCCAGTTCAAAGACAAGACCCAAAAGGGCGGCAGCGACAGTGCCTCGGTCGGACTCTTCACATACCCGATTTTGCAGGCAGCAGATATTTTGCTTTATCAGCCAAAGGTTGTTCCGGTTGGCGAAGACCAGCGCCAGCACCTCGAGCTGACCCGCGACCTGGCGACGCGCTTCAACTCGCGTTTTGGTCAAACTTTTGTGATTCCCGAAGCGGTCATTCTCAAAGAGACAGCAAAGATCTATGACCTTCAGGCACCGGAGTCGAAGATGTCAAAGTCGGCAGCCGATCCAAAGGGTTTGGTCAACATCATGGATGAGCCTTCGGCCGTTGTGAAGAAGATCAAGAGCGCCGTGACCGACACGGACGGTGTGATTCGTTTTGACCGCGAGAACAAGCCTGGAATCTCTAACCTTCTCGGCATTCACAGTGCCATTTCTGGCGAGAGCATTGCATCGCTTGAGGCGCGCTTCGAAGGTGCTGGCTATGGAGCCCTCAAGGGCGAGGTCGCCGATGTCGTGGTTGGCGCTATCGAACCAATTCGCGACCGAGCAATCGAGCTTCTGAGTGACCGCACAGAACTCGACCGACTGCTTGCAGCCGGCGCCGCTCGCGCCAACGAGGTTGCCGAAAAGACTCTTGCCGATGTCTATGACAAGGTCGGTTTCATCAAGCCGATTTAGAGAGGGATTAGGGCATTTTCATTTGAAGAGGCCATTTTTGCCGACTTTCTAATTTTTGCCATCGGATGTTCGTACACGAAAACATCACATTGATCAGATAGCTCAAGCAGCAAATTAGCGTCGAGGCTTCCATAAACGATGACAGCTACCGGATTCAAGTTCTTTGCGAGGTAACGCAATCCATCTTGAAAAATTCTGTAATCTGCCGGATTACGCCTAGCCATGTAACTACTCACGGCAAACACACTCCTCTGAGGCACACCACAAGCCACTAGTGTTAAATCTGCCTCGTCGACCCATCGGAGTGTAGGTATCACCCTAAGCCCTCGTTTCTCCCAGATAACTCCTGCGGCTCGGCCGAGTACAACATTTCTCACCCTCTGCCAAGGCGGCATTCCCTGCCCGATTGTTACGTCCGGGGTAAGGATGATTTTGTAGGGCGCGAATCCCTTGAGCTTCGCCTCAGGGTTCAAGAGGACAGACAAAAATTTTCTATCTTCTCGGAAGAAATGCAGACCCGCATCGCCTGGGGATTGGGCTCTCTTACGATCGTCGAATGCGATTAGTTCCGTCGGGATATCCTTGATGCTCCTGCGTGTCAGTAACGGAACTTGATCGATGCCTTCCACTGGGTGATTCTCTGGGTAGGCGTCCGAAAGGCTACCAAAAAGAATTCGCTCAACTTTTGACTTTCCCGAAAGTTTCCTCAAGCTTCTAGTTCCTCCGCCAACAGGGGAACCAGTTCTCGCGAAACCTCATAAGTATTTACCAAGTCACTCTTCTGGAGAGATTTCGTCCTTGGTAAAGATGAGACTTCGAAATTTGAGTGGTAGTCCAATCGGCACACTATGTCGTAGTCTGTGAGGTTTATAAATGAAATTGCGCCTTGCCCAAAATGGATTACTAAACCTATGTCAGATTCCAATACCCAGGAGGGTGATCCAAGCACCTCACACGTAGTCACTTCACGCAGAAGGGAGATCCCAGTGATTGGCTCCCCGGAAAAAGTTACGTTGAAGTTTCCGATCTCTTCAATCTTCTCGAGCTGGAACTTCGATGCCTCCGTCACTCTAAACAAAGGGTAGTCGTCATCGAATCCTTCGAAGTCACCGTTCGTAAACCCACACGAAAATTTAACATTGCTGGAATAAGCGGCGATAACCATTGACTCGGCTAAAGAGTATGCATCCAAATTCTCTGCGCCAACGAACCGCAGTTCTTTGCCGACGAGATCTTTCAGCAAGGTGAGCTGGGCAGACTCTAATCGGTGTTTAATAATGTTCGTGGTCATTCATTTACCTTTCTTCTCAAAGTGTATTTTCTGGGACTTAAAGGGCGCTGAGTTAACGGTCAACTGGACGCCAGGATTTTTGGAAGTCGCTGTGGTTGGTCGAAAGGTCACAAAATCTCCATTTGGAAATGAGGCCTTTAGTCCCTTTACGCGGCCAGGTTTCGGACCCTCATCATGAAATAACTGTGTAATCTTTGCACCCTTGCTGGCAATCGTAAAAAATTTCAGACCATCAGCAGCCGGATCGTCGGAAAAAATAAGTCGTGCCTTGCCTAGACCAGCCATTCCAAAATAGCCTGACTTAGTCATCGGAAAAGCTCCGGCTAGAGCCGCTGCATTGTCATGTAGTCCAGCTGTACTCGACGAGTAACCGCCACCTGCTCCACCACCCATCGCTACCTACTTTCTTCTAGTTTTCGAACGAGAAGTAAAGTAACTTGTGTGATGGACACAGACATGGTCAAAAGAGGTCAAAATTGTGGATAACTCGGAGGAAAAGTCCTTGAATGCCTTGTAAACATTGAATTTAGATGTTTTGAAAGAAAAAAATCTGTTTGGGCGTGTCGCTACCAAAATATAGAGATTTTAGAGGTAAGTTGACGACTCTCATTTCGTTCGCTTGCGGCTCACTTTTGCTCTTGGAATAACTTCACCGTTCGGGATGGTTATCTGGTTTGATTGTTTTAGCAACAAAAACGTTCTTCGGGGTCAGTGAAAATCTGAACCGGCGGTTAAAGTCCGCGACCCGACAAGCTGCCTGCGAGGGCAACAGAAACTCGGCAACGAGCAACTGGGCTTGGCGGTTGAACTGGTGAAACTCCAGTACCGACGGTTAAAGTCCGGATGGTAGAAGAACAGGGTCTTGGCGTTCGCGCTTTGACCCAGGTTTGCGCACTTTTTGTGCGCCGCCTAAGCCACCCCGAAGCGTTCTAGCACGGGAGTCAGGCAATGAGTTACGACAAGATCAACAACGCGATGCGTCGCGCGCTTGAGCTTGCCCTACTCGGACCAGCACACGGCGTGAACCCTCAGGTTGGCACAGTCATTCTCAACGCCGAAGGCGAAATCATCGCCGAGGGTTGGCACAAGGGTGCCGGCACTCCGCACGCCGAGGTCGACGCCCTAAGCAAACTTTCTGAGGTGCCACGCGGAGCGACAGCAGTAGTGACCCTCGAGCCTTGCAACCACACCGGTCGCACCGGCCCCTGCGCGCAGGCTCTAATCGCCGCAGGAATCGGCACAGTTATTTATGCCGCCGATGACCCAGGTGACGCCTCGGCAGGTGGTGCGGCAACGTTGCGCGCTGCGGGTATCGAAGTGGTTTCTGGCGTTATGCGCGAACAGGCCGAAGAGCAGGCGCGCGTTTGGTTGACTGCCAACCGCCGCAAGCGCCCTTTCGTGACCCTCAAGTGGGCAACCAGCATCGATGGTCGGGCCGCAGCCGAAGACCGCACCAGCAAGTGGATCAGCGGACCCGAGTCGCGAGCCGACGCACACCGTCGCCGCAGCGAGGCGGACGCCATTATGGTTGGCACTGGCACCGTGATCGCCGACGACCCCGAACTGACCGCCCGCAAGCCGGATGGTTCGCTCTATGAACACCAGCCGCTTCGTGTTGTGGTTGGCGAGCGCGAACTTGAGCCGACCTATCGCGTCTTCAACTCGGATGCCCAGACCATCCAGTTGCGCACCCACTCGCTGCACGGAATTCTCGAGGCACTCTGGCAAGAGGGTATCAAGCATGTTTTCGTCGAAGGCGGCCCAACGCTTGCCTCACACTTTGCTCGACTGGGCCTGGTTGACGAATTCATCATCTATCAAGCGCCAATGTTGCTCGGCGGTAGCCGCCTTGCCATCGGTGACGTCGGTGTCAGCAACATTGCCGACGCCAAGCACATCGAGTTTGCCGAAACCTACATGCTCGGCAACGACATCTTTATTCGCGCACGCGCCAACAAGAAGGCAGGCAACTAATGTTTACCGGAATCATCGAAGAGCTCGGCAAGGTGGTTGCCATTGAGGCACAGCCCGACGCCAAGCGCATTACGTTTGAAGGCCCACTGGTTACCTCGGATGTCGGCCGCGGCGACTCGATCGCCGTTTGTGGCGCCTGCCTGACCGCTGTCGAAATCGAGCCGGGCAAATTCACTGCCGACGTCATGAACGAGACTTTGCGTTTGACCAACCTCGATGACCTCAAGGTTGGCGACCCGGTCAATCTCGAACGCGCCATGAATGCGGCCACCCGCTTTGGTGGTCACATGGTTCTCGGCCATGTCGATGGTGTTGGCACCGTGGTCAGCCGCGAGCCAAGCGAAAACTGGGAATGGGTTCGAGTTTCGATTCCTGCCGAGTTGGCAAAGTATGTAGTTCTAAAGGGTTCCATCACCATTGATGGCATCTCACTGACCGTCAACGAACTTGACGGCAACATTTTGGGTTTCAGTCTGATTCCCGAAACCTTGCGCCTCACCACTCTCGGCTCGAAGCAGCCTGGTGACCGCGTAAACATTGAGGCCGATGTAATGGCCAAACACATCGAGCGTCTGCTCGAAGCAAGGGGTAACTAATGTCACTTTCAACTATCGAAGAAGCCTTGGATGCACTTCGCGCCGGCAAACCGATTCTGGTAGCCGACGACGAAAACCGCGAGAACGAGGGTGACGCAATCATTGCCGCCGAGTTCGCCAGCGAAGAGTGGATGGCTTGGATCGTTCGCAACACCACAGGTTTCTTGTGTGTGCCGATGGAAGAGTCGCGCGCAAACGAACTCGAGTTGCCGTTGATGACCATCAACAACCAAGACCCACACGTCACCAACTACACCGTGAGCGTTGACGCAACCAACCGTTTCAGCACCGGTGTCAGTGCCGCCGACCGCGCAAACACCGCGCGCGTGCTCGCCTCTGACGATGCAACCCCTGAGTCGCTGCTGCGCCCAGGTCACATGCTGCCACTTCGTGCTCACCCACACGGCCTGCACGGTCGTCGCGGTCACACCGAGGCAACCGTTGACCTGCTCAAACTGGCCGGACTAACCCCGGTCGGCGTCATCGGTGAGATGGTTTCTGCAGACGGCACCATGATGCGCCTTCCAGAGCTGCTAGAGACCGGCAAGAACGAAAACCTGCCGGTGATCACCATCGAGCAGATCGTCAACCACCTGGTTGCCAACGGAATCTCACACGAGAACAACCCAAACAACCGCATCCGTTTTGAGGCAGAAGCAAACGTGCCAACCAGCCACGGAGCCTTCCGCCTGCGCGGTTATTACGACATCAAAACCACTGCCGACCACGTGGCAATCATCTCTGGCAACCCAACCGGTGAAGATGTTTTGGTTCGCATGCACAGCGAGTGCATCACCGGCGAGGCCTTTGGTTCGCTCAAGTGTGAGTGTGGCCCTCAGCTCGACTTCGCTCTCGACCAGATCGCTCAAGACCCTAAGGGTGGCATCGTGATTTATCTTCGCGGCCAAGAGGGTCGCGGCATCGGTCTGCTCAACAAGCTAAAGGCCTATGCCCTTCAAGAGCAGGGCCTCGACACCGTCGAAGCTAACCTTGCTCTCGGTTTGCCTAGCGAAAACCGCGAATACGGCGCTGCCGTTGCAATCTTGAACGACTTGGGTGTCAAGTCGGTTCGCCTCATGACCAACAACCCTGCCAAGAGCGGGTTCTTGATCGACGCAGGCATCCCAGTGAATTCTTATGTGCCTGTCATCGTTGGTCAGGCAGCCGAGAACGCTGGCTACCTCGAGACTAAGCGCGAAAAGATGGGCCACCTTATTCCTGAAGGTGAGACCAAGTAGTGAGCGGCGCAGGAGCACCAAAACTTCAGATTGACGCCAGTGGACTGGCAGTGACCGTGATCGTCACATCGTGGCACACCGCAATAACCGAAGGGCTATTGGCAGGGGCCGAGCGTGCACTAAAGGCCGCCGGAAACGACGTGTATTCGATCGTTCGCGTGCCGGGTGCTTTTGAACTGCCTCTAGCGGCTCAGTATGCAATCGAGGATGGCGCCGAGGTTGTGATTGCGCTTGGCGTGGTGATTCGCGGCGGAACCCCACACTTTGAATACGTTTGCCAGGCGGTGACCGATGGCTTGACCCGTGTTCAGCTCGACAGCGGTATTCCGATCGGGTTTGGAGTGCTGACCGTAGATGACGAAAAGCAGGCTCTTGACCGTGCCGGGCTCGAAGGCTCGAAAGAAGACAAGGGTGCCGAAGCCGTTGAGGCTGCCATCGTCATGGCTAGACTAAAGCCGTAAGGCGAGCCGAACCAGGCTGGCCACCGAATAAAGGAAACACATGGAACTAGCAAACAACATCCTGCTGATTCTTCACTTTGTTGGTCTGGCGTCTCTGCTCAGCGGATTCTTCTATCAGCTCAAAGACTGGGGCAAAGGCATGAAGGTCAACGCCGGCATTCTGCACGGTGCTTGGCTTCAGCTGATCACCGGTATGGGAATGGTCGGCCTGATTCAGGCCATGCACGGCACAGAGCAGGTCAACAACCTGGTCATGGCTGTTAAGACCGTAATTTTGACCGTAATCTTCTTTGTCGCCTACTCATTCAACAAGAAAGAGAACACCCCAACTTGGGTTGTTCCTTCGATTGCTGGCTTGACCGTAGTCAACATTGCACTGGCCGTTCTTGGCCCAATCATGATTCCTGCCTAAACATCAGGCAAAAGAGAACCCCCGGGCAGTTGCTCGGGGGTTTTCTGTTAGCTCAAGAAGAGCGCTCGAAGCCGCTTTGTCGTGAACAGCAGGCCGAGCACGATCATCACTACGAAATAGAGGATGTGCCCGACTAGAGCACCGTCAACGTATCCCAGGGTGAAGCCGCGGATCATGGCGATTGCCTGGTAGAGCGGCAATGCTTCGATGATGGTGCGCAGCCAGTCTGGATAAACGCTTAGCGAGTAGAAGGTTCCAGAGAAGAGGAACATCGGCAGCATGAAGAAGTTAACCCAGTCCATTTGGTGAAAGTTCTTGAGATAACTGGTGATTCCCATGCCAACCGAAGCAAAGCCGAACGCGATCAGAACCGCTGCTGGAATTGCCATCAGACCCCACCAAGAGCGAATCAAGCCCATCGGTGTGACAACGGCCATAAAGCCGACCGCATAGATAAAGCCGCGAGCCAAAGCCCAACCGATCTCACCCATCGCCACGTCCAGTGGCCCAAGGCTGGTCGAGAGCATGGCCTGATAAATCTTGCCAAAGTGCATCTTGAAGAAGACATTCCAGGTGCTGTCATAGATGGCGCCGTTCATCGCACTCGTCGCCAACAAGGCGGGGGCGATGTAAGCCGCGTAAGGGATTGGGTTGCCGGAGGCATCGGTGATGCCACCAATCAACTTGCCCAGCCCATAGCCGAAGGCCAGCAGATAGAACACCGGCTCGACAAAGCCGCTGAGCACCACCAACCAATTGCTCGACTTGAGGGCATAAACGTTGCGCAAGAAAACCGACTCAGGTCGGCCAGCGAACAGTGCCGCTCCGAGTTTGCCTCGACGGCGCTCGGCGATTGCGATGGCCGAGTCGACACCGGTGTTGATCAGGCTCATTCTGCCAACCTCTTCTTGAACTGCGGATAAGCGGTTGCCATGCCGACCACACCGATCGCAGCCAAATAGACCACGTGCACGACCAGCAACCAAGGCTCAACTTTGTGCCCGTAGCTCAACGCGCGACCAAGGTCGGTGGCGTGCCAAACTGGCGACACCCAGCCAATCCACTGCAACCAAATTGGCAGAGCCGCTAGCGGAAAGTAGGTGCCCGAGAACATGAACATCGGCGTCAAAATGAAACGACCAACGATGGCAAAGAAGCCGTCGTCATCTTTGATGAAGACCGTCACCGAAAGCATCACAGCAGCGAAACCCCAACCCGCGAGCAGGCTGGCGAGCGTGAGAATCGGCAACGATGCCAGCGGCAGTGCCCCGAAGGCCACCAGAATCAGCTCGTAGAGCATGACCTGCAAAACGCAACGAGCCATCGCCGAGAGCATGACGCCATCGACGATCTGTTTGCTGCTGATCGCGGTGTTGTTGATCGAATAGAACATCTTGGTCCAGACGAAACCCTCGATCGTCGGAAAAGTGACTTCATCCATCGCACCTTGAATGGCTGCCGTCGCCAGCAAGGCCGGGGCAAGGAACGTCAGATAAGGAACACCATCGATGCCGTGCGAGCCCTGGGAGTTATTGACCATCGCGCCGATGCCAACACCGATAGACAGCAAGTACATGACCGGGTTGCCGAGGCCGAAAGCAACAATCGCAGCAGCCCACTTGAGCATGCCGCGAATGCGAAACTCGGCGACATAAAACGCGCCCCAGCGCATCGGGGTGGTCGGGTCAATCAACTTGGCAGCGCCTTGCCAGTTTTTGTGAATCGTGCTCATTAGTCGACCAGGGTGCGTCCGGTTAGTCTCAAGAAGACGTCCTCGAGGCTTGAGCGACGCACCAATGAGGTGATTGGGTGCATGCCTGCGGCGAGGATCTTCTTGAGGGCGGCTTCGCCATCTTCGGTGTAAACCAGAATGCGGTCGGGCAGAATCTCAAGTCGATCGCCGATGCCCTTAAGCTGCTTGGCCATGGTCTTGTTGTTGTCACTGCCGAAACGAACCTCGAGAACCTCTTTGCTCGAGTAGGTCTTGATCAGTTCGGCCGGGCTGCCCTCGGCCATGATCTTGCCTTTGTCCATAACAACCAGGCGGTCGCAAAGCTGCTCGGCTTCGTCCATGTAGTGGGTGGTGATGACCAGCGTGACGCCGACTTCCTTGAGGCGGAACAGGCGGTCCCAGAGAATGTGACGGGCCTGAGGGTCAAGGCCGGTGGTCGGCTCGTCGAGCATGAGAATCTCTGGCTCGTTGACCAGACCTCGGGCGATGGTCAAACGGCGCTTCATGCCACCCGACAGTTCTTCGGTCTTGACGTTGCGCTTATCTTCGAGCTGGGCGAACTCGAGAAGTTCGTCGATTTTGGTCTTGAGCCAAGCGCTCTTGAGACCAAAGAATCGGCCGTAGGTCATGAGGTTTTCCCACACCTTGAGCTCA
This sequence comes from uncultured Micrococcales bacterium, assembly GCA_903834635.1. Classification (GTDB taxonomy): domain Bacteria; phylum Actinomycetota; class Actinomycetes; order Actinomycetales; family Microbacteriaceae; genus Rhodoluna. The sequence continues at coordinate 689 of CAILJO010000091.1, read as the reverse complement.
CGGTCGAGGTTGTCTTGCTGAGGCACTACACCGAGGTGTGCGCGAATCTCTGGGCCGTGCTGGTTTGGGTCTTTGCCAAGGATTGTTAGCTCGCCGCCAGAGCGCTGGCTGGTCGAGGCGATCATCTTCATGGTGGTTGATTTGCCGGCTCCGTTTGGGCCAAGAAGCCCGAAGGCCTCGCCCTTTTTGACCTCGAAGTTGATGCCGTCGACGGCAACGAAATCGCCGTAGGTCTTGGTCAGGCCTTTGGCGACAATCATGAGTTCTGGCGATGAGTCGTCGGTGACTTTCGCTTTAGTTTTAGGCACAGTGAATCCTTGTGGGTTTCGAGAGTTTTGCACGGGTTTGCCCCAAGTGGGGGCAGCGTTTCAGACTAACCGATATTCTTAGCAAGTGACTGCTTCTACACTCAAGAAAACGCCCGCCGGCAATCGCCGCGTGACGGGCAAAGAGCAGTACTACACGCCACCAGCCCTTGCCTCGCGACTGGTGGACGAGGTCGCGGCTCTGGTGCCCGATTTGGCCTCGCGCACGGTTGTCGAACCGGCCGGCGGAACGGGGTCTTTTGTCGATGCAGCCTTGGGTCTTGACTGCAGGGTGATCAGCTTTGACATCGAGCCGCTTCACGAGACTGTTAAGGCCGGCGACTTTTTGCAGACCGAGATCGAGGTGACCGACGCAGTGACAAT
>CAILJO010000090.1 GCA_903834635.1 uncultured Micrococcales bacterium | reverse complement strand
CTTGGCTCACTACATTCGTGTTCTCGCCGACAAGACCGGCTCACTGATTGCTGCCTCTGCCGAACTTGGCGCGATGTTCGCCGATGCCCCGCACGAATACCTTGAGCCACTGCGTCAGTATGGCGAAAAGATCGGCGTAGCTTTTCAGCTAATCGACGACGTAATCGACATTGCCGAAGAAGGCGAATCTGGCAAGACTCCAGGAACCGACCTTCGTGCCGGTGTGCCGACTCTGCCGGTGCTACTGCTTCGCGAGCAGGCAAAGACCGACTCGGCGGCTGCCGAACTTTTGGCGATAATTGATGGTGGCCTCGAAGACGACGCCAAACTCGACGAGGCAGTTCGACGCCTTCGCGAACACCCAGTTGCCGAAGCTGCTTATCAAGAAGCGAAGCGTTGGGCCGACGAAGCCGTTGCCAACCTTGCCTCACTGCCCGAAAGCCCAGTCAAAGATGCCCTGCGCAACTTTGCCGAGGCCGTCGTTGACCGCTCAAACTAATCACCTGCCCTAACCAGAACAGGACCACATGTCTAAGGCACGTATCGCAATCGTTGGCGCTGGCCCAGCCGGCATTTATGCCGCCGACCTTTTGATCAAGTCAGAACTTCGCGACTTCGAGGTCGCCATCGACCTATTCGACTTGCTGCCTGCTCCTTATGGTCTGGTTCGATACGGAGTTGCTCCCGACCACCCGCGCATCAAGGGCATCATCCGTGCACTTTATGAGGTTCTTGACCGCGGAGACATTCGCTTCTTTGGCAACGTGCAGTATGGCAAAGACATCACCCTAGAAGACCTCAAGCAGCACTACAACGCGGTGATCTTTGCGACCGGTGCGATTCGCGATGCCGACCTAAACATTCCTGGCATCGACCTCGACGGTTCTTTCGGTGCCGCCGACTTTGTTAACTGGTACGACGCCCACCCTGACTTTCCGCGTGAGTGGCCTCTCGAGGCTCGCGAAATTGCTGTGATTGGCAACGGCAACGTAGCTCTCGACGTCGCTCGCGTTTTGGTCAAGCACCCGCAAGACATGTTGTCGACCGACATCCCTGCAAATGTTTATGAGGGTCTCAAGAAGTCTCCGGTCACCGACGTTCACGTGTTCGGTCGTCGTGGCCCTGCCCAGGTCAAGTTCACACCGCTCGAGCTTCGCGAGGCAACCCACATCGAGGGCGTCGACTGCATCGTTTATGACGAAGACTTTCAATACGACGAGGGTTCGCAAGAGGCCATCGACACCAACAACCAGACTCGCGTCATGGTCAACACTCTCGAGGCTCTTCGCGCCGAGCCTCAGAACACCGGTGCACCTCGACGCCTGCACCTGCACTTCTTCTCTTCGCCTGTCGAGCTAATTGGCGAAAACGGCAAGGTCACCGGCCTTCGTGTCGAGCGCACCAAACTCGACGGCAAGGGCGGCGTCACGCCAACCGGTGAGTTCCGCGAGTTCCCTATCCAGGCGTTCTATCGCGCCGTCGGTTATTTCGGTTCGCCGCTGCCTGAGATTCCATTTGATGCCAAGCACGGCGTGGTTCCAAACGACGGCGGTCGCGTGCTCGAAGACGGCAAGCAGGTCCCTGGTGTTTATGCAACCGGCTGGATCAAGCGCGGCCCAATCGGCCTCATCGGCCACACCAAGAGCGACGCCCTCGAGACCATCGGCAACATCATCGGCGACCGTGAGCTTTGGTGGCAGCCAACCAACCACGATGCCTCCGGCGTGCAAGCCCTGCTCGAATCGCGAGGTGTTGACGTGGTCGGCTGGCCAGAGTGGCTGAGGATCGACGCCCGCGAACGTGCGCTTGGCGAGGCCGAAGGTCGCGAGCGAATCAAGCTGGTCGAGCGCGAAGATTTCTTGAAGGCAGCCAAGGCTTAGCCTCAATGCCAAATAACCTCTCGCCCGAAAGACTGAAACGCGCTCGCTTTGCGCTGTTTGCAATCTTCTTCACCCAGGGTGTTGCGGCCATCACCACGCTTCCACGAATTCCAGAGCTAATCCACCAGATTCACGTGAACTTCGCCGAGTGGGGCGCCATCATGGGGTTTGCCGGCCTTGGTTCACTGGTTCCGTTGGTTTTCACCAACCACCTCGTTTCACGTTTCGGCACCAGCCCGATCATTCGCGCTTCGGCGTTCGCGATCGTCGCCGTGCTAATCGCTCAAGCTTGGATCACCTCGCCTTGGCTATTTTTTGCCGTCATCTTTTTGCAATCGTTCTCGTTCAGCACTTTCAACATCGCCCTCAATGCGCAAGGCGTGATGCTGCAGAACCAACTCGGTCGGGTGATCCTGGGCGCTTTTCACGGAGCTTGGTCAATCGGCGCTGCGATCTCGGCGGCTTTGAGTGGTTTTCTGGCTGGCTTTATGCCGCTTTGGTTGCACCTGCTGATTGTGCCAATCGCTTGTGGCGTGGTCTTTCAGATTGCTGGCAGCCAGTTGCTCAAGCCTTCGGAAGACGGCCACGCATCTGAGAGCAATCGCGACAGGGGAGTCAGTTGGCTCAAGACTCCGAAGTACATTTGGTTTTTGGCGATCGGACTTTTCGCTGGCATGTTCCCCGAGCTCGTCATCATGGACTGGACCGCGGTGTTTAGTCGCGACGTTCTTCACGTCGATGCCACGCGCGGCGCGATTCCTTACACGGTGTTCGTGTCGGCCATGATCGTCGGCCGTTTCGCCAGCGCCCCACTCACCAAACGCATCCACTTTTCGACCATGTCGGCGGTCGGCGGTTTCGTTGGATCGATTGCGATGGCTCTCGGAACCTTCATCTCGGCTTCGCTCGCACAAACCAACCAAGATGCCGCACTCTGGACCCAAGTCTTTTTCTATGCGATCGCCGGTCTCGGAATCGCCTCGATGGTTCCCTCGTTCTATAGCGCAGCGGGTGAGGTTCGCGGGCTGTCGACGGCTCAGGCTCTTTCGCGAATGAGCCTGGCGAATGCACTGTTCGTGATTTTGGCTAAGACCCTCATGGGCAGCCTGGTCGAGGTTAACGGGCTCGTCACCGCGATGATTTTTCCGTTGGTGTTGTTCGTTATCGCTGGAGCAATCTCGACCTATGTCGCACGACACTCAAAGCGCATTCGCGAACAATCGCTCGCGGCCTATCCGCCAACCGGGCCAATCAGCGAAATCGACGTCGCTTAAACCAAGCCTTGAAAAACTACGATGCCGCCGGCAGGCATCGTCGCCCGTTTTTAGCGGTAGTTGGTGAACTGAATGTCGATGTCAAGGTCACTCGACTTGAGCAACGCAATGAGTTCTTGAAGGTCGTCGCGGCTCTTGCTGCTGACACGAAGCTCGTCACCCTGAATCTGTGACTTGATGCTCTTAGGGCCTTCGTCGCGAATAATCTTGTTGATCTTCTTGGCCTGCTCTTGCTCGATACCGTTCTTGAGGCTCGCTTCGATTCGGTATTCCTTGCCCGAAGCAAACGGGTCACCGGCATCGAGGCTCTTTAGCGAGATTCCGCGCTTGACCAGCTTCGACTGAAACACGTCGAGCACAGCCTTAACGCGCTCTTCGCTCGAGGCCTTCATGAGCAACTTTTCGCCCGACCAGTCGATCGAAGCACCAACGCCCTTGAAGTCATAGCGCTGCTCAATTTCTTTTTGAGCTTGGTGGAGGGCGTTGTCCGCCTCCATCTTGTCGACCTTAGAAACGATGTCAAATGAGGAATCAGCCATGCCCCAAGTTTATCGAGCAATAGTTGGTTCGCGCGGGTGCCTAAGTTCAGGTATTCTTTATAAGCGTGTTCGCTCAGCTGATTACAGGTGAGCGAAGGCGCTTCGGCTAGTTACCCAAGCGGCCAAAGGGATCTGACTGTAAATCAGCCGGCTCAGCCTTCGGGGGTTCGAATCCCTCACTAGCCACGAAGACCCACCCCTCCACGGGTGGGTTTTCTCTTTTAACTGAGTAACCGATTAGGCGCTGGAGCAGCAGGCAGTGAGCAAGTTTAGATGTTCACCTTGCTCGTTTGCTATCGCGGGCATACAGGCGTAGGTTCAGCACTAGAGCACTCGGGGTTTCATCTCGCTTCGCGAAATGACAATTTTTTCGAGTGTGTCTAAGGAGAAACAAATGAACACCACGCACGAAAACCCAACCCACGACAACGCAGAGTTGCGCGACATTGTCGCAGTAGCGACCGACGCGGGCACATTCAGCACACTAGTCGCGGCCGTTAAAGCCGCTGATTTGGTCGAGACCCTTCAGGGGGCCGGACCTTTCACCGTTTTTGCTCCAAATGACGAGGCATTTGCCAAACTGCCTGAGGGCCTGGTTGCAGCATTGCTCAAAAAAGAAAACCACGCCACTCTTGTGAAGGTTCTTACTTATCACGTGCTAGGCAGCAAGGTTTTGGCCGCTGACGTCTTCAGTGGTGACTGCCCTACGGTCGAGGGTTCAACCATCGACATCGAAGTTGGTGACAAGGTTGTTTTGAACAAAACCACTCACGTTATTGGAACCGACATTTTGGCATCGAATGGCGTAATTCACGTCATCGATTCTGTTTTGTTGCCTAAGGGCGTTGACGCAGCGGCTCTTCTGGCTTAGTCAAACATCGCGTTGGGGTGGGAGCTTGCTCCCGCCCTTTCGTCATTTAAACCCGATAGGCAAGATGCAACTAGGGTTGCAGGGAATACTTTTTGAACCTAAGTGTTCAACTTTTAGGGTCAAATGACCAACGCCTTCTTTATCTAGGGGAAACATGAAAAACGCATTCGCCAAACTTGTCGCGGGCAAGTGGTCGGGCCTAGCCATCTTCTTGGTCGCCTTCACCTTCGTCGGCCTCATCATGGGCCCTCTGGCCAGCGTCAAGAGCGAGACCGCTCCAACAGTCGGTCTGCCAGACAGCAACGAAACCGTTCTCGTTGACAATGCCCTAAAGACACTTCCAAGCCAAGATGGCACCGCCGCCGTCATCGTCTATCGCACGACCGACGGCATGGCAATGACGGCCGACGAGCAGACCTGGGTTCTCGGCACCGAAAAGTCTTTCACCCCGCCTTTCCCGCCAGGCGCTCAGCCGATCATTACCCACGAGGGTGGTCAGGCTGCCAAGTTTGTTGACTACAGCAACATCAAGCTG